>JAJDCW010000041.1 GCA_029260635.1 Phycisphaeraceae bacterium | reverse complement strand
CGAGGTGGCGGATGTCGTTGGCGATCTTGCTGAGGCTGACAGCGAGCGTCTTTAATGAAGCATGGGCCGCCACGAAAGAATCACGCGCCGACTGGGTTTCGGGGTGACATTCCGACTCCTCGAAAGGGGCATCTTCGGGTTTGATCCGTTTGGTCAATTCCGCACAGACACGGCGGGCGAATTCGGGGTGTGTATTGATACCCGTTCCCACAGCCGTGCCGCCGATCGCCATATCACGGCACAGGTCAACCATCGAAGTAACGACGCGCGCAGAAGCAGAACTAACCTGATTGCCATATCCCCAAAACACCTGGGCCATCTGGATGGGCGTCGCGTCCATCAGGTGTGTTCTGCCTGTCTTGATCACACCGCTGTACGCCTGCTGTTTGCCATAGAGCGCTTTACTCAACCAGTTTGTAGCAGGAAGAAGTTGATCTTTGAGCACCATGACCGCAGCGATGTGCATGGCTGTCGGGAAGGTGTCGTTGGATGACTGGCCCATGTTGACGTGGTCGTTGGGGTGGACGCCGCCGGCGGCTTTGGTCGTCGCGCCCAAACCCAGCTTGTCGTTGGCGACCGAGGCGATGACCTCGTTGGCGTTCATGTTGGTGCTGGTGCCGCTGCCGGTCTGGTAGACGTCCACGGGGAAGTGTGCGTCGTGTTTGCCTTCGGCGACCTCGTCGGCGGCGGCGATGATGGCATCCGCGAGTTTCTTGTCCAGCTTGCCCAGGTCGAGGTTGGCCTGGGCGCAGGCGGCCTTGAGGTGGCCGAAGGCGTGGATGACGGCCGGGGGGAGCGGGCGGTTGGCGATGGGGAAGTTGGCGACGGCCCGAGCGGTCGAGGCGCCGTAGAGGGCGTCGGCGGGGACGGGCATCTCGCCCATGGAGTCTTTTTCGGTGCGGGTTTTCACGGCGTTGCTTGCGGGGGCGGTCATGGCGTGGGTCCTATTCAAATAGTCCATCATCGGACACACAGGACTCTACAAGAATCACGGGCGGTTGCAACGTGTGTGGGGAGCTTGAAGTCATGGGTTTAGGGTAAAGGGTCAGGGATTCGGGGTTAGGGCTTAAGGTATTAAGAACTGTTCGTGCATACGGGGCTTCTTGTGGTGCCAGTCAATAATTAGTATTTAGCCTAAATACTAATTATTAAGCTGAGGGTCGTGGCTTCATGTGGCATGGTGGGTTCATGTGGCATGCTGGAGGGGCGTGGAGGTTGTGGGTGCGAGCGGATGTATGCATAAAACCCGGCCAGGGCTTGACGCCTTGACCGGGTTTGTTCAGGTCTGATGGGGGGCGTGGTGATTCCCGGGCTTAGGCGGCCCGGCGGTCGTCACCGGGTTGCTCGGCGGGTGGCTGGCCGGGGATCGGCTCGTTTTCATTGCGGGTGCCGACGAGTTTGGCGGCCTTTTTGCCCATACGGTTGGCCATCTCGTTCAGTGGGGTCGAGAGCTTACTGGGATCGACGACCGGGGGTTCGGTGGAGCCGGCATCATGCCTGGCATCGCGTCTTGCCGACCCGCGGATGTTCTTACCGACATCGGCAATCTGGCCGAGTTCTTCGATGGCCTGTCGACGCAGCGGCACGAGGATGTTCTCGACCTCCTGCCGGACACGGGCCATGTGTTCGTTGAGTTCCTGCTCGGCGTGGCGGGCGGCGGAGACCGCCTTGGGAGACAGATCGGCGACACGCTTACTGAGTTGGTCTTCGGTGAGTTTGACCATCTGCTCGGCGTTGTCGCGCATCTGGCTGAGGCGTTCGACGGCCAGCTTTTCGATGGACTCCATCGTCTGCTGCGCCTGAGGCTCGACGGCCTTGAGCTTGCGGGTGAGCTGCTGCTCGAGCAGGTCGACCATACTCTGGGACGCGGCGCAGAGTTCCTGCACGCGCTCCTTCATGTTCTGCTGGGTCGCGTTGATGGTGTCCTGCGCCTGTACCTCGAGGACCTGCTTCTGCTTGTCCAGCGCGGCCTGCGTCTCGCTGCGGAAGGCGTCCCAGTGGGCCTTGGCCTTGGCGGAGAGTTCATCTTCGGTGGTCTTGGAGTATGCATCGGCCTCGGCGCGGTGGCTGGCGATCGCGTCTTCGAGCCTGGCCCTGAACGGATCGGTGATCCCGTCGGCCCGGCTCATCGCTTCGACGACGTGCTCGCGCAGGCTGTCTTCGATCACACGGGCGACCTCGCCAGCCTTCTCGTCCGCCTTCTTCGCGATGCCCTCGGCCTCGGCCTCGATCCTGTGGTTGGCCTCGATGGCTTCGGCGTGCTTCTGATCCAGAGAAGAAGACAGATGGCCCTGGACCTGCTGTGACAGCTCTTGCGCGCGGGACTCGGCTTTGGCGATGACGATGTCGATGCGTTCGGAGAGCAAGGCCTCGAACTTCTCTTCGTGCTGAACCTTCAGGCGGTTGATCAGGCCCTCGGCCTGTTCGTCGAGGGCGACAATCATCTCGGCCTGTTTCTGGAGGAACAGGTCGTTGAGCTTCTTGTCCATGGCCTGTTCACGTTGCTGGAACTCGGCCTGCTGCTCTTGTATGCGGCGGGCGAGCAGGTCATCGATCGCCTGTCCGGCGCGGTGGGCGATGGAGTCGAGTTGGTTCTCAATGATGCCCTCTGCCTGGTCGGCGACACCGTTTAGCCGGTCGTCAAGCTGGCTCATCGCGTCGTTGACGGCGGTGATCTGCTCGCGGGCATCGGAGATGACCGAGTTGAGGACCTCGCGTGTGGGTTCGAGGGTTTTCTGTGCCTCGGCGGGCAGGGCCTCGATCTTCTCGCGGACTGTGTTGTCCGCGGATTCGATCATTTGCTGGATGCGTTGACCGCAGTCGGTGGCGTGGTTCTCCAACTGACCGAAGATCGGGTCGATCAGCTTCTGCGCCTCGTCCCGGGCGAGCCCCGCGGCGGCGGCGAGCCGGTGGTCGATGTCGGCGAAGGTTTTCTCGATCTCTCTTCGTGCTTCGCGCAGCTGTTCCTGGCCGGAGGACTGTGCGTGCCGGTATTCACCAAGCCGGTCGGCGACGTTATCGCCGAGCAGGTTCAGCTGTGACCGTGCCTCGGAAACAATCTGCTCCATCGCGTCCTGGGCGGCCTGCCTGGCTGCGGCGAGTTCCGGCTGGTAGTCACGGACCTTGTTGATCTGGTTGTTCAGCTGGTCGGCCAGCTCCTTGACGCCATCGCGGATCTGGTCCACCTGGTAGGCACGTTTCTCGAGGATGGTCTCGTCGTGGCGGAGCTGGTCGTAGCGGTTGCGTACGGCGTCGTCGATGGCGCGGACCTTACCCGTCAGCCGGGCGATCTCCTCGGCGGGCGGGACGACGCCTGTGGTGCCGAAGCGGGTTTCACAGTCTTTAAGAAGCCGAAGCAGACGGAGCCGTTCGTCCTTCACCCGGTCGAGGACGGATTGAAGCTCGGCGGAAGCTCCCTGGGAGCCGAAGCCGGCGACGGCGGGGAATGGTTGGCCTTGCGTATAATCCTCACTCACGGGCGCTCTCCTAAGACGGACGGGTCCAGACAAATCCATAACGCGCATAGCGCGACCGGCTTGAGGGTCATCGGCAACGCGGCACGATCCAGTGGAAAGGGGACGGCCGCCGCAGTTATCGGAACGGCTGCGGTGGGAGCGCAACGATGACAGACGTTACACTGCGCAAGACTCCGAGCAGGGTTCTATCACTGGAAAGGGTTGATAGTGGGCTTGTTTCAGATTATCGCGTTGCTGCTGACCCTCACCGCGCTGATGGCGTACCTGAACCACCGGTTCCTGCGGCTGCCTCAGACGATCGGGTTGATGGTCCTGGCGCTGGCGTTCTCGCTGGGGCTTATCGGACTGGCGCAGTTCGTGCCCTCGGTCGGGGACAAGGCCCGGCAGGTGCTGGATCAGATCGATTTTGATGCGGCCTTACTCAACAGCATGCTCGGGTTCCTGCTGTTCGCCGGGGCGTTGCACGTGGATATGGGCCGGCTGTGGTCGCAGAAGTGGCCGGTCGCGCTGCTGGCGACGCTGGGCGTGGTGACGTCCACCGCGCTGGTCGCCCTGCTCACGTGGTGCCTGTTCCAGTTGTTGGGGCAGGACATGCCGGTGATTTACTGCTTATTGTTCGGTGCGTTGATCTCGCCGACCGATCCGATCGCGGTGCTGGCGATTCTAAAGACGTTGGGCGCACCGAAAAATCTGGAAACCAAGATCGCGGGTGAATCACTATTCAATGACGGTGTAGGTGTGGTGGTGTTCCTGGCGCTGATGGGTGTTGCAGGGTTCGGTGGGCACGGGCATGGACAGAAACCCACGGCTACGGCCGCAACGACACAACAACACGTCGAAACAACGACACACGAAGAAGCTGAAATAACAGGGGATGATGAGCATGCATTAGAGGTCGAGGCCGATGAGGTCGCGGTACTATTCGCGAAAGAAACACTCGGCGGTGCCTTCTTCGGCTTTGCGATAGGCCTCCTCGCCTTCATGATGTTGCGGAGTGTTGATAACTATCAGGTCGAGGTGATGATTTCGTTGGCGCTGGTCGCGGGGGGTTACGCGCTGGCGGTGGCGTGGGGGTTGTCCGGGCCGATCGCAATGGTGGTCGCAGGCCTGTTGATCGGCAACCACGGGCGAGCGTTCGCGATGTCTGACACCACACGCGAGCACCTGGACACCTTCTGGGAAATGATCGACGAGATACTCAACGCGGTGCTGTTCGTGTTGATCGGGCTGGAGGTGTTGGTCCTGACGTTCGACACGATCAACCTGGAAGCGGGGCTGCTGGCGATCCCGATGGTGCTGTGTGCCCGACTGGTCGCGGTCAGCCTGCCGATGACCATGCTCAAGCGGTTCCACGAGTTCACACCTCACGCGGTCAAAGTACTGACCTGGGGCGGCCTGCGTGGCGGGATCTCGGTGGCGCTGGCCCTGTCCTTAAAGGAAACCTTGGGCAAACAAGCCCCGCAGAGCTACCAGGCGATCCTCTTTATGACCTATACCGTGGTGGTTTTCTCGATCGTAGTTCAGGGCCTGACCATGCCGATGCTGCTTAGACGCCTGAAATTGAGCGAGAAATTACCGTAATAACCTGTTATTAAATGATTTATTTATTTTAATCCGACCATATCAATAGCTCGCTTGATCGCTCCACATGTTTGCTTAACACCCCAGAACCCGCTACAAACTGCATCCTAAACACGCCTTGTACCCGTCGGCACTGCCTTCGGATTGAATTTACCCACCCCGCGCCACGCCCGGCTCAGGCGATTACGCCGACCGGATCAAGAGGCGAGAAACGATCTAAATCATTAGGAATTAACAAGATGGCAAAAGGCAAGAGCAGCGGTAATTACCACTTCACCAGCGAATCGGTGTCAATGGGACACCCCGACAAGGTGTCAGACCAGATCTCCGACGCGATCCTCGACAGCCTGCTGGCGGTGGACCCCAATGCCCGCGTTGCCTGTGAAACCTTCTGCACCACCGGCCTGGTTATGGTTGGCGGCGAGATCACGGTCCACAACCAGAAGGCGATCGAAGCACTGAATAACGCTGAGTTCACGGTCCGCGACACCATCCGCAACATCGGCTACACCGGCGACATCGGGATGCGCTTCGATGCGGACACCTGCGGCGTCGTCCGCACGATGCACTCGCAGTCGGCGGACATCAGCCAGGGCGTGACCGCCGGTTCGGGCCTTCACAAGGAACAGGGCGCGGGCGACCAGGGATTGATGTTCGGCTACGCGTGCAGTGAAACCGCCAGCCTGATGCCCCTGCCGATCGACCTGTCCCACAAGCTTGTGGCGCGGCACGCCAAGGTCCGCCAGAGCAACAAGATCAAGGGCCTGCGTCCCGACGCCAAGAGCCAGGTGACGGTTGAATACAACGACCAACACAAGCCCGTTCGGATCGACACCATCGTGCTCTCGACGCAGCACGGCCCGATGTGGAACGGCAAAGCCAAGCAGGCGCAACTCAAGAAGGCGGTGATCAAACACATCATCGAGCCTTGCATGCCCAAGAAGCTGTTTGATCCTAAGAAGGTGACGATCCACGTGAACCCCACCGGGCAGTTTGAGGTCGGCGGGCCGCACGGCGACGTGGGGCTGACCGGGCGTAAGATCATCGTAGATACTTATGGCGGTCGTGGCCGACACGGCGGTGGCGCGTTCTCCGGGAAAGACCCCTCGAAGGTCGATCGGTCGGCCGCGTACATGGGCCGATATATCGCAAAAAACATTGTGGCCGCCGGATTGGCCGAGATCTGCGAGGTCCAATTGTCCTACGCGATCGGCGTGGCCCAGCCTACCAGTGTCCATATCGAGACTTTTGAGACCGGTAAGGTTTCCGACGCCACGATCAGCAAGCTCGTCCGAGAACACTTCCCGCTGACCCCCTCGGGCATCATCAAACACCTGGGCCTGAAAAAGCCGATCTACACTAAGACAGCCGCCCACGGGCACTTCGGCCGCAAGCCCGGTGCCGACGGCAGCTTCTCTTGGGAAAAAACAGACCGCGCCGCCCGGCTTAAGAAGGCCGCTAAGGCCTGACCGACCGCGCGAAGACACGTATCTCACCGTTTATCGGCGGGATGAACAATTAGGAGACCCGCAGGGACGGTCGCAGCGTACCAATGCCACGTTCCCCTCCCATGCGGACCCATGCTGACTAAAAAAGGCATCCCGGTATCGCCAGGCGTCGCTATAGCGCCGGCGATGGTGCTGGACGGCGAAGACCAGCCGATCCCGCGCAGGACTGTTGCGCCAAATCAGGTCCCCAAAGAGCTTGCCCGTCTGGATGATGCGCTCAAGGCATCGACCGCCGAGGTGCTCGAACTCAAAGACAAGACCACCGCCAGGGTCGGCCCTGAGCTTGCCGCGATCTTCGGGTTCCACGTCGGGATGCTGGCTGACAAAACACTTGTCGGTGAGTTCCGCGGCGCGATCGAGAACCAGCGCGTCACCGCCGAGTTCGCGGTCTACTCCGTGCTCAAAGCGATGGGCAAGAAGTTCCTCCAGGCAGACTCACGCTACATGCGTGAGCGTGTCACGGATGTCTGGGACCTGGAACGCCGCATTCTTCGGCACCTGATCGGCAAGACCCGTGACGAGCTGGGGCAACTGGAAACCAGCGCGGTCATCATCGCGCACGACCTGACACCGAGCCAGACCGCTTCGCTGGATCGGTCCAAGATCAAGGGCATTGCCACGGACGCCGGCGGGATGACCAGTCATACCGCGATCCTCGCCCACGCGCTGGGAATCCCCGCGATCGTCGGGCTCGAAGACATCACCCGCAAGGTCAATACCGGCGACATGGTCGTCATCGACGGCAAGCGCGGGATCATCACGATTGATCCTGACGCGGAACAGCTGATGATGTCGCGTAAGCAGGCGGACCGGATGGTCGCCTTCGAGGACAAGCTCGGCGAGATCCGCGATCTGCCGCCGGAAACCAAAGACGGCACGGACATCAACCTGCAAGCCAATATCGAGTTCCCCAACGAAATCGAGCAGGCGTTGAACAACGGTGCGAAGGGCATCGGATTGTACCGCACGGAATTTCTCTACCTCGCCGCCACGACCGAGCCGACCGAGGAAGAGCAGTACCAGACCTACCTGGAGGCGATCAACAACCTCAAGGGCCTGCCTTTGACCGTCCGCACGCTGGACCTGGGCGCGGACAAGATGGACAAGTTCCACAACACCGGCACCGACGCCAGCGAGCGCAACCCGTTCCTTGGATGCCGATCCATCCGCTTGTGTCTACAGAACCTGCCGTTATTCAAGGTCCAGCTCCGTGCGATCCTCCGCGCCTCGACGGCCGGCCCGGTGCGGATCATGTTCCCCCTGATCAGCAACATCATGGAACTGCGTCAGTCCCGCATGATCCTCGGCGACGTCATGGAAGACCTCGAAGAGCAGGGCATCCCCTACCGCGAGAATATCCCGGTCGGCATCATGGTCGAGGTCCCCTCTGTGGCGATCCAGGCCAAGACCTTCTGCCAGGAAGTGGACTTCATGTCCATCGGGACCAACGACCTGATCCAGTACACCGTGGCGGTGGACCGGGGCAACGAGCGGATCGCCAGTCTGTATTCCGGGGCCCACCCGGCGGTGATTTTGCTGATCCGGGACGTCATAAGGGCCGCTGACAAGGCCTCAGTGGACATCAGCCTCTGTGGGGAGATGGCCAGCGTGCCAGAGTATACAATGCTGTTAATCGGGTTGGGGCTGCGGTCGATGTCGATCACCCCGCCCGCGCTGCCGGAGATCAAACAGATCATCCGTGCGGTATCGATCGACCAATGCAGACGTGTCGCCCGGAAGGCCGCCACGTTCGATTCGGACAGGGAAGTCGCCAACTATTTACGCGACCAATTAGGTAAAGCCATGCCGGGCGTATTCGATGGACGTTCCATCGGTTACTGACGCCCGGGAACGAAAACCGCGGCTTGACCGCTCGCCGGTGCAACAACACCTGCTTGAGCGCAAACACCGCACAAGAACGAAAGTGGTTGTGAGTCACTCGTGACGAACCGGAAGCCAAACGCAGACAGAACCGAACCCGGAGCGCCAAGACGTTCCGGGGCCGTGATATCTCTGCGCCACGACTTCCGAGTTTAGACCAATGATTTCCAGCTAATTATTTCATGCCAAAATCAGAGATGTTGATCAACTACGTCCCGGGCGAAGAGTGCCGAATCGCCATCGTAGAGGACGGGGTCCTTGAAGAGTACTACCAGGAACGTGCAAGCGCGGGCTCACACGTCGGGAACATCTACAAGGGCAAGGTCACCAACGTAGAGCCTTCAATACAAGCCGCCTTCATCGACTTCGGTGAGGGGCGCAACGGCTTCCTGCACATCACGGACCTACACCCCAGTTACTTCTCGGCCAAGCACCGCGAAGAGACCGAACAGGTCGGCAGCAAGACCCCCCGCCACGAGCGCCCGCCGATCCAGAAGTGCCTGAAACGCGGGCAGGACATCCTCGTTCAGATCCTCAAAGAGGGCATTGGCACCAAGGGGCCGACCCTCACCAGCTACCTCTCGATCCCGGGCCGGTTCCTGGTGATGATGCCGCAGATGCAACGCCTTGGCGTGTCTCGCAAAGTCGAAGACGATGATGCACGCCGGGAGATGCGCAAGATCCTCGCCGAGCTTAAACCCCCCGAGGGTTTTGGCTTCATCATCCGCACCGCCGGGATGGGGCAGACCAAGACCGATCTGAAGCGTGACCTTGCGTACCTGGTCCGCCTCTGGAAGAGCATCGAACGTCGGAAGAAAGAACTCCGTGGCGTCGGCGAACTCTACACCGAGCAGGACCTGATCATCCGCACGATCCGCGATGTCTTCACCAACGAAATCACACGCGTCGTCATCGATAACCCACAGGCGGCCCAGCGTGCCTACGACTTCCTGGCGATCGCGAGCCCGCGGTCCCGGCCGAAGGTCAGCTACTACCACGACCCAGTGCCCCTGTATCACCGGTTTGATATCGAGCGACAGATCGAGGCGATCAAGGCTCACGAAGCCCCCCTGCCGTCCGGTGGGTCGCTGGTCTTCGATCAGACCGAAGCCCTGGTCGCGATCGACGTGAACTCCGGCAAGAGCCGCAGCGCCCGTGACGCCGAAACCAACGCCTTCAACACCAACATGGAAGCGGTTGACGCCATCTGTCGGCAGTTGCGTCTGCGCGACCTCGGCGGTGTGATCGTAAACGACCTGATCGATATGCGTGATATGAAGCGTCGGCGTCAGGTCGAGACACGCTTCCGCAACAACCTCAAGAAAGACCGGGCGAGGACGCGCGTTGGCTCCATCAGTCAGTTCGGCCTGCTGGAGATGACACGGCAGCGCATGCGCCCTTCGCTGGAATCCTCACAGTCATCGCTCTGTAGCGCCTGCGGGGGCAACGGGCACGTCAAGAGCCCCGAGTCCGTTGTGCTGGACGTGATGCAACGGCTTGCGCTGGTGCTCCACCGTGATGTCGTCGTCCGGGCCGAGTTGATCATCAGCCCCGACGCCGCGTTTCAGTTGCTGAACCGCAAACGGTCGCAGCTGGTTGAACTGGAGAACCGTTACGGCAAGCCCGTCACCGTCCGCGTCGGCGGCAGTTCCGTCGACTACGTCGAGATCCGCCTGTTCGATGAGCGCGGCGGGCAGATGGAGTTCGACACACTCAGCGACATCAAAGGTATCTCCCCGCCGACCGACTCGACCTTTGTCGAGATCCAGGGCGACGCCCTGCCGGAGATCGAGGGTCTGGACCTCGATGAGGATACGGAGACACCACCGATCGATATCTCCGGCTACCCGGGCCCGGAAGAATCCGCCACACCGGATGCCGAAGACGACCAAGAGAAGACCGCCAAGCGCCGTCGGCGCCGACGCCGACGCGGCCGGGGGGGTCGTGATGACGAGCAACAGTCGGCCCAAACCGACGCCAGCCCCGGCTCCGGCGGCGACGAGCATGAAGCGGCTGAGTCGCAGCCGGGCGAGCCCGCGGCATCTGAGTCCGGTGAAGACGACGAAAGCGGAACCAAGAAGAAACGCCGCCGACGCCGCGGAGGACGTGGCCGGAAAAAGAGAACAACGGATGATTCACAAGCGGAGTCATCCGATACCGACTCGACAGAGGGGGACAGCAACACGGTCGAATCGCAATCAGATGAATCTCAGGATGATGCGTCTTCGGAGAATACAGGGGAAGACGCTTCGCCCAAGAAGAAACGTCGCAGCCGAAGCCGGAAGAAGAAAACCATCCAGGCCGAGGCCGACCAGGATGTTCAGAACCAACCTGATCAGGACGTGGCTGGCAACGGCCAGGCTCATGCATCTGATGATGAAGCCGAAGAAACTAAGGGTAAGCGCCCACGCCGCCGACGACGCCGTGGCGGCAAGTCCAAATCAGGCACGGCCGAGCAGCCACAAGGTGAGGCGGGCTCTGACAACGCGGCTGGCGGTGACGCGGCACAACCCGCCGTGGAAGTCCAGGCGTCAGCCGGTGACAACGACGGCGGCTACTCCAACCAAGTCATCGCGAAGTCTGAGCCGGTCCGGGAGCCCTCATGACCCCCGCCCCCGCGACAACGCGCAAGCTCATCGTCCTGGGCTCCACGGGATCGATCGGCACCAACACGCTTAACGTCGTCGACCACCTGAACCGTTCGGCGGCCGCGTCGATCGAGGTGGTCGGCCTCGCCGCGGGGTCCAACAGCAAGACACTCATCGAGCAGGCCCGCTGGTTCAAGGTGAAATCCCTCGCCATCGCGGATGCCACACAGGCGCAAGTTATCCGTCAGGCCTTGCCCGACGCCGTTGTCTTCGCCGGACCCGACGCCGCTGTGGACCTGGTTAAAGAAGTCGAGGCCACCGACTGCGCCGCCGCCATTGTGGGCGCTTCGGGCATCGCCTCGACGCTGCAAGCGATCAAGCAGGGGTTGACGGTCAGCCTCTCCAATAAAGAAACCCTCGTCGCCGCCGGCGAATTGGTCCGCCCGATGCTCCAGGCCTCGGGCGCGAAGCTCATCCCGGTCGACTCCGAACACTCGGCGATCTTCCAGTGCCTGAACACGCATCCCGACAGCGTACAAAGCAATCACCGCGCACCGGTCAAACGTATCGTGTTGACCGCGTCTGGCGGCCCCTTCCGCACGGCCGACAAAGAGACGATGCAAGATGCCACCGTCGATCAGGCGTTGCGCCACCCGACCTGGAGCATGGGGCCTAAGATCACGATCGACTCCGCCACGATGATGAACAAGACGCTGGAGGTGATCGAGGCGCACTGGCTCTTCGATCTGCCCGGCGACAAGAACGCCCTGCTGATCCACCCCGAGTCGGTGGTCCACAGCTTCGTGGAATTCACCGACAACTCGACGCTCGCCCAATTGGGGCCGCCTGACATGCGTACCCCGATCCAGTACGCCCTGACCTACCCCGACCGTGTGGGGAGTTGCAGCGACGCGATGGATTGGTCGACACTAAGGGGGTTGAGCTTCGAGCCGGTCGATTTCGAACGGTTCAAGGCCCCCCGGCTGGGGTATCAGGTGATCCAGACCGGCGGGTCCAGCGGGGCCGTGCTCAACGCGGCGAACGAGGCCGCTGTCAAGGCTTTTCTCGAACGCCGGATACCCTTCGGTCGTATCGTAGACCTGGCGGAGGAGGCTCTTTCACAGATCCCGACCCAGCCGCTCGACGGACTAGACACCGTGATCGAAGCCGACCGGCTCGCCCGTGAGTTTGTCGAGGACCGGATCGCCGAACTCAGTATGACCGCCGTAAAACCGTAGTTTAATCAGACAACGAACACACACACGCATCACAACGGACACGACCATGGACTTCTTGACGAGCAATTTCTACTTCGCCTTCGCGTTGATCATCATCGGCTTCGGCTTCCTGATCTTCATCCACGAGTTGGGCCACTTCCTGGTCGCCAAGATGGTGGGGATCAAGACAACGCAGTTCGCGATCGGCTTCGGCCATTCGCTGCTCACCTGGCGTAAGGGGTTGGGGTTCCGCACCGGGACCACCGAGCCCGAATACGAAAAGCTTTTAGCCGAAGGGGCCGACCCTTCGACGCTCGGCGAGACTGAGTACCGGCTGAACTACATCCCGCTGGGCGGCTACGTCAAGATGCTCGGGCAGGAAGACATGGACCCGACCGCGCGTAGCGAAGACCCGCGGGCGTTCAACAACAAATCCGTGTCGGCACGGTTCGCCGTCATCTCGGCCGGCGTGATCATGAACCTGATCTTCGGGATGATTTTCTTCATCATCGCGTTTATGTCCGGCGTGATGTTCCCGCCGGCGATCGTCGGCGACGTCGCGCCAAACGCACCCGCCGCCACCGCTTTTGCACAAGGCCACGAGAACGACCCGGCATACCTGGGCCTGCAACCCGACGACCACATCACCCATATCGATGGCGTTGAGACCGGCGACATGCTGGACGTCAAGTACGCCACCATCCTCGCCGGCAAAGACACGCCCCTGACGATGACCGTCAAGCGCCCCGGCGAGCCTGCCGACCTGACTTACCTGGTCACGCCCGAGATCAATACAACAAGCGGTCTCAACTGGATCGGCGTAGAGCCACCGATGAGTCTAAAGGTCGGAAAGGTCGAGAAAAACACACCCGCCTATGAAGCCGGTTTACGACGCGGCATGACGATTACGGCTGTCAACGGGGAGCCCGTGGAGACCTTCTCACAATACGAAACCAAGGTAGATCGAAGTGCTAACCAGGGTGTGTCAATTACTTTCACCGACACCGAAAAGAATGAAGATGTCGTTATCAATGTCGCTACGATCCCGCTGCTGACCGTGCAGCCGGATAACCCCAGCAATCTCCTGGGCCTTGCCCCCGCCGTTCAGATCGTGAAGGCGGTAGAAAACAAACCCTCCGCGGATGCCGGCCTTGAGCCCGGTGACATCGTGGCCGCGGTCAATGGCATTGCCTGGCCCGACCACTTGACATTCCTGAAGACCATCAAAGAAGCAAAACGGGAACTGATTTCACTGACCGTTTTACGCGGCGGTCAAGAGGTCAGGATCGACCCGATCAAACCGAATAAGAAGAACCAGATAGGCGTTGAACTCGAATTCGTGGCGGATGCCCCTATCATAAGCCGCGCCATCGAAGATTCCGCCGCCGCGAAATCAAACATCATCGGGGGCTCGCGCCTCACGTCTGTCAACGACCAGGTGATTAGTTCCTGGGCAGACTTCCAAGACGCCCTTGCCAGGATCGTGTCAAAGGGCGGTGCAAGCGAGGTGGTCATAGGGTACGAGTTGAATATCGCCGGCAATCCCGCTGAGCGTGTGACGATCCCGCTTTCGGTAGAAGACGCCGAGCAGATCGCCAACGCCGGCTGGCTGGCGGTGCTCCCCCAGGGCCTGTTGCCGATGATGCTCCAGGTCCCGGTCGTCGGTGATGACCCGCTGGAAGCGACGGCGTTGGGCTTCACCAAGACGCACCAGTTCATCACACAGACCTACACGCTGCTGACCCGGCTGTTTCAACGGACCGTGCCCGCGGACGTGGTGTCCGGGCCGGTCGGGATCGTCCACCAGGGCACGATCATCGCCGAGCGTGGCTGGCAGTACCTGCTGTATTTCCTGGGGCTGATCAGCATCAACCTCGCGGTGATCAACTTCCTGCCGATCCCGATCACGGACGGCGGGCAGGCGGTGTTCCTGGCGATCGAGAAGATCAAGGGATCGCCCGTGAGCGTCAAGGTTCAGACGGTCGCCACCCTCGCCGGGCTGGCCCTGCTCGCCTGCGTGTTTCTGTTTGTGACTTACAACGACATCACCCGGTTGTTGAGCTGATAGGCCACGTTCGATCAGGCTAGCCGGTAGGAGTCAAAGCCTCGCTTCGCCCTGACAAAAGCAGCCCACATCATGAGACGTGGGCTGCTTCTTGATAATCAGAACAACTGATCGATACCGGATAAACCGGCTCAGTACGTTAACGGGGCGCCGGTATCGCCCGGGCCGCTCAGTGCCAACTCCGCCTCCAGCGCCAGCTCGTTCTGGAGCCGGATGCGGTCGGCGTTGTTGCGGTCATTATCTTCGGAACGTGAGTCGATCCTGTTCGTCTCGGGGTCCAGGTAGAGCATGCGGACTCCACCGCCGCCTAAGCCGGAAGACGCGCTCGCCTGTAGCAGGTCGACCATGACAAGCCCGACATACAAGTCCAGGTCCTGCTGGCCGCCGCCGGGCAGTTGCTTGTTGACCACCTGCCCGATCGGGTCGCCGGGGCGGACCTCGAACTCGTGATTCACCCAACGGCCGTTGTGGACCCGCCAGACCTCGGCGCGGGCGGTCTGCGACTGGGCCGAGCCCTTCACCATAAAGAAGTAGTGCTTGCTATCCACACGGACCGGGTCGGACCAGGGCGAGGCGTTCAGCTCCTGCGTATCCGGCCCAAGCGAGATCTTGTCGAAGTTCTCTTCCTGTTGGGTTTTTTCAACCCGCTTCTGTCGATACAACGGGTTTAGCACACTCACAACCAAGCGGTAGCGGTAAACCTTACCCGACTCGATGGAGAGGTCGTGGGCCCAGACCTGGATCTTGCGCGACTCGGGCTGGGCTTCTCCGGGTTGGCCGTAGGCGTCTGGGGCACCGTAGCCGCCTGGCGCGCCGTAACCGCCTGGTGCGCCGTAGCCGCCTGGCGCGCCGTACCCGCCTGGCGAGCCGTACCCACCCGGCGCACCGTAGCCACCTTGTGCGCCGTAACCACCGGGAGCACCGTAACCGCCCTCACCACCGTAGCCACCCTCACCACCATAGCCGCCACCATAATCGCCGGTGTAACCCTGCCGGCTGAGTACATCGGACTCAATGCCGAGTAATTCATCACGATCGATCTTGGCTTCGATCAACTGCTCCTGCAACAGAGCGATCTGCTCTTCGGGGGTCGGCGGCGCGTCGGCTGTGCGTGCATTGCCGCGGGGACGGGAGGTGCGTCCACCGCCCGTATCGCCGCCGTAACCGCCGCCTCCACCGTAGCCACCGGTATCGCCGCCACGTGTCGCCCTTGGCGCGGGACGACGTGCACCCCGGTCAGGCTGCGCACGGTCAGCACTGGCGGCGGCCGCCTCATTCGCCCGAATCGCCTGTTCCTGCATCTTGACGATCCGTTCCTTGAGGCTGGCGATCTTGCCGTTCAGACGGGCGAGCTTGCGCTGCCCCTCGGCGTCCAGCTCCTGAGCGTCTTCGTTCGGCGGGCTCCAACTGATGTTGCCCTTGGTCATGGGGAATTCGGGGCGTGCGATACGCTCCTGGCTGCCACGGACGGCCATGATTGCTTCTTTGGATTGCAGGCTCGTGGCCTTGAACTTGGTGGTCGGCTTGAACGCCAACTGACCGGGGATCGGGTCTACAAATACTTCGTTGACCCACTGGCCGGTCGCCTCGTCCAGCTCCTGGCGTTGGAGCATCACGCCGGAGATGCCGAGCATGCTGTTCCACCAGCGCGCCGGGACCCGGGTGTCCTTGTCGCCGGACTGTAGACGCTCGACCCATTCGTCCATATCGAATGTCGCGGCGACGCTAACGTAGGAGAAGTCGCGCGGCTGGTGGTTGCCGACCAGCTTGATGAAGCCCTCCATCTCGCGTGTGGGGATATTGTCGCTGAGGACGGCGTGGCCCTTGCGGGTCATCAGGCCCTCGGCGATCGGCGGGCGGGGCAGGTTGTAGCTGGGAGCTACTCCATCATCATCTCCCCATTCTTTGGTCAGCCCGCCAGATGCCAGCGGCAGCAGCGACTGCATCGACGTCGGCTTTTCCGCCATCTGATTAAGGATCGCTTCGGAGTACTCCAGCTTCTCCCGATCGGGCAGGGCGCTGACGTCATTCTTCAGTGCCTTATCCAGACTTTCGGCCTTCCTGGCGATCGTGTCCGTGATATCGCCAGGACCCAGGTCACGGCCGCCGACTTCGATCGCGAACGGGTTGCCCATCAGGAACCACCACGCGACCACAAGCAGGATCAGGACCGAGACACCCAGCACGAGCTTCTCGATATTCTTCAGGAAAAATCCGGCGTCTTTAGGGTTCATTATCTTATCCCTTTCTGTCGCGGCTTCGTCGCCGCTGTGTCACTCTCCCGATACGCCCCGGACGGTCTACCCGAACAGCTTCCGCCAGGTTCAACACCTGAATCAGAAGCCGCCCGTTTCGTCAACGGCCTCTACGGGCGCGGGCTCAGCAAGACCCAGTTTCTGTTTGATCTGCTGAGGCATGAACTCTTTGGTCCATTCGCGGAGCCAGATCGTCTCGATCAGCATGTCCACCTGCACCGCGTCGCCCGTGCCGTAGACATAACCCTGCAGAAGCGCCTGATACTCGTCGACGTCCTGGATCTGACAATCCAGCACCGACATGAAGTTGACCTCGCTTATGGCATCAAACAGCTTGGGGAGCTGCTCGTAATCCACGATGGCGACCATGCGTGCGTGGCGGACGTCGTAGATCACGTTCGAGGTCCGCCCGCTGGGGCCGGCGTTGTAATCCACCGACAACGGGGCGTCTGGGCTGCCCGCCGCCGCCACGGGAGCCGCTCCAGCTTCTGCTCCGCCAGCGGCCGCACCGATACCACCATAACCGCCCACCGCACCGCCACCGCCGTAGCCACCGGCTCCGTAGCCCCCGGCCCCAGCGGAACTGGTCTTGACGCTGCCTTTAATATTCATCCCGCCGAGCGTGTCCAGCCCGACGTTGCCGGGGATCACATCAATCGAGATCAGACGTTTGACCGGTGCTTCGATCACGCTGCGGTCTTCCTGGTCAACCTCGTTGGCGATCCCGATCGCCCGGGCGATGTCCTGCTGGATCCACAACTCCATGTGGCCTTCCCAGATCTGCGTAAACGTCGGCAGCCCGGTCGCCAGACTCCAAGCACCGACCTGGAATGGAAAACCGGTGCTCTGGATATTTGGGTCGGCGTAGAGGTGGATCTGCCGGGCACGCTCGATGAGCATCTCCTCGGCACGCTGCTTCTTCTGTCCCTCGATCGCCTTGCGGTCGGCTTCACTCAGACCCGTACTGCCCGCGCCGGGGCTGTAGGTGCTGGGGCGGTAGCCCTCTTCGACCCGCGCGAGCTCGAACTGCAACTCCTCGGGGTTCAGAGGCCCCGCCGCGTTGAGCCTCGCTGCGCCGGGCTGGGCGTCGTCGTAGGGCTCGAACATCTGCACGAACGCCTCGCGGTACCTCGTCCGCGCCTCGTGACGCAGGTGGCTGGCGTCGGTCTTGGGGAGCACGCCGGGGACCAGCAGAAAATGCCCCTTCCTGTTGATATTGACGAACGGGCGGTAGGTCAGCTCATACTCGTTGTTCATCTTCCCGTACACCTCCCCGAGGTGGTCGAGCGTCGCCTTGGTGATCGTCACACCCGGGATCTCCTCGGGCGGCGCATCGATGTCCGCCGGCGGGTAAGGCACGGACACGTTGGTGTGGCTATCCAAGGTACGTGTCATCTGTGTGACTTCCTTGGAGGCCGACTCTGCGGCGGCGTTGCCCCTGGACATCGACCAGGCGATCACGCCGACCGACGCGAGCATCACGACGACACTGAGCACCGTGACCACATTCGTCTTGACCCACATGATAATGTTCTTCATGACGCACCCCTTTCATCATCGTTTCCGGGTATTACCGCGGTCGGCCCGGGCTCCGGGGCTTGCGGGGTCTCCGGTGTCTCCTCGACCGGGACATCCATCGGGTCGGGGCTTTCAGTCCCGGTATCCGGCGTGTCCTGGGTTTCTTCAGCCAAATCGCCATTGGGATTCAATAACTCGACCTTCCACTGAAGCTCGAACCGGTAATCATTGGAACGGTCTTCCTCAAGCATGGGTCGTCTGGGCAGCAGTGACGCCAGGTCGGTCGCCCCTGCCCCCCCACCATAACCGCCACCCCCGTAGCCGCCGCCGTAGTCCGCCGCCCCGCCGTAGCCACCCGCGCCGCCGTAACCGCCTTGACCGGGGGCCGCGCCGTATCCTGTCCCGGCCGCGGCACCACCGTAACCCGGATCGCCGGTATTCCCGGCTCCGGGCGTTTCCGTGACCGGCACCTTGCCGAAATTCTTCACGACATCCGAGTCGATCACAAACCGGTAAAGCCGGCCCTCGGTCGTTGGGTCGCCGGGCTTGGGCTCGGCGTGGTCCTTGAGCCACTGCACGAAATTCGCTTCCAGGAACTTGGAGCCCTCGGTGTGGGTCATTGTTCCGCGGACCGTCACGATAAAGTGCGGCTGCTCCTTGCCATCACCAAAGAAGTCATTGAATGTATAGGTTTTGCCCAGTTCCGCGCCGCCGAGTCCGCCGCCGCCGTAGGGATCGCCGTAGCCGCCGGCACCGCCGCCGCCGTAGGGATCGCCGTAGCCACCGGCACCCCCGCCGCCGTAGGGATCGCCGTAGCCGCCGGCACCCCCGCCGCCGTAGGGATCGCCGTAACCGCCGGCACCACCGCCGCCGTAGGGGTCGCCATAGCCGCCCATCTCATCCAGCGTCCCCGGGGCCCCGCCTTCCGCCGCCGCGTCCGTGCCCCCCGCCACGTACTGCGACGTGATCGACTGGATATAGACCCGCTTACGTTCGGCACGCGGTATCGAAGCGATCTTGGTGTAGTTATTGCTTAGCACCTCGGGCTGCTCGCCGTTGGGGTCCAGCGCCTGACTGGCCCGGGTGATGTCTTCCAGCAGCTGAGGCCACAACGCCCGCGCCCGGAACACACCGCGCAGGTTCTCGATCCGCTGGCGTGGGTCTGAACTCGTATCGATCTGGTCGAACTGATTCTTCAGCGCGGTCGCCTTCTGATTCACCGGTCGGTAGACCTGCTGCGCCTCCTGCACGGCGGTGTCGAACTCGCCGGCGCTCTTCATCGCCGTGCCCGCCGCGACCCCCGCCATCACCACGAAGCACGCCGCCGCCGCACCGATCCAAGGCTGCTTGGCCTTCCACATCCGGGCGCTGAGGATATGGCTCGGCAAAATGTTCGCCGACACCGTCTCCAGCCCCAGCCCCTGCAACGCCAGCCCGTACGCCGTCGCCATGTTCAGTGCCTGGTCGGCGAACTCGGACTCGCGCTTGTCGTCCACACCGATCCGCTTGAACCCGTCGGGCCGTTCGACCTCCATCGACAACTGCTGCTTGAGGAACTTCTGCAACCCCGGCAGCTTGAACGTCGAGCCGACGCAGACCACCTTCGTCAGGTTCGCGTCACGGTTCAGGCTCTGGTAGTAGCCCAGGGATCGTTGCAGTTCCTGCACCAGGTCCGCGAAGACGGGGCGCATCGCCTGGAAGATCTGCCGGGCGTACTTGCTGGTCGCCGCTTCGCGCTTGAGCTTCTCGGCCTTGTTGTAGCTGAGCTTGAAGGCCTTGCACAACGCTTCGGTAAACGTGTTGCCGCCGATCGGCAGGGTGCGGAGCCAGATGCCGCCCTCTTCGACGATAATCACGTCCGTCGCCGTCGTGCCGATATCCATATAGATCACGCCGTCTTCCGGCGGGTCCTCAGCCGTGTCGTAGACAAACGCGTTGAACACCGCCAGCGGCGACAGCGTCAGCCCGTCCACCCGCAGGTTCACCGCGTGGTAGTTCGTCAGGTAGTTCATCACCTTTTCTTTGGTGATCGCGAAGATGCCCACCTCGACGTCCGGGGCGTCGTCCTGCTGGAACACCTGATAATCCCACTCGACCTGCTCGATCGGGAACGGGATCTGCTGCACCGCCTCGAACTTCACGATGTCCGGGATCTTCTTAGGCTCGACCGGGGGCAGTTTGGCGAACCGGGCGAACGCCATGTGCCCGGGCACGGAGATCGTCACCGTGCTCTTAGCCATGCTGTGCCGGGCCATCAACTGGTCCAGATTCACCTGGACCGCCTCGGCGACATTCAGGTCCGGCGTCGTGAGGATCTTCTTAAATGGGATCACCTCGTGGTCCACCATCTGGACCTTGCCCTTCGCGCCGCCGGTGCGGGTCAGGTGCACCGCCTTGATCGCGTTCGTCCCGACCTCGATGCCCCAACTGTCATTTTTATTCGCCATGGCGGACCTCCACGTTTTGGATCGCAGAACAGTCTAACGGATGTCACCCCCGGAGGTTGCCCCCGGAGTACCCCCCGGAGTGTCCCCGGTTTACCGCCCACGGCACAGCGGGCCGGGGCCTTGGGCTCGCGTCCGGCTAAAGACCAAGTCCAGGGGTGTCTCATCAACTTGCAAGCAGACTGACCTGTCCGATTTCTCGATGGACCCGCCTGTAAATAAGGGATAATCAGGCGGCACTCCGGGAAGCACCCGGCGGCCCTCGGCACCCCGCGTTGCGGGGCGATCCCAAAGGCCGATCCATCCACAGTATGTTACCCCCCCGACCAAGCCGGGGTCAAGGAAAAAAATAGACTTATTTAACTTCTCGGACCCAACTTATTCCACCCCCAGACCGGCTCGCATCAGGCGGTGGGTGCGTGCGATGGCAGCCCCCCATCCATTATGATGCTTTCTGAACCATAACATGGAGGCCCCTGATGCGAAAACGCCCCTTGAACACCGCCACACTGGCCAGCGCCCTGTTCGTCACCTTCGCTTGGGCCGAAGAACCCACTACCTACACGGCTGAGCAGATCACCCAGATGACCGCCGAGGCTGAAGCGGGTGACGCCGAACAACAGTTCCAGTTGGCGGAGTGTTACGATTATGGAAATGGCGTCCCCAACGATGATGCCCGGGCCGTCATGTGGTACCGGCGGGCTGCGGAACAGGGGAATCCAATGGCGCAGTGCAACCTGGGCGTGATGTACGATGAAGGCGAAGGTGTCCCCGAAGATAATGAAGAGGCCGTCAAGTGGTATCGCATGGCGGCCGAACAGGGTGACATAGACGCTCAATTCAATCTTGCTCTGATGTACGATCATGGCGAGGGCACACCCGAAGACAACAGGGCGGCCATGCTTTGGTACCGAGAGGCAGCTGAAAAAGGTGATTCCAACGCTCAATTAAATCTGGGCATCATGTTCGATTTGGGCGAAGGTGTAGAAGAGGATGACTCACAAGCGGTTCAATGGTACTTAAAGGCGGCAGAACAAGGCGAATACAAAGCCCAATACAATCTTGGATTGATGTACGACTTCGGTGAGGGCGTAGAGATTGATGACATCCAGGCTGCTACCTGGTACCGCATGGCTGCTGAGCAGGGCGATCCAGATGCGCAGAACAATCTGGGGTGTATGTACCTGAATGGCGAAGGCATCCCACAGGACATCATACTTGCCTACGCCTGGACCGCACTCGCCACAGTGGGTAACAACGAGAACGCGGTGTCCAACCTGAAACACATCCAATCGCGTATGAACGAACAGCAGCTCGAACAAGCGAAGGAACTAGCCCTTAAGATTCAAGCACGCATCACTGCAAGCAAAATCGAAGCAGAACCCGCTACCGGTAAATGAAGCCTCAGACTCGATCCGCCACTCATCCCGACCGCTTCATACGCGACAACTTGACCCCCCCACACCCGGTCGCCACAATGGTTCTGCTACGGGGCCGTAGCTCAATTGGGAGAGCGCTGTGTTCGCAATGCAGAGGTTAGGGGTTCGATCCCCCTCGGCTCCATTATGATTCGGGATTCAGGGGGCGGGGGCCGAGGCGTGCATTTCTAACAACTGGCATGACAGAGTCACAAGCTTATGAATGAACCATCCAATGAGGACGCCCAGAGAAATCCACCTGATCCCCAGAACCCCCAAGACCCCCGTATCCAAGCATCCCTTAAACGCTACTGGCGGGCCAACATCACGCTGATGTCCGTGCTGCTCGCGTGTTGGGCGGTCGTCGGTTTAGGCTGCGGCATCCTCTTTGCCGACACGCTCAATCAATACAAAGTCTTCGGCGGGTTCCCGCTTGGCTTCTGGTTCGCACAACAGGGCAGCATCATCGGGTTTGTCCTGATCGTCTTCATCTACGCGTTGGCGATGAACAGGCTGGATAAGAAGCACCATGCGGAGCTGACGGAGCTGCGTAATGGGGGCACGGTGGCGGGAACCCCGGCCAAGGCCCCGGGGGCCATGACCGGGCTTGATGGGGGGAGTAAGTGATGCGGATATTCGGAACCGATCCGATCCAGACATGGACGTTTGTGTTTGTGGGGCTGTCGTTCAGCTTGTACCTGTTCATCGCCTGGATAAGTCGGGTGAAGGACACGAAGGGTTTTTATGTTGCGGGGCAGGGTGTGCCGGCGATCGCCAACGGGATGGCGACCGGGGCGGACTGGATGAGCGCGGCGTCGTTTATCTCGATGGCCGGGCTGATCTCGACGATGGGGTACGCCGGCGGCGTCTACCTGATGGGCTGGACCGGCGGGTACGTGTTGCTGGCGTTGCTTCTCGCGCCTTACCTGCGGAAGTTCGGGCACTTCACGGTGCCGGACTTCATCGGGGACCGCTACGACTCCAATGCGGCGCGGCTCGTCGCGGTGATCTGTGCGATTTTTGTGTCGTTTACATACGTCGCGGGTCAGATGAAGGGTGTCGGCGTCGTCTTCAGCCGGTTCCTGGAGGTCCCGCTGGAGTACGGCGTGCTCATCGGGATGCTCATCGTCTTCATCTACGCGACGCTCGGCGGGATGAAGGGGATCACCTGGACACAGGTCGCCCAGTACTGGGTGCTAATCACCGCGTTCCTGATCCCGGCGATCGCGATCAGCATCAAGCTCACCGGTCAGCCGATCCCGCAGGTCGGGATGGGCAGCCAGGTATTGGAGAGCATCGACCCGGCGCGGCCATACCTATTAGACAAGCTCAACCAGATCAATCAGGACTTCGGGTTCACCAGCTACACCGACACGTTCACCGGGGACAAATGGAACAAGCTGAACGTGTTCTGCGTGGCGCTGGCGTTGATGGCGGGGACGGCGGGGCTGCCGCACGTGATCATCCGCTTCTACACGGTCCGCACGGTCAAGGCGGCCCGCTGGAGCGCGTTCTGGGCGCTGACGTTTATCGCGATGCTGTACCTGACCGCGCCGGCGACCGCGGCGTTCGCTCGGTACTACATGCTGGACACGACCGACGGGCTGAACAATAAGACCGCCGAGACGCTGCCGGACTGGTACCACAGCTGGAGCAAATCGGGGCTGATCGCCTGGTTCGACTTCAATGGGGACGGGCGTGTGCAGATGCACAACGACCCGACGATCAACGAGATGTTCAAGGTCGACACGGTGCGCGACGCTGAGGCGGCCAAGGCGATCCGCGAAGACTCAAACGCCTGGGTCGCCGCCAACGGCGGTGAAGCGGCGAGGCAGAAACTCGTGGACCTGGGCGGCAAGCATCAGCCGGACAAGGACATCATCGTGCTGGCAAGCCCGGAGATGGCGGGGCTTGCAGACTGGATGATCGCGCTGGTCGCGGCGGGCGGGTTGGCGGCGGCGCTGTCGACCGCGTCCGGGCTGCTGCTGGTAATCTCGTCAAGTGTTGCGCATGACCTCTACTTCCGCGTCATCAACCCGAAAGCGACCGAGCAGAAACGCCTGAAGGTCGGCCGGTTCGTGATCGGTGTCGCCGTCATCATCGCCGGCTATTTCGGCGTGAATCCGCCGGGGTTTGTGGGGGAAGTGGTTGCGTTTGCGTTTGGTTTGGCGGCGGCGAGCTTCTTCCCGGTCATCGTGCTGGGGATCTTCTCAAAACGTGTCGGCACCGTCCCCGCCATCACGGGCATGATCGTCGGCATCGGCTTCACGACGCTCTACATCTTCACGCAGACGGCGGACAAGATCGTGGGCGTAGACATCGCAAACTCGGTTCTCGGCCCGGTGCTCTACGACGACGGCGCTAAGAACTGGCTGCGCACCCAATGGTGCTTCGGCATCAACGCCCAGGGCATCGGCACGGTCGGGATGGTGCTGAACTTCATCGTGACGCTCGCGTTGACCCCGCTGACCAAGCCACCGAGCCAGAAGATCAGGGACCTGGTCGACGCCGTCCGCGAGCCGGAGGGTGCCGGGCCTGGCGTCGAGATCGAGGTAGCGCCGGGGCACTGACGCGGCGATCTTCGATCGCCCGCTAAACGGTGTTGATGGCTACCACCGGGCAGTTGCATATACGTCGGTGATAATCAGCGTTGTTGTTGCGCGACCCGCATGAGTGTCAGGGTTTCCTGGATACGTTGGTGGGTCTTGTGGCCGGCGATGACGATGAGCATGCCGTCGTAGGACGAGACGGAGCCGCCCGCGTCGAGCAGGGTGTGGACGACCTGAATTAGTTCCGAGGCGTGATCCTGCTTAGGAGCCGGGCGGGCCATGCCGTAGCCAGCACCCCTGCCACCTGCGCCGGGTCGCGCGGTTTCCTGGCCTGAACCGTAAGCCCCGTAGCCCCCGCCGTACTCGCCTCCGCCGTAACCGCCTTGGAATCCACCGTAGCCGCCGCCACGACCAACCACATCATCCGCGTCAAGGGTCTCGCCAAACGGGTCGCCGCCTGCGTCGGCCTGGGTTGCGGACCCGCGCTTCATCAGGTCAAGGCAGTCGTAGATCCGGACCACGCGCATGTTGCTGATCTCGGATGCGGTCGCGATGACGACGACGTCGTCCAGCACTGCATAATCGAGCGGTTCATTGAGCGTGGGGTTGATGAGTTGGAACATCAGCGAGAGGACGGTGGTAGCGGGTGTGTCCTGTAATGCCAGTGTCACGGGGTGCTCGGCATCGCAGCCCGCAGACTCCAAGATCGTCCAGTTGACGAACAGGTTGGTGCCGGTTTCGTGGCGCAGGTGATCGAAGACCTCGGCGAGACCGTTGTCCTGGTAATTCACCGTAATCCGCTGTGAGAGCATGTCTAGTGTGAGAGCGGTTTGGCCGGCGGTTTCGGCTGGGACTTCGGTCTGTTGCGCGATTAGTGAGGCGGGGCCTTGGACCCCGGGTCGATCGGTCGGGAGCATGTAGAGGAAGGTCAACGCCACAGCGGCTGCGGTTGCCATCACACCGATGCTGGTCTTCATGATGCGTCTCCTGAGTGTGTGTTTCCGGGTGATCTGTGTGAACTGGTCGGCGAGTCCGGCGGCGTCGCCGAACTCCTCGATCGCGGTGTGGATAGCGGCCTGTTTGCTCAACCCCCCATCCATTAACTCCTCAAGCCGGTTCTCCATATGGTCGCGGAGTTCATCGGAAATCGCTTCACGTTGGGCCTCGCTCAGCCTCAGTAGCTTCGCGATCAGCCTCAGGTAAACCTCAAACTCTCGTTCAGACATGTGTAGGCCCCTTCTGATCTTGGTAGTTCGATTTACTTGGCGGGCAGGGCCGCCAGCGCGGGTTTCAGTAACTGCTGGATGCAATCGACGTATTGGTTCCACTGGGCTGCCTGTGCGCGGACACGCCGGCGGCCGGCGGCGGTGAGTTCGTACCACTTGCGCTTGCGTCCGGTCGAGTCGTCCCACTTGCTGCGGATCGCCCTGGAAGCTTCGAGCCGATGCAATAAGGGGTACAGCGTGCCCGCCTCGAGCTTGACGGTCTGGCCGCTGGCCTCGCGGACACGCTTCTGGATGAGGTAGCCGTAGTTCGCGCCGTCGGCGAGCACGGACAGCACCATGAGGTCCAAGCTGCCCCGCATCAGTTCGCGTTCGAATCGGTCGGCCATGGTTGTCATCTCACAATCGGTGAAATATCGCACGACAATGTATAGTTGTTCGATATATCTGTCAAGAAGATATGCCCCAGATTATGGGTCCAGAAAGAATTAAAATCATTTTATGAGGCAGCCTCCCAAACTCGACGATTTGACGCAGAGTCCGGGCGACCATTAAATTTTGCAATTTATTGATATATAATAATTTATATACTTTGTGCGGTGTATGACTCTTGGGCATCGGGTTTGACGGGGAAACGTGGGCCCACTAATCTTCCCGATTCGAGACCTCCGCAGAATAAGACCTTACGCCGGTCGTCGGACCGAAGTGACCGGCAGTCAGCAACACCCCAACGAGGATGCCAAGCGATGTTACCCGTTCAACGCCAGACCCGGACACAGGGCCGTAAGCGCCGCTCGCACGACGCGCACAAGCCCGTGCATGTCGCCAGCTGCCCGAACTGCGGCAGCGCCCGCCTGCCCCACACCGCGTGCAACGAGTGTGGCTACGTCCGCCCCGGACTAAAACTCAGCCTGTCCAAGGAAGACTGATCTAGTGCGTATCGCCATCGACGTCATGGGGGGCGACAATGCCCCCGACGCGATCCTCGCCGGCGCCCTGGACGCGGTTGATCTGCTTAGCAGCGGCGACCAGATTGTCCTCGTGGGTGATGGCCAGGTCATCCGGGACGGGTTATCCAAGCGCTCACTCAGCGACGACGGCCGAATTGAAGTTGTCGAGACAACACAGATCGTCGAGATGGCGGAGCCGCCAATTCAGGCGCTGCGCAACAAACCGGACAGCTCGCTGGTCCGCATGGCGGAACTGGGCAGC
>JAJDCW010000040.1 GCA_029260635.1 Phycisphaeraceae bacterium | reverse complement strand
GGATTGCGGCGCATCTTTTTCTTGACTTCGACTTTGAGTTTCTGGATGACCGATTCTTTGTCGGTGTTGGCGATGATGGCGGAGACGACGGCCTTGGGGCTCTTGCCGCCCCAGCTTGCGCCGTGTTCCAGGTAGTACTTGGCGGCCTGCCCGACGATGTACGAGCCGTAGCCCGCGGCGGCACCCTGGACGGGGGCGGTGATGAACGTACCGGCCCCGGCGGTCATGCCCTTGAGGATGCCGGCGCTGAGGTGTGTTGCGACCTGCGATAGCGTGACCCAGCCGGCGGCCATCACGATCGCCTTGATGAGCTTCGCGGCGTTGCTGCGGGTCATACGGATGTCGTAGACCTTGCCCAGCGCGACGATCTGGCTAGCGTCCACGAGCGTGCCGCCGAAGATATCCAGCAGCGGGATCGGGTTGGCGGCGGTGGCGACGGCTTTGGAGCCGGCATACGTCCAGATCAACCGGTTGGCGGTCTTCTCGCGCATCCTCACCTTGACCGACGCGACCTTGTCGGACTTATCCGAAGCGAACAGCGAGGCGTTGAGCGCCAGCAGCGCCTTGCCGTCACGCCCTAACACATCCAGGATCCTTGCACGCAGCGCCTCGGTGTCCGGCGGCGGGGAGCGCATCTCGGTGCGGGTCGTGCCGTCGTGTTCCTCGACGATGTACTCGACTTTCCTGGGGTCCGCCGCGGTCAGGACCAGGTCCTCCGTCGGCAGCGCGTCGGCGAAGCGTTCGTCACGGATGCCGCTGACCAGTTGGTCGATCTCCTGCTGGGAGTAGAGGTCTTTCTTATTCAGCACGACGATCACCGGGCGGTTGATCCCGATGAGCTGCTTGAGCGATTCGTATTCGGTCTGGTTCAGGTCCGAGTCGGTGACGAAAAGGATCAGGTCGCCGTGGGCCGCGGCGTCGCGCGCGAGTTGCGCGCGTGCCTCGCCCTCGACCTCGTTGATGCCGGGGGTGTCGATGAGCGCGACCTTGGAGTCGGCGAGCCCGGGGATGCGGTAGCCGCATTTGTCCCAGGCGACCAGCCAGCTCTCGCGGGTCCAGCCGCCTTCGGCGCTGACGCTCGCGGCCTCTTCGCCGATCAGCGCGTTGATCATCGCGCTCTTGCCGGTGCTGATCTCGCCAAACACGACGATGTCGACCCGGCCGTCGCGCAGTTTCTTGACCATCTGCCTGAGCTGGATCGCGTCGCGCGACAGCTCGGCCCGCTCCTCTTCGGAACATCGGCCGATCTCGGTGAGGACGCGCTGCACCGCGTCCAGCGCGTCGCGGTACTGGCGGTCGGTCACTCTGGGGTCGGTTTCCTGCGGTCCGGTCATGCCTGGTTCTCACCCGATTCCTCGGCGCGGGCTTCGGACAGCCGGGATAGGGCCATATCGGCTATTTCCCTGGCCTGGGACACCTGGTCCCACTGACGCCGCGCCAGACCTGCCAGGCCGCCCCTGGGTGGGCGCATCTCGGCCTTGAAATACTCGATAAATACACGCCCTATCCACCGGGTTACCAGCGCCTGGGTCAGCCCCTGAATCGCCCCGCCGGTCAGCGTCCCGATGCCCGGCACCGTCTTGAGCGCCGACCCGATCATCGAGCCGATCACCGGGGCCGTGGCATGCGCACCCAGCACGGAGACAAGGTTCTTACTCATCTCCTTGAGCATTTGTTCGGCTGTCTTCAGATCGATCTCCTGGCGGTAGACCTTGGCGAGTTCCAGAACCATCTTGGTGGAGATTGTCACCCCGGCCGCGATATCGACCATCGGCATCGGGACCACCGCCGCGACCGCGCCGGCACGCCACATGTACAGATGAACAATCTGATTCGCCCGCTTGTCCAGCGCCGCCTGCACCTGCTCCCGCGCATCGCCAGCCAGGGCACGCGAGCGCAGCAGCAGATTCGCCAGCAGCATGTCGCGCCCGTCCCGGTCGATCGTCCCGAGCATCCGTCGCGCGAGCACGGAGATATCCGGCGCGATGTCGACCTGCTCGTGCTCCTCGCTGCCGTCGGCCTTGACGCGCACGCGGTTCTGATGGATCGGCTTGGCCTGCACGGAGGTCACGTCACGCGGATCGACCCAGGGCTTGACCTGCTTGCTGATCTGCCGGATCAGGTCTTCCTTCTGCTTGTCGCCGTACCAGTCTGTTTTGTTCAGGCAGACGTGCAGCGGCTTCTTCAATCCGCCGAGTACCTTGAGCGTCTCGAACTCGCTCTCGCGCAGCGGCCCGTCCAGCACAAGCAGCACCAGGTCGGCGTTCTGCGCCGCTTCCTTGGCGATCTGGGCGTGTTGTTCGTTGTCGACCTCACCGATGCCGGGCGTATCCACGAGCATGACCCGGTCGCCGCCGGTCCAGGGGACCTCGTTGCGTGTCGTGGTCGTGCCGCCCCGGACGCTGGTCTGGAAGACCTCCCGGCCGCACAGCGCGTTCAGCAATGCGCTCTTGCCGCTTGAAATCGTCCCGAACGCGATGATCTCCAGGGTCTGGCTGGCGCGCTTGTGCTCCAGGACCGCGACCTGTGAGTCCAACTCAAACCGGTCGGCCCCCGCCTGGTCCAGATCGTCCGCGACCCGGGCAACCTCGTTGATCTGGCTGTCGATCGCTTCGTGGATCTCACGCTCGGACATCTGCGAGGGGTCCAGCGTCTGCTGGGCGATGCGTTTTTTCTTGCGTCGTGTGCTCCCGATCAACCCGAGCGAAAGTTTGATAAACACCACGGCGAGAATCAGTACACCCAGTGAAACCGACGCCAGATAGAGATACGCGATCGCCGGGCCGTGGGCGGCGGCCTTGTCGTAGTAGTCCAGGATATACCCCGGGAAGGTAAACAGGACATACGCCACCGAGACCGCGAGGATCAGCAGCAGGAGGCCGTTGATGGTTTGAGTGAGCCGAGCAAGCATACGTTAAATCCGGTGGGCCCCGCGGTGGGGTTACAACCGAGGGTCGGGTCCTGGGGGCATCGCCGGGGTATCCGGCTGTGGCGTAGCGGGGTAAGAGGACATGTTAGTCTAGCCCTAGAACCACCGCGAACCCGCACCCGTGGTGAATGATCCTTAACATCGGCTATGAACACGGGTTGGCTGAAGTGATGGAGGCGGTAAGACGACGGGATCTGCGGCCGGGAAGGCGTCACGCGTCGGCGATCGAACGCCCACAGCGGTCGCAGAACCGGGCGTCGTGGTCGTTGATTTCCCCGCAGCCCGGGCAGGACACCTCGCCGGGCAGCGGGCCCCCGCACTGATCGCAGTACTTCGACCCCGGGTCGTTGTCGCTACCGCAGGCGGGGCATTGCAGTACAGCTTGATTCGTTTCGCCACGCAACCCCTGCCCGACCGCCGAGGCGAGCGTGCGGACCCCGACTTCTGACTCGTCGGCGATGTAGTTGAAAGTATCTTTGGCGACCGGTGCGTATTCCCCAGCTTGGTAACGCGCCACCGCGCCTGCGAATCCGGCAACCGACATGACCTTACCAATAAAGATCAACGGCATCCCCACGAAAACACACCAGAAATACCTTGGCGGACCAAAACCCCCGAATGACATGAAGAAGCTACCAACCCCCACAATCAGGAACAGTGCACCCACTAGCAGAATCAACGGCCCGGCGATGCGAAGCACGTTCCGCTTGGCTGTGTGGCCGGGGTCGATCTGTCTGTGACGCATGTGCCTCTCCTTGCCGGGTTGCCTCATCCTAACCCGTTTACTGGCAAGATATAGGGGCATTTGCAGGTATGCCCCATGACTGGGGCGCGTGCGGCACGGATTCCCGCCCTCGGGACGTCCCGATCGTGATAATGAGTCCACTGGAAGTACAGGCGTCGTCAAAGCTTGACGCGCGGGGGCACTGGCCCTAGCTTCGCGGTATCGGGGGTCCGTGGACCCGGGAAAAATCCGGTAACACCGGCGGGGCTTCGGACGTATCCCGAGTAACGCCGGGGGAATCCGGAGGCAGTCCGGGGGCGAAGGCCGGGCCCCGCTTCCAGTTCTTTGGCTTCGCAACACCTCGGAGCGTACATCATGGATATCACGACCCTGATCAAAGACCTCATCGGTTGGGCAAGCATCGTCGATACCGGGACCGACGCGGTGGTCTACTTCACGATCGCCGCGATCGCCACGTTCCTCTTTGTCGTCCGCCTGGCCCTGATGCTGTTCGGAGCCGACGATGGCGACCTGGATGTTTCCGCCGACGTGATGGACGGCGCGGACGGCGGGCACATGGGTTCGGGCGCCGCCTTCAACCTGTTCTCGCTGCTGGCGATTCTTGCCTTCTTCATGGGACTGGGCTGGATGGGTCTGGCCTGTCGGCTGACGTGGGAACTGGGGCCGAGCATCTCCGTGGTCATCTCACTGGGCACGGGCGTCGGGATGATGGTCATGGCCTCCACCATGATGATGTACGTCAAACGTCTGGAGCACGTCGTCGAATACGACGCCAAGACCAGTATCGGCAAGACCGGGCGGGTCTACCTGACCATCCCCGGCGAGGGGAAATCCGGCGGGCAGGTCGAGATCAATATCTCCGGCCGACGCAAGATCATGAATGCCAAGACACAGGGCGAAGAACTCGCCGCCTTCAGCTCGGTCAAGGTCCTAGAGGTCGGCGACGACGAGACACTCCTGGTCGAGCCCATCTGATTTAGACGGGGCATCTGTTCGGGGACTGCGCCCTACAAGGGCGCGTATCAGGGAAAGGGACGGACGATGACATCATTACACCCGGGAGCGGTCGATCTGCCCGCGACGTTGGGTGCTGTCTCGTTTCCTGTCTTGGGTCTCGCGGCGGCGGTGGTATTGATCTTCTTATTTCAAGCGGTTTATTTCACCACACGATACAAACGTTGCCCATCGAATAAAGTCATGGTTATCTTTGGGAAAGTTCCTGGCGAGAAGTCGTCACGATGCCTTCACGGCGGGGGCGCGCTGATTTTGCCGCTGATCCAGGACTACGCCTACCTGTCTCTGGAACCGATCACGGTCGAGTTTAAGGACGAGTCGGCGGCGTCTAAGGAGAATGAACCCGTGACGTTCTCGGCGAGGTACACGGTCGCGATCTCCACCAAGCCCGACCTTACGCAAAACGCCGCCGAGCGGTTACTCAATCTGGACGTAGCCAGGATCGAAACGGTGGCGCGGGACGTCATCCTCGGGCAGATCCGCCAGACGCTGGCCCGCATCCCGGTCGGCGACATGAAGCAGGACCGGGCCGGGCTCGTCGAGCAGATCAATTCGCACGTAGCAAACGATTTGAACAAGCTGGGTCTGGAAATCATCAGCATGAATCTGGGCAGATTATTGTGGGAGACGATTGATCCGGGCGGGCCGGTTGCTGAATCGGTGTTGTCCGTGTCGGGGGCAGATAAATAGTTCGGGGTCCGCGCCGAATCCGGCGCTTTTTACGGAAAGGAATTGACAATGACAAGTAACACTCTCGGTGTGACCGCACTGATCGCTTTGATAGGAGATACCTCATTCCCGATACTGGGTCTGGTGGCGGGTATTGTCCTGCTGATCCTGTTTGTGGCGGTCTACCTCACCACGCGCTACAAGCGGTGCCCATCCAACCGGGTGCTGGTGATCTACGGCCGGGTCGGTGGGCAGCAGGCCGCCAAGTGTATGCACGGCGGTGGCGCGCTGGTCATCCCGCTGATCCAGGACTACGCCTACCTGTCCCTGGAGCCGATGACCATCGACATCGAGCTGGCCAGTGCGTTGTCGAAGAAGAACATCCGGGTGAACGTGCCCTCGACCTTTACGATCGGCATATCGACCACGCCCGAGATCATGAACAACGCCGCCGAGCGCTTACTTGGTCTTGGCGAACGCGAGATCGCGGCGCAGGCGCGGGACATCATCCTAGGCCAGATGCGTCTGGTGATCGCGACCCTGTCGATCGAGGAGATCAACCAGGACCGTGAGAAGTTCCTGGACCTGGTGAACAAGAACGTCAACTTCGAGCTGAACAAGATCGGCCTGGAGATGATCAACGTGAACATCCGTGACATCATGGATGAGTCGGGTTACATCGAGGCGTTGGGCCGTAAGGCCGCCAGCGAAGCGATCAACCAGGCGCGCGTCGAGGTGGCTATCGCCGACCGTGAAGGCGCGATCGGTCAGGCGGCGGCCAAGAAAGAGATGGATGTGCAGGTCGCCGAGCAGGTGGCGCAATCGGCGATGGGGCAGAAGCAGGCCGAGCGCGACCAGCGTGTGAAGGTCGCGGCGTTCGAGGCGCAGGGTATATCCGGCGAGGCGGATGCGCAGCGTCAACGAGACGTCGCGGTCGCCGAGCAGGGCGCGTTGGCCGTTCAGGGCGAGAAGAAGGCCGAGGCCGAGCAGCGTATCCAGGTCGCCCAACTCGAAGCCGAGGCGGTCAAGGGTGAGAACCTATCCAAGGCCCAGATCGTAGACTACGAAGCGACGTTCGCCGAACGCCAGGCCGAGGCCAAGCGACGCGGCGACATCGCGTTGGCGAACTCGTCACGCGATGTTTTGATCGCAGAAAAAGAAGAAGAGCTGGCGCGTCTTGAGAAGACCGAGATCGCCAAGCAGATGATGGAGCGCAAGAAGGTCGAGATCGACGCCGAGGCCGAGGCCGAGCGTCGCCGACGTATCGCCAAGGGTGAAGCCGACGCGATCCTGGCGAAGTACCTTGCCGAAGCGGAAGGCACGCAGAAGGTCCTTCAAGCCAAGGCGATTGGTTATGAAAACCTGTTGAAGATCTGCGGCGACCGCAAAGACATCGCCCCGGCACTACTCATCATCGAGAAACTGCCCGAGCTTGTCGCCGAGCAGGTCAAGGCGATCCAGAACCTTAAGATCGACAAGATCACCGTCTGGGACTCCGGCTCACAGGCCGGTGATTCCACCGGCTCCACCGGCAACTTCCTCCGCGGCCTGATCGGCTCACTCCCCCCG
>JAJDCW010000039.1 GCA_029260635.1 Phycisphaeraceae bacterium | reverse complement strand
GCACGGCGATCTTCGATCGCCCGCTAAACGGGGAGCCGTGTAATGTGGATCATTCCGGGGTCAGGGCTTGACTTCGTAGGTGCCGGTGTCGCCGAGTTCATCCCGGAAGCCGTCGTTGCGCAGCCAGTCAAGAGAATCGATGTCGTCCTTCAGGTACGCGTCCCAGAACGCGGTGCTGGCGGTCTTGATGTGTGCCTGGAACACTTCATCTTTCTCCGCGGTACGGTTGAAGAACCGACGAGGTCGGCCCGAAAAGACCATGTGGTCACCGTCGGTGAAGGTGACGAGGTACGCGTCGGGCCCGCCGTCGGCCGGGCCGGGCGTGTGGTCGTAGGCGACACGCCGGTGTTCAACAGGGCTTGACGGGTTGACCATAGAAGTATCTTTCGTGCCCGTCATGTGGAAGATGGGGATGCCGATATCTTCGTAGCCTCGGGCATAATCCTCCGGGTCGCTCGGTGCCTGGGCGCTCATGACTACGGCTGCGGTGACGCGGTCGTCATGCAGATTGACGACCCGGCCATTGCGCGTGATGAAGTTCTGCCCCGCGATGGCCATCGACGTGAATGCGCCGTAAGAATGCCCAGCCATGCCGATCCTGGTCAGGTCCAGCCGGTTGTGTAACGGCGACGTCGGGTCGTCGTTGTGCGTTTCGAGTTGATCGATCACGAAGGACACATCGGCCGCACGATTCAGGCTGTTGTCGATGTCTTTAATCGCGTTCTTCATGGCGCGCATACGCTTGCGCCGCGGCTCGTCCTGCCAGACCGCGTTGTCGCTTCCGAGGTGCTGGAGGTGGACGCTGACGTAGCCGTTCGACGCCCAGTGCTCGCCGAGGTAGCTGTAACCGTCGCGCGACCCGCCCAGGCCGTGCGAGAAGATGATGACGGGGTGACGCCCGGCACCCCCGGATTCCCAGACACCCCCGGCACCCCCGAAATCCTCCGGCAGGTAGGCCTTGATCGGCACCAGCCGGCCGTCACGCTCGGTATCGACCCAGTCCTTACTGACCGTCTTGACCGTATACCCCGGCTCACCGGCATACGCGATAGCCGAGGCGCTGAGCCAGACCAGCAGCAAGGCAATGACCAGCCAGGCGAAATTGATCTGACCTGTTTTTAACGATTGACGAAAACGCTTGTACATGGACACGCTCCTGAGATACCGATGCGGCCGGCGGGCTATAATCCTACCGTCAACCCTAACTACGGCGGGAAACCCTCATGCGTTACACCCACACGATTGCCTTGACTGTCTTTGTATTGTTTAACGCTCTGGCGGGCCCGGTTTATGCCATCGATGCGGAACACGAGGCCAACGCAAGAGAATCGATCGCTCGCGGCGTGGCCTACCTGCGGTCGACGCAGAACGAGGACGGGAGTTGGACCCCCCAGCCCGGGCCGGCCGTCACGGCGATGGCGCTCACGGTGATGATCGACTCCGGGCTTGTCGACCCGGACGACCCGCAGGTGGAAAAGGGACTTACCTACATCCTGGCCAACGTGCAGGACGACGGCGGGATCCACGCGGGCATCCTCGCCAACTACAACACCGCCATCTGCCTTAGCGCGTTGGACCTGGTACGTGATCGGCCCGGGATGGAAAAAACGATCAAGAACGCGCAGGATTTCCTGCGCGGCATCCAGTGGGACGGGCAGGCCGACCCGACAGGCAAGGCGGTTGATGAATTACATCCTTTCTATGGCGGCGCCGGCTACGGCCGGCACGGCCGACCCGATATGTCCAACACACAGATCATGCTGCAAGGCCTTTACGACTCTGGGCTGGATTGTAAAGACCCGGCGTTCGTCCGCGCCGTCGTCTTCATCAGCCGGTGCCAGGGGATCGACAGTAACGAACTGCTCGGCGAACTCATCGAACAGGACGGCGGGTTCATCTACTCCACCAGCATCAACAAAGACCTGATCGGCGTGCCGGAGTCCAAAGCGAATCCGCAAGAGATGGACGAAGCCTTAAACGGCCAACCCGTGTCCGGCCTGCGGACCTATGGCTCGATGACGTATGCGGGATTCAAGAGCTACCTCTACGCACAGCTCGATCCGGCCGACCCGCGCGTGACCCAGGCACTGAACTGGTTACAAAATAACTACACCCTCGACGCCAACCCCGGCATGCCCGAGACATTGAATCAACACGGCCTGTACTACTACTACATGACCTTCGCCCGGGCCTTGGACGCGTATGGCAAGGACACGATCCAAACCTCCGACGGCATGCAACACGACTGGGCCAACGACCTGATCGCCGCGCTGACCTCACGGCAAACCTCAGACGGGTCATGGATCAACGAGGCGGACCGATGGATGGAGGGGGATGCGAATCTTGTGACGTGTTATTCGCTGATCGCGCTCGAGGCGGCGGTGAAATAGCCGATTAAAAAATGTAAGGGTATCCGCAGATTGCGCAGATTACGCAGACTATTCATAAATACAACGAGCCACAGCCGTGAGGCGTAGTGTCAGACTCGCGAAAAAGAAGCCGACGGATTCAACGTCAATCATCCAACGATTCTTCTGATTCGTTTTGATCTTCATCCGCTTGCGGCGGCGCATCACTCACCACAACCGTCCTGCCCACAAGGTCGCCCAGGCGTTGACGATGTGGCGCAATGACCGGGAGCATCAGCAGCAGCCAGGCGCCGGGGAGCAGGTCCAGACACTTTAGCAGGCCACGGACGAGAAGCTGCCAGGCGCGGGGGCGTTCGCCGGTGAGTGAGGTGGTGCGCAGTCCGGTGATGGTTTTACCGAGCGTGCGTGCCAGGAAAAGTTCGGTGATTGTGGTGTGCGTCACGAAGATCGCGATGACGATGGCGCCGGGCAGCATCTGCACGGCGGTCTGTGCGATCCCGTTGCCCGGCCAGCGCAGCAGGAGCTCTTCGGCGGACAGGTCAAAATAAAACATCGCGCCCAGCAGCCCCGGCGCCATGTCAAGGGCGGCGGCGGCGGCGCGTCGGGGCAGGTCCGCGATAATCAGCTCCGGCGGCAGGTCCAGACGGTTCCAGGCCGAGTCCCTCCGCCAGAACGCCAGCATCAGCACCGTGATCAGGATAACGACGAAGCCGAGCATGGCATACTGGACAAAGTCGTCCATCTTGCTGCGCATCTTGACGTACAGGCCTGTGGGTTCAAGCACGGTCTGCCCGCGCATGTCTGCCCGCATCCAGACCATCGGCGGGATGCTTGAGGTGGCGGTGTCGGTGAAGTCGGTGTTCAGACGCTGCGCAATCAATGCAGCGGAGGTGCCCGTGCCTTGGACGGCCCAGCGTGTGGGGGACACGTCGTCGAGCGTCATCTTGCCGACGGGCAGTAGCTTGCCGTTACGCAGGACCGAGAGCGCCGTGACGAGTCGGCCTTCTTCATGGTTGTGCTGGGCGAGGACGAGTTGATCCTGCACCGTGATCAATGAGACGCCCTCGGCGGCAGGGTCCAGTGGGTAGGTTGTTTCAGTCCAGCCCTGCGCGGTCCGGTCTGTGGCGTGATAAACCGTGATGGCGCTGCGGCTGGGCCGGCCGTTTGAGGCGATCCGGGCGGCCAGGGAAGGCGGGCCGTGGTGGTCTCGATCGGCCACCAGCCAGGCCTCGGTGCCGTGGGGCCAGTCCTGAGCCAGCGGGTAGGACCGCCACTGCCCGTTGCGTAACGTCAGCAACCGATCAACCGGCAGGGCTGTCGCCCCAGGCAGTTCCTCATCATTCGAGGCTTGATCAACTGTGTCCTCGTCAGGCACCGACTCTGCGGATGGGGTCTCCGCATCTTCGTCATCATCCATCCCGTGACCGGGCGGCAGGCCGATGGCGAGGTTACGCTGTCGACGGGCGGTGTCGCCTCGGCTTGTCTTGCCGGCGGGCTGCGCAAGCGCATCGATCCGAGAAAGCGTCTCCTGCTCTTCGATACGGACCAGCACCCACAGGCCCGAACGCGTCAAGGTCGTATCACGGACGGACACACCAACCGGCAGGCGCGGTTCGGCACGCACCTTGTAAACCCAGGTGTCGTTCAGCAGCGAGGGGTGGGCCTGGATCGCCTGGACCGTACCGTCGGGGTAGATGATCCAAAGTGTGTCGTCCCTCGCGGCGATGCAGTGTGGGCGGACCTCACCGCGGAGTGTATCGACCTTGTTTAATTCACCGGACGGATCGGTATAGGCATGATGATAGATGTTGAAGATGTCGGGCTGGTCGGCCTCGGGGGTCAGCAGCCAGAACCGGGACCCGTCCGCCGCCGCCGAGAGCGACTGCGCCCGCACCGTGACCGGGGCCATCAGGCACACGCTTATCCATAGCAGGCAGATCAGGCGGAGCCGGTTGGCACACAAGTTGGCAGACGGTCGGGTCACGCGGTAAAGGTAGTTGATCCCGATCAACCCGGCCAACTTCCCCCTACCCGATGAGCCATCGCTTCCGTTTGATCCCACAGACTCCAGACATGGCATCATCCCCGAGTCTGGGGGTTATCGGGTTATTTGGCGGGCCGGGGGCTGGTTCGTGTAAACTGCCCCGATGCTCAAGTACCGACTCATCTTCGGCCCGATCATGATCGCGGCGTTGATCGGCGTGGTCGTCCTCGATGGCGTGCTGGACCGGGTCGACCTGACCGGCAGCGCATTACAAGGGCTCTTCTGCGGACGGACCTACCTGCCGGCCGGGTTGCTGATGTTGCTGTGCTTCGCGGGGCTGGTCCTGCTGGGATCAAAAGAGTTATGCCTGATCTTCCGGGCTAAAGGGGTCACGATCGACACCCCCATGATTATGCTCAGCGGACTGCTTGGGCTGATCCTGTTCTATGCCATCCCGCTTGGGCTGGGTTCGCAGATCGCGGTGGCGATCTACGGCTCGGCGATGGCGGGGCTGTTCCTGACGACGCTGGTGATCCACAGCCGAAAGGGCCGGACCGACGGCGCGATCCATGCCGCTGCCGCGGGGATGTTTACATTCGTCTACCTGGGCGTGCTGCCCGGCTACCTCATGGCGATACGCTCCTGGCACTCGGCGTCGATCCTGATCGCCGTCATCGCGATTACCAAGAGCTGCGACATCGGGGCCTACTTCACCGGCCGGGCCATCGGCAAGCACAAGCTGATCCCCTGGCTGAGCCCGGGCAAGACCTGGGAGGGCCTGATCGGCGGGATGCTGCTCGCGGCCGTACTGGCGACCGTCCTGGCGCTGATCGGTAACACCTATGGGATCACCGGCTACTGGGTCCGGGAGGACCACGGCCGGGAGTTTGTCGAACTGGCCTACCCCCTGTGGTTCGTCTTCCCCGCCGGGCTGCTGCTGGGGGCCATCGGGCAGTTTGGCGACCTGATCGCCAGCCTCTTCAAGCGGGACGCCGGGATCAAGGACTCCGGCAGCGCCGTCCCGGGCTTCGGCGGGGTGCTGGACATCGTCGATTCGCCGGTGGTCGTCGCCCCCTTCGCCTACTGGCTGCTGATGCTGGCCCGCTGGCTCTGACCCCCGACCCCAAGACCCCGGGTACCACCCGGATCGCGTCCGCAACACCCCCCGGACTACCCCCCGGACTGCCCCCCGGACTGCCCCCCGAACCGTCCCCCGGCTCCGAACAGAAATTGTGCATAATTACAGTAATAATCGGGCCTGGCCCTTGCTGATCGGGCTTCGTAGCGATAACCTAATGGGCGTTGGCCAAGGTTCTGACAGGCCGGGACGTGATTCGTGCGCCCGGTGAGCATCACCCGTTGTGTTTTGGGAAGGGTTCCCAGACACGACCTTGGCGCGTCACGGCCCGGCGATACGCCGTTGCCACACGCTTGATTCCGTTACACCACCGAAAGGCCCACTCCCATCGCAAGAGGACGATTCCGACCCGAACCGCGCGACAACACCAAACGCCTGCGCATCAACGACCTGATCCGTGTATCACCGATCCGCCTGATCGACGAGGACGATAACCCCGTGGGTGTCGTCGATGTCGAAGAGGCCAAGCGCTTAGCCAAAGACGCCGGGCTTGATCTAGTCGAGGTGGCCCCCAAGGGCGAGCCGCCTGTCTGCAAGATCATGGACTACGGCAAGTGGAAGTACGCACAGAAAAAGAAGGAGCAGAAGGCCCGCAGCCACGCCAAGCAGAGCGAGCTGAAGGGGATGCGTCTGCGCCCGAAGATCGATATCCACGACCTGGGCATCAAGATGAGCAAGGCCCGCGAGTTCCTGGAAGACGGGGACAAGGTCCAGTTCACCATGCTGTTCCGTGGCCGGGAGATGGCCCACCGGAACCTGGGGCTCGCGTCGATGCGCCGCATCTGCGACGACCTCAGCGACGTCGCCAAGGTCGAGAGCGAGCCCAAGATGATGGGCCGACGCGCGACGATGGTGCTCGCGCCGGACAAGACCGCGGCCGCGAAGTCCGCCAATAAACCCGCCAATAAACCCGCCGAAAAGCCCGCGCCCAAAGAAGACACCCCCGCCGCCTAATCCATATTAGACGCGACAGCGCTCATCCATGCCAAAGAAAATAAGCAGCTTCGAGCTACGTCCCGGCCGTAAACTTGGGCACGGCTATGTCGTGCAGTCCCTGATCGGCAAGGGCATCGAGGGCGAGGTCTACGAGATCAAAGAAGCCGACACCGGCATCCACCGCGCCGCCAAGATCTACTTCCCCCACTGCGACCCTCGCAACCAGCGCTCCATCCGCCACGCACGCAAGCTCGACGCCCTGCGACGCTGCCCGATCGTCCTGCTGTACCACCACTCCGAGTCGCTGACGATCAAGGGCCTGAGGACCACCGCCATGATCAGCGAGCTGTGCCCCGGCGAGCCGCTTGGCCGATGGATCGAACGGCACTCGGGCAAACGCCTGCGCCCCTACATCGCGCTTCAGGTCCTCTACCACCTGGTGCTCGGCCTGCAACCGATCCACCGGGCCGGGGAGTACCACGGCGACGTCCACACCGACAACATCATGATCGAGCCACGCGGCGTCGGCTTCTCCCTGAAACTCGTGGACTTCTACGACTGGGGCAAGCCCGCGAAGTTCAAGCAGAACCAGGACATCCGCGACACCATCAACGTCTTCTACGACTGCCTGGGCGGCCGGGACCACTACGCCAAACTCCCGCCCGAAGCCAAATACATCTGCGCCGGCCTCAAGCACAACCTCATCCAGAAACGCTTTCCTAACCTCGGCAAACTCCGCCAACACCTCGAAGAGTTCCAGTGGGAGACGGTGGTTTAGGACATGCCGGCCTCAGAACCCTCTTACCGCCTGATCGAATCCGGCGACATGCCTGCCCTCTTTGAGGTGCGGGTCGCAACGTGGCACAACGATAACGGAGCGGAGGAACTGAAGCAGTTCGGGATCACGCACGAGTCGGTCCGCGCTATGCTCAAGACCACGCACCGCGGCTGGCTGTGTGAAGTCGATGGCAAGGTCGTCGGGTTCGCGATGGGTGATAAATCGAATGGCGAGATGTGGGTGATCGCGGTGCTCAGCGCGTACGAGGGCCGGGGGATCGGGCGGGCGTTGCTGACGCGCGTGGAGGACTGGCTGTACAGCGAGGGGCATGAGGAGGTCTGGCTGACCACCGACCCGGATGAGTCTTACCGCGCGGTCGGGTTCTACCGCCACTGCGGCTGGCACGACTGGAAGATGGACGGGGACCGGTTTATGAAGAAGACGAATCCGGGAGTTAGCGGGTAAGGGTTCTAG
>JAJDCW010000038.1 GCA_029260635.1 Phycisphaeraceae bacterium | reverse complement strand
TCAGCCGACCACGTCCAAAGCTCCAAGCCGGACCCGACAACCTACCGCATGGCATACGAGCAGCTCGCGGAGAAACACCCCGAGCAGGAACTCAAACCCGAAAACTGCCTGGCGATCGAGGACACCACCGCCGGCATCGATTCCGCCAACGGCGCGGGGCTGATGACACTGGGGATCACCACCACGGGTCATGCGTCCTCCCTGAGTAAAGCCAACCGTGTCGAGCCCGGACTGGAAGGACTGACTCTGGCAACACTGCATCAATGGTTTGGTTGAACCGCATGAAACCGGCGGGAAAAGATGAATTGCCCAATCACACAAAAATAACTTCACAATCAACCCTTAAAGAGCCTGCAATTAAACTGGAACCCAATGAGATGAACGGCGAAGCGCCTCTGATGTTAAGTGTGAGCGGGATGCGTGGCCTTGTCGGCCGGTCACTCACCCCGCCGGTTGTGGCGACCTACGCGGCCGCTTTCGGCAGCTGGCTGGTTCAATCGACCGAAACAAAAAAACCCCACGTCGTCCTTGGCCGGGACTCACGCCCCTCGGGGCAGATGTTCGAGATGGCGGCTGCGGCGGGACTGGCCTCGGTCGGCTGCCGGGTCACGCGCCTGGGTGTCTTGAGTACACCCGGCGTCTCGATCATGGCCGGGCACCACAACGCCCAGGGCGGGATGGTCATCACCGCCAGCCACAACCCGATCATCTGGAACGGGATCAAAGCTCTGCGCCATGACGGCGTCGCCCCCCCCGCCGACCAGGCCGGGCAGATCATCGAGCGCTACAAGCAGAATGACTTGGATTATGTCGATGTTGAATCACTGCAACCAAGTGATGAAGACCTAACCGGTGTCAAAGTCCACGTCGATCGCATCCTCCCACACATTGATGTAGCCGCAATCCGTTCCGCGAAACTCAAGGCCGTGGTCGATAGCGTCTGCGGGGCCGGCGGTAACGAGGCGCGGGTGTTGCTCGAAGCACTGGGGGTCGAACTGATCCACATGTACCCCGAGCCCACCGGTTTGTTCCCACACACCCCAGAGCCGACCCGGGAGAATCTCACCGAACTGTGCGCCGAGGTGACCAAACACGGCGCGGCGATCGGCTTCGCACAGGACCCGGACGCCGACCGTCTCGCGGTGGTGGATGAGCAGGGACGCTATATCGGCGAAGAATACACCCTCGCCCTGTGTGCGATGCACCTGCTCGGCACCGGCGACACCGTCGTAGCTAACCTCTCCACCAGCCGAATGGTCGATGACATCGCAGCCAGAGTCGGTGCATCGGTTGTGCGTACCGCCGTCGGTGAAGCCAACGTCGCCGCCGGGATGGAGGCGAGTAGTGCCACGATCGGCGGCGAAGGCAACGGCGGGATCATCTGGCCGAAGGTCTGCGGTGTGCGAGACAGCCTCGTAGGAATGGCGCTGATGCTCGAGATGCTTACCAAGTGTGGCAAGCCGATCAGTGAACTGGTCTCCACGACCCCCGCCTACGCCATCGTCAAAGACAAGGCCGACGTCAGCCAGAGCCTGCTTGACCAGATCGGACCGACCCTGAAAAAGAAATACGCGGATCAGAACGTGGATGCACAAGACGGCGTGCGGATCGACTGGCCCGACCGCTGGGTCCATGTCCGCCCCAGCAACACCGAGCCGATCATCCGGATCATCGTGGAAGCCACCAATGAAGATGAAGCCAGGTCACTCGTTGATGAAGTTCGCGGTACTTTGGGCCTGGCATAAATCGCGAAGTTGCGGGATCAGACCATCGCGAACGATGGACTACCAGTCAGACCGTACCTCCGCCTCGGCTTCATCGAGCCTGGCGAGATCAACCGGTTTGAATACCACTTTCAGCAGTGTGGTCTGCTTGGCGATCTTTAGGTTATCCACGCCCAGCCGAAACAGATACCCCCGAGTGATCGGGTCGTAGTGTTCGCGTTGCTCCGCAAGCGACAAGAGGCCGGCGTTCCAGGAATACAACAAACGGCGGGGTGTGTTACCCAGGTTTTCATCCACGCTGAACAACTCGATCTGAAACGTGCCCGCGTATTTGACCGGATCGCCCATCTCGTCGTAGAGCTCGAAACGCGCTTCGAGGATGGATCGGCCGGACTCGCGGATGAACCGCGTAGATGGATAGACACGGACCGAGGTGGGCACGGGCATCCAGTGTGGGGTTGCGCCAGTCACCCGATCTTCATCTGGGCCGGGCGTCGAAACCTCAGGGGCTTCACACCCACCGACAAACACAACAAACACTACGCACAATAATGTCGCTATGCGGTCCGGGTTGGATATGAGTGTGAATATATGCTTCATCGGCATATGAAGATACGTTGGGGCGACTGGCCGATCAAGATTTAGGGTCGTTTACTGGCTTCACCGCCGCCCGCTGCGTGTCGATCTTCGCCTCTGACACGACATAACCCAGTGAACTCGCCAATACAACAAACAGAGATGTAATCGACGTCGTGGCTTGGACAATGGCCGGTTCGTGCCCGGGCCATAGTAAGACGATCAGTGCCGTGATTTGGGCTGACACCGCCATGATAAACTTGCGACTGGTCCAGCGGGGCGTGGGTATTGATTCTCGAGGCATGACGTCTGTTCCTTTGATGTAAATCCTGAGAAATAGTCCAGGCAACTACAGCGGCAACGCGTACTTGATAGCCTTATTGATACGGTCAAGGATGTCGGCGGCCGCGGCGAGTTTGACCTCGTCAAGATCGGCTGCTCGCATCGCCTGGATATACTCTGGGTCGTCGCGAAGCAGAGCCGTGGTCGATTCAACCAGGCGTATCCGGTCGATCGCGGCGGCGAGGTGCGGGTGCCTGGCCGACCAGTCCGACCATTGCCCATCGATTTTATCGCGTATCAGTTCCTGCAAGTTATGGGGCGTCATCGGCCGACCTCTTGTGTGCTCAAACCGGTTTGGGATATCAATCGACGCAGGTCCTCCCCGACCACACCATCGAGCAATCGGTCCCGACGCTCGATCAGGGCAATCGCCCTTCTGGTTGCCGCCGCCGCGGCCCTAAGATTTTCTGCACGGTTGTTATGAGCTTGAGTCATCGCGTTCTGATGCTTGACAACGGTTTCACGCGCGAGGACATAAACCGCTGTGGCCTCACGCACCCACCGGGGCGTTAATACCTCTATCTGCTCCAGGTCTCGGTTGAAACCCTCCTCAAGGACATCGAGCGATCTGCGCATCTGTTCTGTACCGTGGCGGGCATCTTCCCGAATATTCTCCGCCTCTTGAAGCAGTGCATTTTCTGTAATTCGCAGCAAAGGAGTAACCGACGGCGGCGTGGTGCAACCGCCCAGAAAAATCGCCAGCAATAGCATCCCGAAGGGGCAAACATTACTAAGCGGCCTTACGCTGTATCTCATCGTTCATCTTCTCCAGGAGTTCTTTGAGTTGCATCTGCGTCTGGTCAAATCGAACCATCGCCCGTGTGTTCTGCCGCACCAGCTTGATAAGGGCGTTCAGCTCGTGGTGCTCATGGATCATCCGGTGATGTGCTTCGTTGAGCTGGGCCTCGCGCTGACGGGACATCCGACGTTCCCACACCCAGAGGATGCCCATCAACCCGGCCACGCCGAACTGGGTCAGGTGTTGTATCAGTTCCAATGGCATAACAGTTCTCTTGCCAGTTCAGAAAGTCAGATCGATCCGAGTCGTACCGCCACCGCCGCGACGCCCCATGAAGCAGGTTTCAAGGCCAACCACCACGGCGCCGCGGCGGGTGAGCGCCTGTGACCAACCGTCCGCCGCAACACCTGGTCCACGTATCTCTCGCAAACAATCACCAACTCGCAGCAGCGGCCAGGCACCCGACAGATCAAGTGTGGCTCGCCCGCCCTCCGAACCGTGATCCATCTGTTTAACAAGCGAACCGAGTAACCGATGACTGTCATCCACCTCATCCGCAACCAGCGCCCCCGCATGTATGTTGTCGTAATGGATACTGTTCTGATCGACACGATGAAATAGATGGGTTTCCGCGAGGTCGACTACCCGCGGCGGCAGGATCGAAGTAAAGGCGTTGCCTTTCCACCGGGATTGTTCGACGGGTAGCGGGCTCCGTAGGCTGGCGGTCGCACGCAGGCGCGCGCTGCCGGCCTTGGCGGCGGCTAGAAATGTCGTCGGTAGAGATTGTGAGTCAAGATAAACCCCTGCTCGGTCCTTCAGGATCGTGCTGGACTTGGGAAAGACGGACCAGTTCGACCCGCTGTCCGTGCTCATCTGAACAATCGGGTCAAGGGGAGAACCTTTATCGTCGAGTGTCAAGTTTGGTTGTAATGCAATCGGTTGAGGGTCGATGCCGGGTTCGCCAAACAACAAAGCCAAGTCATACGCGGGGCCACGATTAAATAGCGGCTGCGTATAGAACCCGTCTTCATTGAGGACCCAGTTGCGGTATACATCGGCGTAGGTCGCAAAGTCACTGCTTAAGCTCTCGTCGTATTCATCGTCTGCCTGACCTTCCAGAGCCGGGGCCCAACCGCCGACCAACTCGAATGTTGACTCGACAACCCAACCGCCTGCCCGGGCGGTCCAGAGTTGTGCGGGTTGTGCGGGCCTATCAACCGATATCTTTAAGGCATCACCCAGAGGCCGCAAACCGTTGGCCCAAACGACCCGTATCGGTCGCCCGGACCCGGTAGGACGTACCGCCCGGGTCTCGCTGATAGAACCGCCTTGACGTGCGATGTCGCGTTGGATGACCAACCCGCACTCGGTCAGCATGTTTTCAAGCAACCCGTCTAGGGGTTTAGTCAGATCGATCGTGTCATCCAGATCGGCGTGAGCAATCTCTCTGGGGAGACCGGTCAGCAGGAGATCGAGGCTGCCTGACGCGGATAAGTATTCAAGTGCCGATTGAACCGTCCACATCAAACCCGACTCCTGCTGGATGACGTGGACCTGCTCGCCGTTCACCGTGAATCGATCCGCCGAGCGATTCCCTTCTCGGCCGATCATCAGCGCCCCATACGGTTGCGTGATCAGCGAACCGGCCGGGTTGAGTTGTGGGATAGAATTCAAGGGCTGTGATATGGCCTGTCCCCACAAGTCTGAGAGTTCATACCATCGGTCGTGCTGGGCACTCGAATCTGTCGCTTGGACCTGCTTAAGCTCTCCGCGCATCAGGACCGGCCAGGCGGTCTCATCATCATTGAGCCTGACGGGCCAGGCGATTGCCACCAGAGCGTTCAACCACACCTGTGGCACCCCGGCTGGACCAACCGGCTCATCCATCATGATTCTTGCGGTTCGCAGGTCCAGTGGGCCGCGCACCTTGAATGATTCAACCGACAGCCGGGGCTCGGGTGTGTCATTAATCAGTACGAATGGCTGCACGCCATCTATTACATTGGCGCGCGGGACAGGACCAAGGGATGCACAGGCTTTCAATAGCTGGCTCCGATCTGCTGAAGTGAAGACGCGGGCTCCGAAGCTGGGTCGATGTACTCGGACCAGTCCGTGTACTCTACAACGCCATCAGGCGATGTCACACGCCAACGGTATCTTGTGCGTACCGGGGGGAGGGGTTCAATTACCAAGACGTAATCATCCCGTGGGTTGATTGCCGCCTGCGCTGTAACGACCTCCGCCCCGCCCTCGAGCTGACCCATTAACTCAACGGACCCGACACGCATCCCCGCAATCGGTCCGGCCCAACATGTCAGAAGCCGAATCTGTCCCTCTTCTACATCAGCCATCCAACCCGCAGCATCGGGCCACACCGGCATGGCCGGGGGCATGAGAGATTGGCCGTCGACGTGAGTGATCCGAATGGAGGTCGGAGATGATTCGGCGCGTCCCATCTCGTCCGTATGTCGAACAACGTAGACCGCCTCCTGATCTTCGGCGGGGGCGGCGCTGAATAGATCGAGTTCACGAACGCTTTCCGGCAGTATGAATGCCGGCGAATCCGTGTCCAGGTCTTTTAAGCTCTCGAGAGGGCCAAAGACTTCGGTACCCGTTCGTGGCATCCCGATGGTCATCAAGGGGTCGCCGACGAGATAGAAGCCGCCCCGTATCACCGGCTGCGCGACAAACCACGCCTCCGTGAGTGTCCACCCAAGCGTAAGCGTATCAAACAATGCGCCGGCATCGGGTATCCAGAACACCGGGCTGTTTCTCGAGGATGCGACGACAGCCGCATAGCCCGCCGCCAGAGGTATGTCCGCCCAATTGCCTGGTGACATACTGCGCAGGGTGGTAGCCGACGCTCCGTCTAGATACACCTGCCCGCAGAGCGCGCGTCGACCCGCAGGCGCAGTGAATATGTCGGCATCAGGAAGCGTTAGTGACCAGCCCCAGAACAACCCGTCACCCGATACCGTCTCGAATCCCGCATCTTCATTGCCGCCTGGATCACCGCTGAGGACGATGTTTAACCGGGTTTGCATCCCCCCGTTACCGGTGATCCAGTCGATCATGTCATTGAATGCCGACTGATAGACAGCGCCATCGCCAACAAATGGATCGAAGTAAAACAATGCGTCGTCTGCGCTAAGACGTGTTTCACAAATCGCGGTCGCCCGATCGATGAGTTGAATAGCGGTGGCCAAATCAGGCCCGTCGATCCTGGCGGTCATCCGCTTGCCGGCGAGGTCTGGAGTCGTGAGCCTCTCATAGCTGGCCGGTGATGCCAGGGTATTTAACGCGGGACCGAGTGTCGTGCTGGCAGTCTGCATCTGCGCGGGCACCGACTCGTAAATCCCCCCGCCGATCGAGTCGATGTACCCCGGCACACGGTAACCAAGCAGCACACCCATGATCTGGCCGTCGAGCTGATTTAAAGAGAGGTAAGCGTCAACCCTGGTCACAAGATCGGCGTATTGCGACGTGCTGATGATTTCAGCAGTTGGCAACGCAAGACCCAACAGGTTTGCATAGGGGATGCTTCGGGCTAATCGATATGCTTCCGCCCAGGCTCCCGCGTCCGGGTCTGCGGAGTTGTAGACAACCAGCCAATGGGCGGGGTCCCCCGCATGTGATTCGCCCGGCGCGACAATCACCGGTCCGATATAGCTGTCCGCAAAGACGACTTCGTCCAGATATAGGCTGCCGGTCACGTTGGTGTCTTTGTGGACGGCACCAAGCCGGATGGTCTGAATCGTTGCGGCCGACAGGCCTGCATTCACCTGATCGGCCGGCACACCGTTGATCCATAGATCAGCCTGGTCGGCCACGGTATCAACCGCCACCTCCACGCAATGCCATAATATCCCGGTGCCAAACGACGCAGACAACGTCGTACCGCCAGCGAACCAGACGAATAGGTCGCCGCTGTCTGCATCCAGCGAAACACGCATCGACTCCACGTCCGCCCCATCCAACCCCGCGAGCAACGTAATCGAACCCCCACTGACCCCCTGGGGATTCAGCAGCAGCCGGACATGTAGGGCCGACTGCTCAGCGCCCAAATCGTGTGTGAGATATGAGCCTTCATCGCCAACCGACATCGCCACGTCTAAACCTATGCCGTCCCGGCTCGGCCGGTCCGGGAATGAGGCGGAATCGGATTGGGTCAGCAGAGCGCTGGACCCTGTGGTCGGTCCCTGTGAGTACTCGCCCCACCCGGGCACCTGAAAATCAATGTGTTTGTGTATTTGCATCGTAAACCACCCAACAGGTAAACCGTGAAGTGCTAAATACTGAATACGGTTTCCATACGACGATCCAGGATGTTGCTGATCACCCCCGCCGTGATCGTAACTTCCGCCAACTTGATGTGTGACCCAACGGGCCAACCGCTGGCGTCGGCACTAATAGAAATCCCAGGCGACCCCGCATTATTGAATATCGAAATGTAGGCGGTGTCGTTGTTAAAGGCAGCCAACTCGCTGACCTGGCCGGCAAAATCCAACACTACCCCCGAGATGCTTACCCGACCGGGTGCGATCTGTATCGCTGTGTCTGACGAGTCGACTTCCGCGACCCGTAACGCCCCGAGTGATGATTCCGCCAACAGGTGCAACGCACGGATCAACCAGTGGTAGTAAGGTTGCAGACCGTTCGGCGGGTACTCGATGCCCGTCTCGGGGTGGCGCGTGCCGACCAGACTATCAATCTGATCGGGGGTAAGTTCCTGGATAGGCATTATATTTTCCTCTGATCATCATGACACACGGGATAACACTCCCGGGTCTGAGTCAAACGACGTTGAATATCATTAGTCCCAGGAAATCTGGAACGCCCGATCAATCGACAGGCCTACAACTTGGCCAGGCAAACCATCGATCAAAACATCATCAAGCAGCAATGGGTCGGCCGCGGGGTGGCCGCTCGAATCCACCGCGCCGATTACGATGTCGTATGTGCCCTGCCGAAGATCGTCTCGACGCCAACACAATGATGCCGCGTCATAACCCAGCCGGCCGGCACCGAGATTGCCGATACCCAGGCCCAGCCCGGCCACATCGCCCGCCTCCAAGTTTCCATCTGGATCTGAACGATGCACTTGATTAGACCACATCAAACCCGAATCGATAACAACGCCATCCACTTCAACATCGACCCGTGTATCAACCGACAGCGTCTCGTCGCGGATAAGAGAGACCGCCGCCACATCCGACACGCGCGGCTGCCACGACCTAAGCAGGTCGGGTTGTGCACGCCAGATCGCCTCGGGGTCACCCGCCGGCACCGCCAGTAACTCCATACGGTTGGTTCGTGTGCGGTCAAGCACCAGAAACATTGCTCTTGCCCAGGAATCAAGTGACACGTCATACAACTCATCCTGAACGTAAATCTGCACAACCCGGTCCCCCTGAAGGGGTGCCCGCCACCAGAGGTGAACCAACCACGGATGTTCGCCGGTGGCTGTTATCACCGGTCGGGCCAGGACCAGCTCGAAGATGTCCTGTGTCGCATCGATCGTGACAAAACTGCTCATACGATGACCTGCAGGTATGTGATTCGGTAAGAAGCCTTCCAACGCGCCCCGGCCCGCACAAATGGGTCAGCCTCCGCCTCCAGCATGACCGTGTCATTCCAAGTACGGCCAACGCTATCCACCAGTGTGTGTGGCAAGCCATCAATGTATGATTCGATCGCGTCAATTATCACCTGTAATCTCTCGGGTGTATCATCTATAAGAACACCAGTCTGCCTGAACTCCCTCGCCTCGGTGCCTTGATGTTCGATACGTACCCCACGCGAACCGAGCGGGTGCTGAATCGCGTGCCGAAGTTTGATTGGCCCGATCTTGAACCGCGCAGGCCCCGGCCCAAATAAAGTTTGGTCATCAAAAGTCACCATGTCATGCCCCATTGGTACACTGCCAATACGCTTAGGCGCGAGAAAATCGGATCGTCCCGAGTGACAATCGCTCATCCACCACACCATCCCCATCGGTATCCAGCGACACACGCGCTCCCGCACAGGCCTGGCGGAACCGCCTGCGATACTCCCCCGCCTTCATCAGGAGGGTGTCGTTGTCACCGATCAAGGAAGCCGCACCGGAGTAAACAACCTCAAGTGTTCCCAACGCTTCCAGCCGAGCCATCAATGACTGCGAGATGATCGCTGACTCATCTAATACCGAATCGGGGTCATCCGGATCGATGCCCAGCAGCCTCAGCAGCCCGTCATGGATCAGCTCCGCCTGTGGAGAGAAGGTCTGAACGGTGACTTCCAACGATGAGCCATCGCCGCCGGGGATGCCCGCGTCGGTCTTGTGCGGTCGCGGCAGGGAAACCGTAAGTGTGTTGGCATCTACACGCGTCAGAACCTCGTGTGCGATACCACTGATCAGAAGAACCGCCCCCGCATCGACCTGAGCGGATACAAAATCCGCGCTATTACTGGTTAGCGTTGTCCCACTGACGACCCCGTCCACTACACTCACTCTGCGCTGGGCCGCAAACGGTACGTCTTCAAATACCGCGGGCTCGATCGCAAGCAGGTCCCGGTCTGTTGAAAAATTCATCGCTGTATCCCCGTCGTAAGTGGCATGATCTTCAATAGGTGCCGGGGGCGATTAAACCCCCGGCCCTATAGCCGTGTAGAGAATCCTCTATCAAGGCCCGGCGTATCAGTTCGTCGCGAGGCCACGGATCAGCCCGTGCCCCAGCTCGTTACGCAGCTCCAGCGAGTACTCGCCGATCACCTGCCCGGTCTCGCTGTCGCCGGTCGAGGCCAGTTTTTTGAATCCGAAACTTCGGCCGGCCAGGGGCAGCACATCGATCCGAGAAGAATCCAAAAGCAGAACGGTGTCTTGAGGGACCCAGCGAGAGAGAACTACCCGGCAGACGCCGAAATCGGATTCATATGTGCTGACCAGATCGCGGAATCGTGTCGAACTCTCGCTATAACCCCGACTGCCAGTAATAAAGCTGTTGATCCGCCGCTTCTGGAGCCCACCAACCAGGATCGTGTCGATCGAACCGGACGATTCGTCCCATACCCGCCTCAGCGCGGCATTGATCTGTTCTTCCGTCAGCTCATCGGAACCCGCTCCGGAGCCCGAGGGGAAGCCCCCGGCCCCACTTTCATATACATTCGTCTGTATGAACGGGATGATCCCCTGCATGGTCCGACGTATCGATGCATTGCCCTCGGGGTTCGACATCGCGGCGACACCGTTGATTACGCAATTTTCAAGGTCTCGGATCAGTTCACGCAGACGCTCCTGCTTCTGATAATCCAACTCGTCAGACAATCCGATCTGTTTGGAGGCAAGTTGAGAGCCCGACACCTCCACCGTCGAAGTGAAGATCTGCGTGTAGTTAGTCTTGCGGACCCGGCTGGTGAACCGTGACGCCGGCGCATCATCCCCCTCAAGTGCTGCGTTGCCCAGAATACGGATCGTCGCGTCATCCACCAGGCCCTCCGATGTCGTTCCACCGTACCCGCGTATCACGGTCAAATCGTTGCTGGAGACACCGGTAACAAACATGACCTCTCTGGAGCCGGTGACCTGTATCTGATCGCCAACACGGAAACGGCCCCCGTTACCAACGGTAAAAGTTGTTTCGGTCAGAGGGGATGAGATCACGGGGTCCTGGATGGTATCCGTATTGGGTAGCAGCGAGTCCTCCAACCACTCGTGAACCGTGCTGGTTGCGGTGCGTTGCGGATCGCCGAGGTGGTCCAGCAAAGGCGTCTCGAAGGGGCTTACGATGCTGATGATGTCGGAGACGTCTTCGACTAGTTCCGGGAGACTGGCCCCTGCGGTGTAAGTGGCTTTTCCTGTAAATGGCATGATGTGTTCCTAATAAGTTTGGAATTTAAATGTAGTTTGAATCACGGCGTGTTTGCCTGCATTTCGAACACTATTGCTGGCGGCGCAGACGTAGATAGCGAAGCAGGTCACGACGATCCCCCGACAAAGTCGCCTTCTCGGCAGCTTGTTCGGTCGGGTTGTGGTCAAGTGAGTCGATGTTGGGCGCCATCGCGGAAGCGGCCCGGCTCTGCCTGCGTCGGAACAGGTATGGCTTGTGGCGTCTTAGGTCTTTAACGGCCAGTTCGACGTCCGCCTCGTCCATCGTGGACACCGCCTGTTCGGTAAGCAGGCGGGCGGTCTCCAGATCGATCACATCGGCTTCGGTCAATAACGCATCGACTTTCTGCTGACGTTCCAACCCCACGATGGTTTGATCCGCTTCGGACAACCTTGTCCGAGCTGTATCTAATTCTCCGTGGAGCGCTTCGAGCTGTTGCTCGGCGGCCTGAGCTCGCTTGCGATAACGGATCGCCTCGCTCACAGGCACCAGCTTGTCCGGGCTTGTCGCCGGATCAACCAAATCTTCTCCGATTGTGTCTGCCTGATGAGTTGTCTCATTCATTACACTGTCCGTCATGTCGTCTTCCTGGTTCAAAGGGTTCGTGGGCGTCGGCCCATCTGTTTGTTCGTATCCGTTACCGTTTTATGTTCCGGCCTGATCGGCGTATCCCAACTCGGTCAAGACCTGTTGACGGGGCACGCCCGCTTCGAGTTTTAGAAGCGCGTTACGGAGCAGCTGTGAGTCGGTGTCCGGCAGGGGTTCGGCCCAATCCAGTCGGACCCCGCGTTCTTCCGGAAGGTTGGGGAATAGGCCGTACACGTCGGCGGCGTGGAGCACCATCTCACAGACTTGTTCGATACCGTCACCATAGGTCAGCCGCTTCTTGTCAACCTTGGCCAGCAACCCCATCATCACGATGCGCAGCGCGTTCTCGCTGGTAAGGTTGCCGACCTTGGACCGCAGCACGCCCGCGGCAAGCGGGTTGACAGCGCTGGCCTTATCCATCGCCTCGCGCATCTCACGGATGTGTTCTTCCTCAGACGGGTTGCTCCCATCGCCACCAAATTCGGTGATCGATGCGTCCGGGTTATCCGTCGCCCACATCTGACCGGGGCCGACGGGCCGTTCGGTAAACTTCTCGATCCCCTTGCCCAGATACATCTTGAACGACTGGAAGGTCACCCGGTTCGCCCGGTCAGACAGGCGCGTGTTCAACTCGTCCTGCAACGGGATCAACGGTTCAACCTCACTGAGCCCCTCATAGAAAAACGGCTGTGACAGATTCTGGATATGGACAACGGGGATCCGGCCTAGCCGGTTCAGGCCCTGACCGACAAGCGTTCGGTCGGCGATCGGCACCCCCTCTTTCCCGACAAAGTTCTGATGGGTTTGTGCTGTCCAGACCTCGGTATGCTCAACCACCACCCGCTGCCTACGTCCCACTCCGCCAAGGACGCGGTTGCGAACCCTTGATAAGAAATGGTTTTGTTCGACCTGTGTCGTTCTCTGGCGGAAGTGCAGGACGTAGGCGTCGAGTTGACGGTAATCCCGGGAATCCAGCAGCGGGATGGCACGCGGGGCCTCGATGGTTTCAAGCACGACCCGATCCGCCGCTGACGAATCGCCATCCACCGGTGTTTCGTTGATGTCAGCCACGCGGACCAGGACATCCACATACCCGTAGATAGAGCCCAGCAGGCCCAGATCCTGAAAGAATCTCGATCCACCATTTGACGCGATGACTTTTTGCAGGAAGCGTTGGATCGCTCTCGCCCGGGCCGGGTCTTTAACCGTGCTCTGAATCGACAGGGGCTTGCCAAACATAAAATCCACGTGTGTGTGCATCCGCCAGGCGATGTCGTTCTCGATCACGACCTCTCGGCTGGCCACTGCGCTTGTGGAATCCCCGCCGCCTGATCGGGCCAACCGCTTGGGCAGGCCCACCTCTTGTGCCAGGTGACTGAGTTTTCCCCCCGTTTCCCGCTTGGAAGGGTTGCGGTAATAATCCCAGAGTCTGCGCAACCGAGGCTCGGTACTCGCCTGATGCTCTTCGATCAGCAGTTCAACCAAGGCAGAAGGCACTGTGTCTGAGATTGCGTGTTCGGCCGTGTGGCTCATCTGAAATCACTCGCTACCAGTTGACGTGTTGTTTCGCGTTAGAGCCATCAGCCGTTGCCTACACACAGGCCCTACACCTTTGGCCGAAACGTCAGAAGTCAGCGCACAAAGACTGACCATGGGGTAACAAAAAGTGAGTAAGCCCAGTAATGTCAAAAGCAAAGCGAAAAGGGCGAATCGTTAATATTTGTATGGTTTTTGTTTGGTTTTGTGCGCACCATTTCGGCACATAAGGCTTGCATCCGTCCGTAAGTGATGATTTAATTAGCGATCAATGCATCGATCTGAACAAGAATTAGACATACTGGAGCAGATCAGCCAAATCCTTGGCGATGGTCTAGAGCTGAGCCAACTCTTTCAACGTGTCATGTCGCTGTTGAGTGAAAAATTACATATCCAGCGATCTGCACTGGTTTTATGGGACCAGGCGTCTGGTCAGTTGCGCATCGTGGCGAGTACCGGATTAAGTACCCAAGAGCAGCAAAGGGGGCGCTACGCCGTCGGTGAAGGGGTGACCGGGCAGGTGCTGGCTTCGGGTGAGCCCGCCGTGATCAAAGACATCGCAAGTCATCCTGAGTTCCTGAACCGCACGGGCAGCCGAGACCTCGACGAGGCTGGCCATGAACCGAAGCCGATCAGCTTCATCTGTGTCCCTGTGAATGATGGCGGCCAGACCGTCGGGACCATCAGTATCGACAAGCCCTATATCGACGATGAGCACCTGCACGCCGATACCAGGCTACTGACCATCGTCGCCGGCTCGATTGCCCAGACCATCCGGATCCACAACCTGATCCAGGTCGAAAAAGGGCACTGGCTTGAAGAGACGCAGTTGCTGCGGGACAACCTTCGGGGCAAGTACAAGTTCGACAATATCATCGGTTCCAGCTCAGCCATGCTGGACGTCCTGGCGATGATTGGTCAGGTCGCCAGCAGCCGGGCAACCGTTCTGCTTCTGGGTGAGACCGGGTGTGGTAAGGAGTTGATCGCCAAGGCCATCCACTTTAATTCACCACGGGCCGACCAGCCCCTGATCCGGATCAACTGCGGTGCCTTGTCGCCGCAGCTGCTGGAGTCAGAATTGTTTGGCCACGTCCGAGGCGCTTTTACGGGCGCAACCAAAGACAAGGTCGGTCGGTTCGAGGCCGCAGAGGGTGGCTCGATATTCCTCGACGAGATCGGGACCCTGGACCCCCAGCTCCAGGTCAAGCTCCTGCGCGTTCTTCAGGAGCGCGAGTTCGAGCGTGTGGGTGACCACCGCACGGTCAAGGTCGATACGCGGATCATCGCGGCGACCAACCTTGATCTTGAAGACGAGGTACGCAAAGGCACATTCCGCGAAGACCTTTACTACCGACTGAACGTGGTCCAGATCAACCTGCCGCCATTGCGTAAACGGCGGGAAGACATCCCCCGCCTGATCGATTTTTTTCTCGATAAGTACAACACCGAGAATCAACGCGGGCTGCGGAAAATCAACCGCGATGTCTTGAATACCCTGCTGAGATACCCCTGGCCCGGCAACGTGCGTGAACTCGAGAACGCGATGGAACGGGCGGTGGTCTTATCGACCGGCGAAGATTTATCAGTTGACCTGCTGCCGCTTCAGATACGCTTGTTCTCAAAGCAAACCCGGTCCGAGACGACCGACACGTCGATCGAATCACTGGCGGCACGGCTTTCCGAGCACGCGGTTCGCGAGTTCCAGTCCTGCGAAGGCCAGGTCTATGACCTGGTGGTCGGCGAGATAGAAAAGCAGCTCATCCGCGAAGCGCTGTCACACAACAACGGCATCAAGGTCCGCACCGCAGACTTCCTGGGGATCAACCGCAACACGCTTAATAAAAAGATCAAGGAATTGAATATCGAGTCGCACGACGAATCGATGGATTAAGTGAAACGCCTGTTTTCGATCAACCAGGCTGCGATTACGCGGCCCGTCGGGTGGGCACCGTGATTCTGTTGCCAGCACCCCGGTCGGCGACCGACCGGACTGATCCGCGTGACGATCTTTCGATACCTTGAATCTCGCGTCGGCCAACACTTCGCTTCCGGCGACGACGCTGTTTCTGAATGTGAGACGCGATCGTTATCACGGGGAGATAACTCAGGCCCCCCGTTATGGCCCCGACGATTAAACCGCCGATCAACATCGGGAAGACAATCTGCGAACCCAGGCCGAAGATATTCTGGAATCCATTGAATACGGCAACAAAATTTAAAAAACCGTAACTCCCGCCGACTGACTGGCTGAGTTCGACTAAACCCACATCCGGGGAAGTAAACCAAAACGGGCGTCCCACCGCATAAGTCAGGGCAAAAACAGGCCCCATCGTCAACGGGTTCGTGATCCAGACGCACAATACCGCTGCAACACGCGATGCGTTCAGGATGGATGCCAACACGAGCGCAAGCCCCATCTGAAAACCGATAGAAGGCGTGAACGCGATCAGTACACCGATCGAGACGCCCAACGCGATCCGCCTGGGGCTGGTATGCAATGGGATCAACACACGCAACCAGCGGCGTAGTCGGACCGCACCCGACGAGTCGATACTCGATCCACGGGCACCCGACGACTTGGATAAAGGGCTGCTCATACACGCAGCTATCGGCTTACAGGGCAAAGGGCTATGGCATAACACCACCTGAAACTGCTTCAAAAAAAGTAAAGCAGGCCAAATAACGTTTTTTATCCGGACGCTGCCTTATGATCGGACACATTGCCGACGGGTGTGAGCGGTTTGATATGCCAAGACGCCGCGGTGCGTCAGTTGATAAGCAACGAATGCTGCCAGAAGGCCCACCAGCGCGCCCCCCAGAAACATGGGCAGGATGTATCCCCAGCCGGCCTGCATCAGCCATTCGAAACTGTAGGGATTGCTCGCCAACGTGCTGATGGGTGCTTCGGTCCCGGCGATCACGGGCCCGGGGGCAGACGCCATCGCGGGCGTCGGAGAGCCCAACAGCACACCCAGTTGATACGTCACCGCAAAGATCGGCCCCATGGTCAGGGGGTTGCTGATCCAGACCGCCAACATCGCTGCTTTTTTAGAAGCGCCGATCAGGGTTGCAAACAAGGCGGCCAGCAGGGTCTGCAAGCCGATCAGAGGCGTGAAGGCGATAAACGACCCCAACGCCATCCCCAATGCGATCTGCCTGGGGGTTGCCCGGATTGAAACGATTGTGCGTGCCCACTGTTTCCATTCAAGACACGCCCATGGATTAGAGCGGCTCTGCCCCGCACCAGGCCGCCGATCTTGCCCGACGCTATGCAATGATGAATCCAGGCTCGCCATGCACTGGCTATCGGGTGCCACAGCCAAAGAATGAGCGTGAGTTGGTCAAGACGACCCTCATCTCTGACAGACCTCCCCCACAACCGGCAGAGTCCAGCCAGTCGTATGGAACCCCCTACACCGAAGACCCACCCCTAGGCCATACCACCACTCCAGATTAACGGCGTGATGAAAACCACCCGCCTGTGTTATCATGATCTTATGTCTGACAGCACCCGTCAGGAAGAGGTCCGCCGCATCATTCAGGTCTATGGCCGGGATGATGTCCGCTCCATCATGGAGATGCTCGAGCGGCACTTCATGGTCCTGCACCACCGCTCACAGGTCCTGCTTGGCCTTTCAGGCATCGTCATCACGACCACGGGGTTCTCCGGCAGGCTGATCGCCGGTACTAATGACCTCGCCAAATGGCTGATCATAAGCGGGGTCGCCCTGGTAATGGCGGCCGCAGCGACCGTGTGCTACGGCGTACTGCACCTGCGCTGGTTGACCCAGCACCCGGGCCAGGAGATCGAGCCATGGCTTGATCTGACCCTCGCTTACAGGGACCGAAAAACCCGGTATTACCGAATCGGGATCGTGATGACCATGATCGGATTGGCGCTTTACGTCGGGTCCATTTTTGTCATGCTCTGGTATCCCCTGGACTTCCCGGGCATTAATTCGATCCGCTAGTCCCGCTGGGTCCTACCGGATCTACAAGGCTTTGTTTTGTCAGCAGTTGAGCGATGGGCCGAGGCCCGGATGTTTGACAGTATTCGGGGTCGATGCTAATTTTTCAATACTGGACAGGCCGCGTCCCCGCGACAGACGGCTTATTTCCCCGAATGCCTGAGAGGATTCCGATGAATTTCAGCCGACGCCTGCATTGGCTACTGGCGGCGACGTGTGTACTGGTGCTGGGCTTGGGGAATCAGCCTCTATTCGCACAGGATTCGCTCCCCGCCGCCATACTGCAGGAGCCAGACGAGTTATCCGCCGACGCCAAGGCGACGATCGATAGCTTTATAGACGCCCAGGTCGTCCGCTTGCAGAGCAGTGATCCCGAGCAGGTCGCCCTGGGCCGATCGCTGCTGGCAGAGCCATTCGGGCTCGGCAGCACGCCCGTGTTCACCCTCTACTACAGCCAGGCCATCGCCCAGCGGGTGTCCCCGTTGCTGGTGCCCAACGGCCCACTGATGACACGGTTAAATATCGCGATCGTCACTGCTAAATTATCCGGCCGGAGCCTGGTCACGGTGCTCAAGGCCGGGGCCGACGACCCAAGCCCCGCCGTGCGTTACTGGATCGCCAAATCCGTAGGCGCCGCAGCTAAGAATAAACGACTCAGCAAACCGGAGCAGCAGGAGGTTCTAGACGTGATGGCCGCCCGCCTCAAGGCCGAAGACTCCTCACTGGTCCTCGAGCAGGTGATGCTCGCTCTGTCCGAGATTGAATTACCTGAGGCGATCCAGAAGGTCCTTGATGGCCTCGACGCCCGCGTTATTTTCCACAAACAGAATCCAGGCGTCCGCTTCAAGCCCGTCCACGGCGGGATGCAGCAACTCTGGAGCAAGCTGATCGCCCAACGGGCCGGCAACCAGAACGTGGACAGGGAACAGAAGGAACTGGCACGGATCGCCTTCCGCTACTACGCGCTGATCGCCGAACAGATGTCCGCGGGCAACGACAACCCCGATGATGATGAAGCCGAAGCGATCAAACAGGATAAGGCTTCAATGGCGGGCATCTGTGGCCGGGTCATGGACGATATCGCTCGCCAGGTCGCCAGGATTAACCCGCCTCAGCTGGTCGATCCTAATAACGCGGCTGAACTGAAAGTCTCGGTCGATCGCTGGCGTGAGGTCCTCAAAGCGCCGCCGTTCAACTTCACAGATGAACAGTTGGCGGTCGGCGAGCAAGCACCCGCTGAATAAAGGGTCAAACCTGCTTCTCAGCCCTGAGTCGCGGGACTCGGTGCCCCGGTCACCCCGACGGCTTGAGCCGCGGCGCTTCGGCCGTACATCGCGTCATCCAGGCGACGGACCAGGTCTACGTAATCCATCTGCGCGAGCTGGAACTCCTGCAGGACCAAGTTGTGGACCACCGAGGTCTGTAATTCCTGGAGCTTACGTTTGTCCGCCACCTCGATCGGCTGTCCGGACATCTCCTTTTCCGCCACGGTTTGCAGATGACGGTTCAGGTCATTCAAGGCACGCTGGGCCTCAACATCTTCCTTGAGCTTGCTGATCGCCGCTTCGAGCCGACCGACCTTGGGATGTTTCCCGAGCAATTCCCCAAGTTCTCCCGCCGCTTTCATAATCTGGTCATCGGTTGCCATGATTTAACCTCAGTATGGGTACTTCTATCGCGTTTGATTGATCTGCGGTAGCATAGCGGGGTCGGGCACAAGACGCTCGACGGGCTGTGGGCTCAAGCCCGGACCCGAATCACTGTGAGCCGCCCCCTCGTTTCATTGCCCCTCATGCCTCAACGTTACACCAGCAGCATACTTAAGCATATCGCCAACACGCGGTATGAACCCCGCACACTCCGGCAACTGGCCCAGGACCTGGGCGTCAGTGATGCCGACTTCGGCGAATTCGAGGTGGCCGCCCAGGGCCTGCTCGAAGACGGCTGCGTCATCCTCGGGTCCTCCGACACCATCGCCCTGCCCCCGCCGGGCAAGCACATGGTCGGCGTCTTCCGCGCCCACGAGAAGGGCTTCGGCTTCCTCCAGCCCGACGAACTCACGCAGCACGGGGACCTGTTCATCCCGCCCGGCTCCGGCGGCGACGCCATGAATGGCGACCGCGTCCGCGCCCGAGTCATCCACGAAGGCAAACGCGCCGGCTCAGGCAAATCCCCCTTCGTCGGACGCATCATCGAGGTCCTCGAACGGGTCGACCGCCAATACGTCGGCACGCTTATCAAACGCGGAAAGACCCACGTCGTCCAGGTCGACGGTCGGATGATGAAAGACCCCGTGGTCATCCGTGACCCCTCGGTCAAGAACGCACGTGTCGGCGACAAGGTCGTCATCGACATCACCGAATACCCTAAAGACGCCCACGACCTGGCTGAGGGCGTCATCACCGAGGTCCTCGGTGAGGGCGGCGAACCGGAGATCGAAACCCTGTCTGTCATGCGGGCGTACAGCCTGGCAGACAAGTTCCCCCCGGCCGTCACCGAAGAGGCCCGCAAGGTATCGCAGGCCTTCAACGGCGACGTGATACCACCGGACCGTGAAGACATCACCGGCATCCTCACGCTCACGATCGACCCGCCCACCGCTAAGGACTACGACGACGCCATCTCGATCCAGACCTACGAAGAGAACGGCAAAACATTTTTCGAGCTTGGCGTACACATCGCTGACGTCGCCCACTTCGTCACGCCCGGATCGGCGCTTGATGAAGAGGCCTACGCACGCGGCAACAGCACCTACCTGCCCAGGGTTGTCGTCCCGATGCTCCCGGAGGTCCTCAGCAACGGGGTCTGCTCGTTACAGGAAGGCGTCAATCGGTACGCCAAGTCCTGCTTCATCAAATACGATGACAACGGGAAGGTTCTCCATGAACGCTTCGCCCGCACGGTCATCTGCTCCGACAAACGGATGACCTACTTGGAGGCTCAGGCTCTGATCGAGGGCGACCTCGCCGAAGCGCGCAAGCACACGAAAACCGAACCAAATTATCCCAAGCCTATCGTCGACGCGACGCGGCTGATGAACGACCTCGCCAAGCGCATCCGCGCCCGCAGGCTCGACCAGGGCATGATCGTGCTGGGGCTCCCCGAGGTGGAATTGGTCTTCGACGACTCCGGCCGAGTGATCGACGCTGAACCGGAAGACGACGCCTTCACACACACGCTCATCGAGATGTTCATGGTCGAGGCGAACGAAGCCGCGGCTCGGTTGTTCAACCGCCTGGACGTCCCGATGATCCGGCGTATCCACCCCGACCCAGACGCCCACGGCATCAACGACCTGCGCATGTTCGCACGTGTCGCCGGCTACAACATCCCCAGCAAACCCAGCCGCAAGCAACTCCAGACACTGCTGCTGTCCGTGAAAGACAAGCCCGCGCAGCGTTCCGTGAACATGGCGGTCCTGCGCACACTCAGCAAGGCCGAGTACTCCCCGATGCTGATCGGACACTTCGCCCTGGCCAGCGAGCATTACACCCACTTCACCAGCCCGATCCGCCGATACCCCGACCTGGTCGTCCACCGCGGGATCGACGCCTACCTCAAACACGTACCGACCGACCCGAAGAGTAAGAAACCGAAGTCCCAGAAGATCGGCAGGCAACTCGCTTCAGAAAATCTGGTCCCCACCGAAGACAGTCTCCGCGAACTGGGCAAGCACTGCTCGACCACGGAGCGGAACTCCGAGAGTGCCGAACGCGAGCTACGCAATTTCCTGGTCCTTCAACTTCTGGGCGAGCACCTGGGCGAGGACTTCCCCGGAACCGTTACCGGCGTGACGGGGGCGGGCGTCTATATCCAGATCGACAAATACCTGATCGACGGCTTTGTCCGCAGCAACGACCTGCCGGGTGCAGCCAACGACCGCTGGAAACACAACCCAAAGACCGGGGCTCTGGTCGCTCAACGCTCGGGCAAGACCGTTTCCATCGGCAGCACCTTCACCGTCCGCGTCGCCGCCGTCGATCTGGCTCGGCGGACCATGGAGATGGTGATCGTCGATAGCGGCGCAAACAAGAAGCGATCCCCGAACCTCCGGCAAGGCCAGACCAGTCGCGATCAACCAAAACACCCAGATAAAGCTAAAACGAAGAAGAAGCACCGGAAGACCCCGGGCAAGAAGAAAGCCACACCGGACAAGCCCAAGAGCCAAGCCGGGAAGAAGCCAAAGAACAAGCCCCGCAGCCGTAAAAAACGCTGACACGCCGGTAACGATCCCCGACACCCGATTGATCCACCATGACACTCGCGGTATGGCTACACAACCTAAGCCCGATCCTCATCGAGTTGGGGCCGATCCCGATACGCTGGTACGGGCTGTCGTACCTGGCCGGTTTTCTTGTCGCCTTTCTTATGGTTAAACGGGTCTGCCGGGTCGGCGCCTCAACACTCAAGCCGGAGAATGCTGCAGACCTGGTCATGGCCGTAGCCATCGGTATCGTTGTGGGCGGGCGACTGGGATATGTGCTTCTGTATAAACCCGAGATGCTGGGAGAGTTCTCAACCACGCCACCCTTCTGGGACGTACTCGCTATCAACAAGGGCGGTATGGCAAGCCACGGCGGTATGATCGGGGGGATGCTGGGGTGCCTGTACTACGCCCGGCGCAACAAGCACGACTTCCTTTACCTCACCGACCTTTTCGCCTTCACCGCCCCACTTGGCATCTTCTTCGGTCGGGTTGCAAACTTCATCAACGGCGAATTATTGGGGCGCCCCTGCGACCCCGATTTCCCGCTGGCGGTCAAGTTTCCACAGGAACTGCTGGATGCCGACGCCGAGCAACTCAACAAGATCTATGCGGCCCTCCCCCCGCCGGACTCGATCGTACCCGGGTTATCAGAATGGGATTGGCCGACATTCGCTGATTTAATCCACAACGGCAACGTTACGATCGGGCGAGCGGTCGAACCATTCCTGACCGCACGCCACCCGTCCCAGCTCTACGCCGGCGTGATGGAGGGCCTGATCGTGTTGGCGGTGCTGGCGGTCATCTGGATAAAGCCCCGCAAACCGGGCGTGATCGCCGGAACCTTTTCGATGACCTACGCCGTCATGCGCATCTCTAACGAGTTCTTCCGCATGCCCGATGCGCACCTGATCGATAAAGAATTTGCCACGCTGCACATCACCCGCGGGCAGTGGCTGAGCATCCTGCTGTTTGTGTTTGGCGTCGCCCTGGTCATCGTCTCGCAGAAACGCAAGTCCAGCGCAATGGGCGGCTGGCGATCAACCAAACAACAAGAATCGTCCCCAGAGTAATGCCCCCTCTGAGCCTGCGTCACGCCAGATCGATACGCGGGTCTATCCATGCGTACGCAACATCGACGATCAAATTAAACAATACCAGCATCGTCGAGAACGTCAGCACGACGCCGAGGATCAGGAACTGGTCCTTGTTGATGACAGACTTGACGAAGTGATCGCCCATGCCGGGTATGTTGAATAGTTTCTCGATGACGAATGAACCTGTCATCACGCTCGCCGCCGCCGGCCCCATGAAACTTAATACTGGCAGGTAAGCTACCTTCAGCGCGTGCTCGAAGAGTGCCCTGTGTTGTGACAGGCCTTTGGCGCGTGCGGTGCGGATGTAGTCGCTGGACATGATGTCCGCCAGGCCTAACCTGACCAGCCGTGCGATGTAAGCAGCCGGCGCGATGCCCAGCGTCACCGCCGGCAACACCATGTGCCAGGACGAGTCCCACCCCCCGGCGGGGAACCAACCCCACGCTCCGGCGAATACGGCCAACAGGATCGATCCGGTCACAAAATTCGGCAGGCTGATACCCAACAACGCCACTGCGAGACTCGACAGGTCTAACGCACTGCCCGGTCTTAACGCACCGATCACGCCCGACACGGTCCCGATGAACAACGCCACCGCCAGCGCCGACGACCCGAGCATGATGCTCACGGGCAGGCTGTCCATGATCATGTCTGAAACCCGCTCTTCTTTGTAAGCAAGCGACGGGCCGAAGTCTGGCCAACCGCGATCCGTACCAAACACAAGGCCCTTGAGGTAGCTGACCCCGAATTTAACGGGGCCTTCATCCATGTTGTACTGCTTGAGCATCGCCGCCTTGATCTCCGGCGCGATCTCCCGACCGTCATCCGTGTCCAAAGGATCGCCCGGCACGATCCATGCCAGCGTCAGCGTCACGACAAAGATCGCGCCAAGGATCAGTGGGAACTGCACCAGCCGCCAAAGGATCATCCGTGCCATCGACCGCTCCCGTCTGTATTAATCCCCACCCTGATCAACCGTGTAGACCTGCTCGAACCTGTCCCGCGTCCACGCATTAGGGACCAGCCCCTTAACCCTGTCCGGGTCAAACAGCGACACCCCGACATAGTGAAACAAAACAGCCTGCGGGCATTCCTTGAGCATGATGGCCTCAGCATCTTGGAGGTAAACCATCCGCTTGACCGGGTCCGCAGATAGAGCCGCTTTGGCAAGCAAAGCATCGAACTCGAGGTTGCTCCATTTGGTCGTATTGTTCTCATCCTTACTGGAACGGATGTCCAGCCACGAGGTCGGGTCGGCGTAATCCCCGTACCAACCCGCTCTGCGGATCGTGTAGTCCTGGCTGCGGCCACGCTGTGAGCTGATCTTTGATTCTACGCCCTCAAGCGTCACGACCACCCCCAGGTGTTCCTGCCACATATTCTTAACCGCCTGCGCGATGTTCTCATGGCCGGAACCGGTGTTGTATAGGATGCTCAACCCCTTGACCTTTGAGCCGTCGACGTAGCCCGCCTCCTTCAACAAGGCTTTCCCCGCTTCCGGATCAAACACGGGCGACGCCTCCACCGGTGGCTCATAGCCGGCGCAAGAACCCGGCGGCACAAAGCTATAGGCCGGTGGTTCGTTCAGACGTGTTACCCTCTCGCCGAGTTGTCTGCGGTCAATGGCGCTACTCAGCGCCCGCCTCACACGCCAATCCGCCAGCGGATTGGGATCACCATTCTTTAGCTTGGGCAGGCAATTGAAGTTGTAGATATAGGTCCCGGCCAACGGCACCACATGCACGTCATTCCGCTCGTCAGCGACCAGGTCGTGTGCCGTCCCGGTCGAGACCAGCGGCACATAGTCAACCACGCCCTGGTCGTACGCCATCAGCATCGCCATATCGTCGGCGATGATGCGTGCTAATAGCGATTGGTTCTTTAATGCACCACGGTTCCAGTAATACGGGTTAGCGGTGAGGTAGCTGTACTGTCGGAACTTGCGTTTGTTCAGGACGTACGGCCCGTTGGAGATCAGCCTTTCGGGGTCATTCCAATAGGTCGGGTCGTCCATGCGTGTGCCGGACTCGGCGTTGTAGGTCACACCCGCCTCGACACTCGCCCGATGGACCGGCATGTAGGTCGCGAAGGCGACCAGGTCCAGAAAATAATCCGTACGCTGGTTGATGGTCAGTTCGATTGTCTTGTCATCGACCGCACGCATGCGGACCATCTCGTCACATTTCTCTAAAGCCTCGACCCACAGTTCCGTCGCCCGTTCCTCGCTACCGCCGGTCTCCTTCGTTTCTTCCACATAGGCTTCGAGCTGTGTTTCTCGGAAGTTGTAAAAATCCTGAGCGCCCTCGATCGCGAAGAGGAAGAAGGCGTAGCCCGCCGCCGTATCCGGGATGATGGCGCGGCGCCAGGCGTAGATGTAGTCGTGGGCCGTCAACGGGTCGCCGTTGGACCAGTAGGCGTCGTTTCGGATATAGAACGTGTAGGTCCGGCCGTCTTCTGACACTTCCCAACGCTCGGCGGCGGCGGGGTTGCGCGACATGTCGTCGAAGTTCAGATCGACCAGCGTCTCAAACAACCGCCCGGCCAGCCTGATGTCGGCCAGGTAGGTCATCCGCTGCGGGTCACGGCTGTTGTACTCGGCGCTCTCGACAAAAACGAAGTCCGCCCTGGGCATGGGGTCGCCCACACCGATAATCAGTGGCACGGAGAACATCACCAGGATGATCGCAACGATCCGCTTGACCATGCCAAGAGTGTAGCTTGTTATGCAATATCCATCAGCACACCCGATATACAATGCGGACAGATTATCTTAGTTGCCCTGTGCAAGACTGATATCGATGTGCCGTGTGGCCGGACCGGTCACCTGAAGCAATTCGATGGTGTACCGCAGGCTGGAACCAGGCGGGATCACCCCCGCGGCACCGCGTGGGCCGTAGCCTAAATACGCGGGGATCTCGATGGTCCGGGTCTCGCCCTCTGCCATCCCGACCACCCCAAGCTCCCACCCCTGAATCACCTCACCTGTGCCGATACGGTATTCAGCCGGCTCAGCCCGGTCATAGGTGTCGTCATAGGCCTCCGTATCGCGGCCGAGGAAGGCCTTGTAATGAACCTGAACCGTGTCACCCGGGCGTGCGATCGCCCCCCGACCGGGCTCATTCATGACAGACCGTATCCCGGGGAGCACACCAACCAATTCGATATCGAAAACCAGAGGCGTATCCGGCAGGACCACGTCCCCGGGGTAAGGCCCCGCCATAAGCTCCAATGGCAGCACCAGTCGGCGTTTCTCCCCCACACGCATCCCGGCCACGCCCTCGTCCAATCCACGGGGCACACGACCGGACCACAAGACATAGCCCACCGGCCTGTCTTCCACTGATCGGTCGAACAGCTCGCCGGACAACGTCGAAGCGGTGTAGTGGATCTGGACGTAACGGCCCGCGGCGGCAACCTCACCGGTGCCCGGCCGAAGAACGGAATAGTGCAACCCCGAGGATGTCCCGATGAAGTGCGCCCGATAGGCACCCTCTCGCATACCCGATGTGTTCGATGCCAGCCAGGAACGGATGCCTAAATCCGCGGTCCCGGATGAGCCCCCGGGAACGGCCGGAGGCTGTTGCCTACCGGGTGACGATTGGCCTCCTCCGCCATTTAACTTATCGGAACTAAACACATACCAGGATATGGCGGCGATCAATGCCGCAACGACCAATAATAAAATCCAGCGCATGATGCCTGGCCCCGCCGGTTTGCCGGTCGCGTCGTGGACCTGCTGCGCCGAAAGCTCTGCGCCGACCTCACGGGCCCGCTGCGTCTTCTCAAGCATATCCAGGTAGCGCTGCTCATCCTTATCAGACCCTTTGCGTGTGAAGGAACCGTAGTAGCCCTGACCGTCGCTGCGCTTAACCGCATAAAAGATACGGCCTTCACTGTCCCGGATCGCACGCTGAAGGTCCTGGTCACGGACCTTGACCTCCTGGCCGTCGTGCGGGCTGTGAACGATCAACGCCATGAAACGAATCTCCTACCGGTATACAAATACTCGATCAAGCCCGAACCACAGACCATCAACTGGATCATAAGCGGTCGCCGATAGATATATTCGGACACAACAGCCATACGGGATCAACACAATTCGCTACGAATAACCCACCGGCTTCGACACGATCTTTGGTCCGCTGAAGTTACACCCTCAAGACATCGCGCAAAGCTGTCCGATCCAAGGCGGGCGACGGGAAGTCACGTCGCGATGGGTCATCTCTTCACGACCCATGCATGACAAGTTAACGCCATCGGAGCAAGGCATGAGCAAGCAGCAAATGATCGACCTCATCCGTCAACGTAACCGCTCGGCATCGAGCGACTTCCTGGTTAAGTTTGATGAAGAGGCGCTGCGGACCTACCTCCGCCGGCTCACGACCGTCCAGGGCCACCGCGGCAGAACCAGCGTCTGGGTCCGTGAAGGCATCGCCCCCGCCTCGATCACCCGGGCCTGCGCCTGAGACCGGCACTCCCTGGCGGGGACGTTCTCGGGCGAAACAGGTACAAACATCTCTCCGGTTCAAGCAACGCTGAGAGCTCAACACGGCTTATCGCGGCGGCGAACACAAATCGGTACCTCGAAATGAACTACCCGGGTCCTCTCCGATGCCTAAAGTTTGATTCGCTCTCCGATCTCTGACCGATAATATGTACCTTTGACCGTATGACTGGCAGTATCGAAATGCCAGCCAACACCGGCCCCAAAGGCTTGACCGTCATGAGATTAGACCCACTCATTCAGGGCTTAGGGCTCCGCCACCACGCCGGACCGAAAGACGCGCTCGTCACCGACCTGACCGACGATTCCAGAATCATCACGGCGGGAAGCCTGTTCATCTCACGCGGACGGTCACACCAGCAGGCAGAACACGTCCGGCAGGCACTGAATAACGGTGCGTCGGCTGTCATCAGTGAGTCCATCGATTACCCCAACATCCCGACCACTATCCCCTGGTTCCATCACGACCAGGTCGATCAGCGGCTGGCGGGCATGCTGGCCGAACGATTCTTTGGTGAACCGGCCAAGAAGCTTGGGCTGATCGGCATCACGGGGACCAATGGCAAGACCACCACCTCCCTGCTGATCCAGCACCTGCTCCGGCATGCCGGCGTACAAACCGGTGTGATCGGCACGATACACACCGACGACGGCACCGAAACCGGCCGACGATCCGCCAGCCTCACGACACCCGGCGCGATCCAGTTCTCACGCGAGCTCGCGCGCATGGCCGACGCGGGCTGCAAAGCCGTCGTCGCTGAGGTCTCAAGCCACGCCTTGGAACAGGGGCGGACCGGTGCTTTAACATTTAAGACCGCTGTCTTCACCAACCTCACCCAGGACCACCTTGATTACCACAAGACGATGGACGCCTACGCCGGGGCCAAGTCGATCCTCTTCCAACTACTCGCGCCTGACGGCCACGCCATCCTGAACCTGGACGATCCCTATGTGGTGCAGGTCCTCGCTGATCGGCGGGGACCCGCCTGGTGGACCACGTTGAGTGAATCCGTAACAGATAAATCAAAGATCATCGCGCGCGCCTTTGAGGTAACGCTCCGGGCCGGTGACAGCACCGCTCGATTTACGGGGCCCTGGGGGGATGTAAAAGCAGACCTGCCGCTGGTGGGTGGGCACAATATCTGCAACACCCTGCAAGCCATTGCCGCGGCACACTCGATCACCGACTTGTCAGAAACACTCATCGAAGCACTGGAGTCGATCCCGCAGGTACCCGGGCGGCTCGAAAAGGTGGTTTTTTCACCGGCCGACGATACCGAAGTTATTTCCGGGGCCGAACCGCCGGCAGTACTTGTTGACTATGCACACACGCCCGACGCCTTGGTCAACGCACTGTCCGCGCTGCGCCCGGTGACCCGGGGAAGACTGATCGTCATGTTCGGTTGTGGCGGAGACCGCGATAATAGCAAACGCCCACTCATGGCCAAGGCGGCCAGTCAATTGGCAGACAAGGTCTTCCTCACCTCGGATAACCCACGCACCGAAGACCCCGAGCAGATCATTAGGGAAGCGGCCGAAGGCGTCCCCGCTGATAAACGCGACGACCTGACCATTATCAGTGACCGCGCCGCGGCCATCCTTGCGAGCGTATTAGCTGGACAGGAGGGCGACACCGTACTCCTGGCCGGCAAAGGACACGAGGACTACCAGACCATCGGCACGGATAACATCCACTTCGATGACCGTGAGCACGCCTTGAAAGCGCTCAAGGCCTGGGTAACCCAGAAGGCGGTCCAGCGATGACCTCCAACATCGTGACCAAAAACATCTGGACGCCTGCATGGATCCAAGACGTCACACACGGCCGATGGCTCACGCCCCCCACCGATCCAGAACAATTACTCATGGGTCTTGGCATCGACTCGAGAACCATCAAGCCCGGCCGGGCTTTCCTCGCGGTCAAGGGCGACCAGTTCGACGGGCATCAGTTCATTAACAAGGCAATTGACGCCGGCGCTTCTATCATCATCGCCGAAAAATATGATGGTGAGAGCAGTCGACAGGATGCCGGGCTGCTTCTGGTTGACAACACCGTTGCCGCATTGCAACAGCTGGCTATAGCCTACCGGAAAGAACTACGCGCTTCGGGTTGTCACATCATCGCCGTGGTCGGCTCAAATGGAAAAACAACAACACGTCACCTGATACACGCGGTCCTTTCATCCGCGCTCAAGGGGACCCAATCACCCAAGAGTTTTAATAACCACCTCGGTGTCCCGCTCACACTGCTCGGCGCGTCACTGGATGACGATTTCCTCGTGGCCGAGGTCGGCACCAATCACCCAGGCGAGATCGACGCCTTGGGTGAACTGCTACAGCCCGACTCCGCTGTCATCACCTGCATCGGCAAAGAACACATGGAGTTCTTTGGCGACCTCAACGGCGTCGCAAACGAAGAAGCAGCCATCACCCGTCACCTGCCCGATCGGGGCCCGGTGTTCATCGAATCGGATGCGTATCAATGGGTCCGCAAGGCGCCATCGTTTAACCCCAAGACAAACATCACCGTCTATGGCGGCGACGGTAACGAGGCGACGCCAGATCAATTAAAGCAAGCCCGACAATCGTTAATTGTCGGCGGCGCCACGATACGCCTCCCATTGATCGCGCCTCACGACCGCCTTAACGCCATGGCAGCCGTCGTGGTCGGACGGGCGATGCGCGTGCCCGTGTCGAAGATTAAATCCGCCCTGGAAGTCGTCTCGCCTATGCCGGGCCGGCTGGAAGTCAAGCGGTTTGGTCATGTCACGCTCATCGACGACTCTTACAACGCGAACCCCGACTCTGCCCGGGCCGCCCTGCATGTCCTGGCCGATTACGCTCCCGGCACCAGCGGCCGACGTATGGTGATCCTGGGCGATATGCTCGAACTGGGCGACATCGCCGAATCGTCCCACCGCGAAGTCGGGCAAACCTTGAACAAACTCTTCACATCAGGAATACTCCATCGTGCCGTACTTCTCGGCCCCCTGATGGCATGGACCCACGACGAACTCTGCCGAGCCGGTCACGTAGATCACGTGACCTACCACCCTGAGATGTCTGAATCGAATCACGCCAACATCGTTGATCTGATCCGGCCCAACGACGTGGTCCTGCTCAAAGGCTCCCGGGGTATGCAATTAGAAATACTCCTGCCCGCCATAGACGGCCGATTTACCGATCAGACCCTAGAATAGCAACCGAACCCGCCACCGATTTACTTGCAACAGACACCTATAAAGATCAAACTGCCCCGCCATGATCTACCTGCTCGTTCAATACCTCCAGGAAACTATTGACAACAGCCCCGTGCTGGGTCCGCTGGGCGTCTTCCGCTGGGTCGAGTTCCGGGCCATCCTCTCGATCGTTTTGAGCTTCCTGATTGTCGTCCTCTTCGCCAAGCGCACGATACGGTGGCTGGTCAAACAGAAAATCGGCGACAACCCAAGCTTCGATCACAAAGAACTCGACCAGTTGATGAAGCAGAAGAAAAACACCCCAACGATGGGCGGGATCCTGATCGCCTTTGCGATCTTTGTCTCGACCGTCCTGCTTGCGGACCTGGACAGCTTCTACGTCATCATGGCCCTGGTCTGCCTGATCTATCTATTCCTGGTCGGCTTCGTCGATGACTGGCTGAAGCTCACCACCGCTCGCCGCAAGCCCGGCTCGCGCCACGGCTTCTATTCCGGTGAAAAACTCCTGCTCCAACTTGGGCTCGCGGTGATCCTTGGCCTGTTTATCCATCACTGGGGCAACAACAGCGTCCTGTTCCCCGACCCCAATGAACAGGTCATGAGCCACAGCCTGACACTTCCACTACTGAAAACCTGGGTCTTTCAGGACGGGGCATACGTCCCGTCCCCCTATCTGATCGTCCTGGGCACATGGCAGTTCGTCCTCCTGACGATTTTTATTATCACGTACTCGTCCAATGCCGTAAACCTCACCGACGGTATGGACGGGCTCGCTGCGGGGAACATGGTGATCGTCGCGTTTGCCTTCGTCGTGCTCTGCATCATCGCGGGCTACACCGACGGCGACTTCGTGCTCGCCAAGAAACTGCTCGTCCCGCACATCCCGTTCAGCGACGAGCTTGCCATCGTCGCGGGGGCCATGGTCGGGGCCTGCCTCGGCTTCCTGTGGTTTAACTGCTCCCCCGCGCAGGTCTTCATGGGAGACTCGGGCTCGCTGCCGCTTGGGGGCCTGTTGGGATATATCGCCGTCGTTATCCGCCAGGAGTTCCTGCTCATGGTCATCGGCGGCGTCTTCCTGATGGAGGTGCTCAGCGTCCTGCTGCAGGTCGGCTACTTCAAGGCCACCGGCGGTAAGCGCATCTTCAAGTGTGCCCCCATCCACCACCACTTCCATCTCTCGGGCTGGACCGAGCAGCAGGTCGTCGTGCGGTTCTGGCTGATCAGCGCACTGCTGACCGCGATCGCGCTGGCGACGATCAAACTGCGATGATAGATAATGTTACTGGATAACGCGTGAAGCGATCACGGGGCGGTGTAAGTACCCGCCACCTCATTAAATCCCACGGCGTTGATAACCGGCGTCTCCGTCACATCGTACTCCCAGCCGTCGGTCGCGGTACCCGCCCCAAAAGCGACGACGGTAACGCTATTTGTGAAAGGGTTTTCCGGTGAAGACTTCATGTAAGGCCCGTAGTCGCCCGCGGCATTCAGAGTCCCGTCGGCATCGGTCTTAGCGGTCACCACGCCCCAAAGGTCTCCGATGTCGGGGTAACTGTCGTTGTGATCCAGCTTGTAGCGTTCCAACACCGTCCGCACGGAGCGGAGCTGGTCCTGAGTCGCCGCGGTCTGGGCGCGCACACTCGCATCCGTAAACTTAGGAATAACTAGCGCCGCCAATATCCCCAATATGGTTACCACAATGATGAGTTCGACAAGTGTAAAACCACCGTTACGTTTCATCGAGGACAGTTCGTGCATAATCATTCAGGCTCCGTGGATAGGGTTTCAACCCTATCATCGTAAAATGACGCTGCCTGATTCAGCCAGACCCGGTATTGATCTGTGTCCGGGTTGATTATTGGACATACTGCCCGACCCGAAATGGTCGGGTCGGTGCGCACACACCGTTCATATCCGTAATGAAAAAGTGCATCCCCAAAGAATCGCTAAAACCCGTGGAGTCACCTGGTTAATTGTATCTGAACACTTCTTTACCCATAAAAGTGCGCACACGGGCGGCAGATCCGCCATAAGTAGACGCGAGTTTCACGACACTAACAGCCGACACCAATCACCTGACATGCGTAAAGACACACCCGGATACACGCGCCTGTTACAGCCGGGAATAACGGAAGACGGCTCGATACAAACCCGCGACAAGCTGCCGCTCGTGGACGGAAGGTGGAAACTTTGGATTCAACGGCTGAAGACGGACCAACGACCCATCCGCGTCAAAAAACACACGTTTAAAGGTTGTCTCATGGTCCGGCTCAAGCCTGACGAAACAATCACACCCGTCAGTCACATCCGCCGCCGGAGAAAAGACCACGATGTCTCCCTCCCGGTAGTCCGGCTCCATCGACGCCCCGATCACGGTCGCCGCAAAGGCATCGAGGTCATCCAACCCCGGGCTGCTCAGATAATCGTCCGCGACCCGCGCGGGGTAATCCAGATCGGTAAACCCCGTGGGGTATCCCGCCGCCACCTTGTTAACCAGTGGGACACGGTAAAGATCGATCTGGTGAAGACCCTCGCTGGCATCTTCTGTCGCGGCCGACTCAAGCGTAAGCTCGATCCGACGGCGCAATTCCCCGCTGCGGTAGAGTTCATCGAGATTTTTTCCACCCCCCCTGCCGTTCCGTGCGGACGTGGTAAGAAACGACGCGAGCTCACGCCCACGCGCCGCATTACATGTCAACTGCTGAACCTGCTCTCTGACCGTCTGCGGCGATCGCTCCAGGTCGCCCGCACGGTGAAGCCGACCGTCAGTCACCCCAAGCACCTGTTCAAGCAGCTTCAAAAACTTAACCGAAGGCGGCTTGGCGACACGGTGGTTCTCGATCATCGACAGATAGCTCTTGGTCGAACCAATCGATTCAGCGACAGCCGCCAGTGTCATGCCACGCTCAAGGCGAAGCACTCGGATCATCTCACCTACGGTCTGCATCTGAAGCATTTATCCCAGTGTTAAAAAAACTCTGAACAACCCCTTGACAAGGGGTCAGGTCCCCGGTCTAATACCTAACATATACCATACAAACAATATTTGCAAGCCCCATGCAGCACGCCCTGAACAATCTCTCCGACCAGGCACACGCACTTCGCCACAACAGGCGTCGTCAGATCGATGAACTTCGAGCCCTGGCTGAATATCTGCCTTCAGATGACAAGTTGCTCATCGAGCAGGTTCTTGACGGGAATCTGCCCATGGCACAGCTCGCTCGGCTGTATCAATTACCCGCACGGTGCCTGCAGCGCCGTGCCCAATCAATTATTAAACGCTTGTCAAAAAAGCACTTCAAGTTTGTCGCCCTGCAAATGAACACGCTCCCGCCCGAGGTCCGCGCCACCGCCAAGCAGGTCGTCCTCAACGGCCAAAGCATGCGCAAGACAGCAGAAATATCCGGCCAGTCTCTCCACAAGGTCAGGGACCATATGAGTACGGTTCGCGCTACGGCTCGACTGTTTGTCTAGGGACAAATCCTTGAATTAGCATCCGATTCGTTCGCCACTTTCGCTGAATGGCACATATATACGTTTAATACATAAGGTTGAATAATTTTTGAAATTCTGGAGGTTTCATGCAGATCACGCTCAATCACAGCGTCCCGTCCGCCGTTGATCCGACCCCCCATGTCCTGGAGGTCGCCGCGATGTTCGGCCTGGGTATCGATCAGAAACGCTCCATCCAGTTGATCCCCGAAACCAGCCTGAATCTGTCCCCCAGCCGACTAATCTTTGTCACGGGGGCCAGCGGCAGCGGCAAGTCCACGGTGCTCCAACTGATCCACGAACAACTCAAGCACGAGGAACTTACGCACGCCCTCAATTTCAACTCGATGCCAGCGATCGAAGACCGCCCCCTCGTGGACGTCTTCCCTAAACGACCACTCAGTGATGTACTCCGTCTTCTTAGCCTCGCGGGGCTGAACGACGCCTTCGTCATGCTCCGTAAACCCTCGCAGCTATCCGACGGCCAACGCTACCGGCTGCGCCTGGCTCAGGCCATGGCTATGACCGAAGCCAAGGTCCGATCCGATCAATTGAGCATCATCCTTGCGGACGAGTTCTGCTCCACACTCGACCGGACCACCGCCAAAGCCATCGCTCGCAATGTCCGCAGATGGGTCACGCGCTCTGGGGCCTGCTTCGTCGCCGCCACCACACACGACGACCTCCTGGAAGCCCTGTCACCCGACACACTCATCGAAAAACATCTGGGCGAGTCGCTTGACCTGATCGAGAAGTAGTCACGATGACATCGGATATACAACAGCGTTTCACATCGATCTCCCGGGCCGACCCCGGTGACAAACTCAGGCTAAGAATCGGCACCTTAACCGACTACAAGGGCTTAAAAGAACATCACTACCGGGCCGACCGCCCCGCGACCGCCACGCGGGTCCTGACTCTGGTTCGGTCCGCACATACAGCCACGGATAGATTCACCAGCACTCCGGCACGCGATCAACCTGTCGCGGTACTGCTGGAATCGTTACCCAGCTTGTCTTGCACCATGCGAAACTACGCCCTGAATGACCGTTACGGCAACTGGCTGACACCCCGACAGCAGGCGACGCTCTTAAACCTAGAGGTCCGTGTGATCAGCCGGGTCGTCGTCCACCCATGCTGGCGCGGCATCGGCTTAGCGGTCCGCCTGGTAAGGGCCGCGCTACAAACACCCACCACGCGCTATACCGAAGCCCTCGCGGCGATGGGCCGAGTCAACCCGTTCTTCCAGCGTGCCGGCATGACCGCCTACCCCCGGCCCCAACACGCCTGCGACGCAAGACTCATTCAAGCTATGCAATCCATTGGACTAAACACGGTCAGCCTGGCTTTGACGCCTCAACTCAGCCAGAGAATCAAATCGCTTAGTACCAGCACACGAGATTGGTTCTACAAAGAACTCTACCGCTGGTACAGGCAGAACGATGGCCGGAGTATTGCTCACAGCACCGACCCATCCACTCATCTACAAGCTGCCCGAGAGCGTCTGATGCTGGACCCTGTGTACTACCTACACGACAACTCGGCCCTTGTTCCGTAAATCATACATATGAATACACAAACAATTCCATTGAACCAGCTGCGAGCGCACCCGAACAACAGCAACGTGATGCCCGAGGCGTTGGTAGACAAATTGGCCAGCCACATCCAACGTACGGGGCGATACCCTCCATTGATTGTCCGCCCGTTTCGTGACCCTGATTTCAACTGCCCGCCAGGTGCCAATGACTATTACCAGATCCTCGATGGCCATCATCGAGCCCGGGCATTGAAAGAGGCGGGCAAAGACTCTGCCGAGTGTGTTGTATGGCAGGCAGATGACCAGGAAGCCCTGCTGCTTCTGGCAACACTCAACCGCTTGCAGGGACAGGACGATCCTCGTAAACGCGCGAAGCTTCTCAGTCGCCTTGCCGATCAGCACGGAATCAAACGACTCACCCGCCTATTGCCCGAACGTGTCGAACAGATCAAGAAGTATCTGGAATTCAAGGATCATCCCCCCACCCCACGTCCACCCAGGCCCCTCGATCAGATGCCGGTCGCGGTCTTTTTTTTCCTCAAGCCCGAAGAAAAATCACGGCTGGACCTCGCCCTCCGTCAATACGAAGGTCCGCGTGAACAGGCCCTGATGAAACTCATCGAACAGGTAAAACCCGCAAGCGGCGAGCCCGACACAGCGCCACAGCCCTTAACTTAACAACGTACTCAATAACCCAGAGGACCCATGCCTAGAAAAATCAGTGCCAAACGCCGGTCGGCACTCATCAAAGACCTGATCAACGCAGACTTCGACCTGACCGCTCTTCACAGCAAGTACGCGCTGTCACCCGACAGCCTGTCACAATGGATACAAGATGAAACCAACCACCGGTGCCTTGCGGGCCTGTGCGTGCTGGCCGATCTGCAAACTCAACTGCTGCTTAGCCGGTACAGGCTGATCGCGGCCGGCCGGCTGATCGAGCTGGCCACTAACCAACCCGACGACAGCAAGGCCGGGCTGGAAAACGCCCGCCGGGCCTGTGTCGATCTTTTGAAACTTGAAATGAAGCGGGCAGACATCGACACAGAGATTACAATCGCTCCTTCAGACATCGTATCGGAATCCGGGATCGATTCCTTACGCAATCTGCTCTATCAGGATTCAATCGAGGGAGATCACCCCACCCGTGTCATCGAATCCATCGAGACATCTGATGAATAAGCGATCATCGACCCCCCGCATCGATGACTGCCATGAACTAATCAAACTAGAACCAAAAACCCCGAGGCAACTGCACCGTTTTACTCAGGCGGCACTAGGCATGGTCGTGCCGCGTATACCTCTGGTGCCCGGCAGCAGCGCCCCCTTCGACTACCTGACACACACATTTTTCGAACCGGACCCGTCAGGCAACAACGCAATCAACAAAGATGCGGTCGTTTGGGCGAATCGGGGCGGGGGCAAGACCATGCTCGGAGCGGCCGCCACGCTCCTTGACCTGGTGTTCAAACCCGGTATTCAGGTCCGCATCCTAGGCGGCTCACTTGAGCAGTCATCGAAGATGTTTGAGCACCTGGTCGCCCTGTTTGAGAAGCCCTGGTTCCGTGGACTGCTTGACGGCGAACCAACACAACGGCGGGTCGCGCTTTCCAACGGCAGCAACGTGCAACTCCTCGCCGGGTCACAACGCTCTGTTCGGGGCGTACGCGTGCAGAAGCTTCGCTGCGACGAGGTCGAGGAGTTCGAGCCCGGCGTCTGGGAGGCCGCCCAGATGGTCACACGATCCGGCCGGTGCGGCGACAAGTACGTCCGTGGTGCCGTAGAGGCCCTGTCCACCATGCACCGGCCGTTCGGCCTGATGGCGGGAATCACCGCTGACCTGCAAACAGACGCGCCCGGCGAGTCAAGACTTTTCAAGTGGACCGCGATGGATGTCATCGAGCGCTGCCCGGATGAGCGCCCCTGCGAGGGGTGCGTCCTGTGGGACGATTGCCGGGGCCGAGCCAAATCCGCAATCGGATTTATCCCGGTCGATGACCTTGTGCAGCAGTGGAAACGGACCAGTCGACATGCGTGGTCCGTCGAGATGATGTGCCGACAGCCTGAGGTCAGCGATTGTGTTTATCCCCAGTTCGACCCGGCCCTCCACGTCCGTGAGGAGGACTTGGAAAGCAGCAAACAATTCTGGATCGGCGGCATGGACTTTGGCCTTCGCAACCCCACCGTCATGCTCTGGGCCCGTGTTTATAATAACCATATCGATAGCAACCAAACAGTCGTCCATATCATGGACGAGTATCTGCGGGCGGGTATCACATTCGACCAGCATGTGGCTGCCATTGGCCAGCAGGCCGCGCTGTACGGATGGCCACATCCCGCCTGGTTAGGTGTCGATCCCGCGGGCAACCAGCGCAACAGCCATACGGGAATCAGTGACGTCCAGGCCCTGCGCAAACTGGGCCACACCGTGCAAACAAAACGATCAACGCTACGAGACGGGATCGAACGCATCCGCCGAAGGCTTGACCGGCAAACACTGTACATACACCCCCGGTGCAACCGACTCATCGAAGCCATGCGGCGGTACCACTTTGATATAAATAACCCGCGGCGTGAAGACCCCGTCAAAGACGGGCCGGATCACCTCTGCGATGCGCTGCGGTACATGATAGTAAATCTGGAATCCGGATCGGCGGACCTGACCGCCATGAGTTATCTGTAGATTCACCGGAAACCAAAACGGGACACGCGATCATCAAACGGGTCACTTCCGCCGTTTAACAAACGGGAGCAGGGCCCGCAGGCCGAGCGTCGCGCCGGAGATCTGTTCCCGACGCCCCTCCTCGGCTTCCTTCATGTGCTCGATCTCGCTCTGGAATTTCTTCTCGCAGTTTCGCAGGTATCGCCTGGCTTGCAGATCGTCATCGAACTCGTCGAGCGTGACCGCCATCAGTGTGTGGCCGATCTGGATGACGTCCCCCTCGTGCAGGGCCTTAAACTTCACGACCCGCTCGCTGTTCACGAACACCCCGTTGTGGCTGTCCATATCCACCGCGTAGTAGCAGTTGTCGCTGGATTCTTTCCTCACTTCCATGTGTTCCCGAGACACACAGACGTCGTTGATCTGGGCAAGAAGTTTGTTGTCCCGCCCGAAGACAAACGCCCTATCCCCGATGGTGTACCACTCCCCCTTGTTCTGTCCGTTCAGCACAACGATGGTCGCCATAGACATACTCCCGCCAGCGTAGATGCCGGCCAGACCGAACCCAGGCAGAAAAGCCTTATATAAGTATACACGCCCTGACACCGGTAAAGTCAAGTAGTCAATTGGTTTGCGGTCATACGGCCCGACTAAACAAAACAGCGTTTACGCGTGTTAACACGACATAAACGTGTTTAGAATGTAAGAAATACTATTCCGGTAGCGGGATCATCTCGATCGGCCCATCCTCAAGGGGCGGTCCAAGATCGATTTCCGGCAACTCGCCGGCACGAACCTGATTGACCCAGCCCAGGAACTGCCCGTCTTCAAGGTATCGGTAGAAATCAGCACCGGGACACGTGGTATCCTCTGCCACGTCGCGGTGTCCGCCGATCTGCGCATCCTCAACCTCATACTCTTGAGATAACCATGCGACCAGATTCACCGCCGACGCCACCTGCTGCGGGCTGACGCGCTGGGCCTGGAAATTTCCCCAGATCTGCACGCCGATGTGGCTGTTTACATCGTAGTTCGTGTTCGTCTCGGGCTCGTACTCGACCGGCCGGCCCTCGAAGATACGACCGTCCGGCGCGATCAGGAAGTGGTAAGGCAAGTCCGGCCAGTCTTTCCCGCCGTCCTCGACCGACTTCTTCCCCCAGGCCTGGAGATTGCGTATCTTCTCATAAGGATCGCTGCCCGCCACCCAATCGACCCCGGCGTGATGGATCGTGATGAACTTCGGCGTGTGCCTGCGTTCCTCGGGGATCGGCAGCGGGTCCGTCCCCCACTGCTCCGCGGTAATCGTCTCGGGTTTTTCGATCGATGGCTGGCTCTGCGCTGACTCGTCGTTAGCCAACACGGAGATCGCTGCCAAACACAAAATAAGCACCGGCCAGGTATAAACCAAACTCACCCTATGGATTGACATCGCCATCTCCTATTCATTGCAAGCAACCACCAAGATCTAGCCATATTCAACTAGCCCGGATCGACAAAATAAATCTCCCCGCAATCAGGCACGAGTCCAGCCGCCACCGCTTCACCCAGAAGTTTGCGCACCGCTTGCCGGCCCTTGTCGCCGTAGTCGAGTGTCCACTGGTTCACGTACATCCCGACAAACTCGTCCGCCAGGTCCGAACCCATGTTCCGCGCCCAGTTCAAGGCAAACGCCACCGCTTCCTCGCGGTTCTCAAGCGCGTACTCGATAGAGTCAAGCAACACCCGACATATAGCAGGCATCTGCTCACCCATGTCACGGCGGATCGCGTTGCCACCCAATGGCAGGGGCAGATTCCTCGAATCGGTCCACCACTTGCCCAGATCAACCACACAAGCTAACCCGTCGTTCCCATAAGTCAGCTGCCCCTCGTGGATAATGAGCCCTGCGTCGTATTCACCCGAAACCACTCTAGGGATGATTTCATCGAACATCACGAATTCAGCGGTCAGGTCGTCCTTGCTCATCCCCTGCTCGGCCAACATGAGCTGCGCCGACAACCAGGCCGTGGTCTGGTAGCCGGGGATCGCCAGTCTTTTACCTTTTAGGTCCGTAACGCTCATCGGCCCGGACGACACGATCATCGGGCCGTACCCATCGCCCATCGAGGAGCCGCAGCTGGTCAGCGCGTACTTATCCGCGATGAACGGGTACTGGTGGATCGACAGGGCTGTGATCTCCAGCTCCCCCTTCTCGCTCCGCTCGTTCAGCGACTGGATGTCTTCCAGGACATGGACGAAGTCGTACCGGCCGGTGTCGATCTTCGGGGTCAGCTTCTGGCCATCCGGCGCAGTGAAGTTGGCTAACGGGTACCACATAAACGCGTCATCCGGGTCGGGGCTGTGCCCGATCCGAAGCGTCATGCGCTCGGCATCGATTTGAGTGTTCATAGGCAGAAGTGTAGCGGGTTCATCCCGCCCCGGCGAAAATCCTTGTAGATAGGCCGGGTTTTCGACTTTGTGCCCCGAATCCGATTACGGGTTTGAAACCGCCCGCTCGGTGATCTGCCTGATCAGGCGCGCCTCCAGCAGCGGATCTCGTCCGACCGCTTCCCAGTAATTCCCGGTGACGCCCTTGTCGATCAGGTCCCGGGGTGGAGCAGCCAGGTTGGAGAATACATTGCGCCTTGCCGAGCCCGCCAACCGCCGGGTCGGTACTTGCAGGCGCTCAAGCATGACCTCTAACTCAATCGCATACCTTCCGCCACCTTCCGCGGAGCCCGGCTCAGCGGCCGTGTCCAGTCTGGTAAATCTCACCTTGACGCGCCGCTGCTCGCTGGCCAGCGTTGACTCCACCGCCTGTTCGTTCGTTGTGTTCTGCGAGTTCCAGACTTCAAAAAGATTTGGCGACCCCAAAGGCATGGTCGTGATCTCACCAAACCGGTAATCCCGGCGATCGATCGTAAATCCGTTGTCGCGAAGAACCTCGATAGCGGTGCTAAATGTCGGCTCGTAGGCTCTCTCGGGTATGGCTGAGGGGTTATCAGCCTGAACGATGGGCCGGGAGCAGCCTGACAACGTCAAAAGCACGCATACGATTAAGTACATCCGGATGGCGGCATGGTATCTCATGGCAAGTCAGTTTAACCGCCCACAAGCACCCCCGCTACACAATGAATCAACGCCATCTTCTCCACCGGCTGCCCGCGGACACCTCCAACCCCGCCGAGCAAGCGCAAATCCATACCAGTGCCTACCCAGATTCACCGACTCCGATAAGTCGTTTTTCCCCTCCCATTGGAACACATCCGGATCAACGAGCGTCTATCACTAAAGCGCGGAACCGGCGTCCCCGATGCTGTATTAAACATACCGTATTTACAGCTGGACTTCGATGCGGGTCCCTGTCGATACATCGATTGAAACTTTCCACGGTGGATGCCGACCCGTTATTAAAGGGACTGCACTAAGTTCGACAAAACAGGGTCTCTTACAAACACGCGCGCTCAATCCGGAGTAGATCACAATGAAGGTCCTGTTAGTCGACGGTTCCAAAACCATGCTGAACATCCAGAAAGGGATCCTGACACAACTGGGTTACAGCGATTTTGACGAGGCGTGTAGCGGCCAGGAAGCCCTGTCAAAAGCCCGTATTTATCGGCCCGATCTGCTTCTGGTTGACTGGAACATGCCCAACATGGACGGGCTGGCATTTGTCAAGAAGTTGCGTGACCAGGGCAGCAAGGCCCCGGTCATCATGGCCACCACCGAATCAGACAGTTCTCAAGTCGTCGAAGCAATCAAGTCGGGCGTCAATAACTACGTCGTGAAACCGTTCACGCCTGACACGCTGCGTGAACGAATCAAAGAAACGTTATCCCGCGAAGCCGCCTGATAAACCTCAAGCTTTCGATCATGCCGACTGATATGAGTGAACCCGGATCGGGGTCGCCATCGCAAGGGAAAAACCATACGCGCAACGCTGACAAGAAGACTCCGCGGAAAACCGGTCACTCAACCAAACCCCAAATAATGGATTCAGCAACCAAACGAGACCGGGACGTATCTACGTTTGCTGGCGTATGTATAAACAACAAGCCCCGTAAATTATATAAATAACTATAAAATAATGATTTATAGTGTATTTATGTCGTGGGTTCAATCTGTTTTGACACCCAGCTTGCTAACCAGCGAGTCAAACTGATCCAGGGAATAGAACTCGATACTCAAAGTACCCGAGCCCTTCTTTCGACCGGAGCGTATCGTGACTCTGGTGCCAAGCTGCTCGGCGATCTGTTTTTCGAGGTCGGCCAGGAAAGGGGCCTTCGACTGGCGAGACGGCTTGCTCGACAGCGCTGCTCCCGAAGAGATCTTGCGGACCTCGGCCTCGACTTCCCGAACGGACATGCCCTGCCGTACCACACGCTCGGCCAACATCTGCTGCTGATCAGGGGCTGATAACCCCAACAGCGCTCTTGCCTGTCCCATCGAGAGCAAACCCTCACCGATCAGGTCTTTGACCGTATCGCTCAAGCTCAACAGGCGCAGGTGGTTTGAGATGCTGGATCGGTCCATCCCGACCCTAGCCCCCGCCTCTTCATGGCTCAGGCCGAACTGCTCGATCAGCCTGGAGAAGGCCTCCGCCCTTTCGATCGGGTTGAGGTCTTCACGCTGGAGATTCTCGATCAGAGCCCATTCAGCGATCTGTCGATCGTTCAAATTCCGGACAATCACAGGCATCTTCATCAGGCCGGCCAACTGAGCCGCGCGCCATCTGCGTTCACCGGCGACCACCTCAAACCGGCCGGGCTGATCTACACAGGGCCGAGCCACAATCGGCTGCATCACCCCCTCAGACGCGATCGAATCCGCGAGACGCTTCAGCGCCGCCTCATCAAAGCGCTGCCGAGGCTGATGCCTGTTAGGCTGGAGACTGCTCACGGAGAGATAGGTAAGGCCGGCCTGTTCCTGGGTTTTAGAAGGGGCTTCCTCCCTGGTGCCTGCTTTTGATCTTTTTTCCGGTGGGGAGTCGGGCGGAGTAGATGAACTGGGAACTTGCGTCGCATCCGTCAAATCGCCCTTCACCTGCCTGTGCTTCGGGGATTCAGACGGACCCGTCGTGGCCTCCGGGGGCTGCACCTGAACCGGGCTGGACATCAGACTGCTAAGACCCCTACCAAGCCTGGGTGAACGTTTTTTATCTGTCGCCATGTTGACCTCCGTGTCCGGTAAAAGAATGTGAAATTCCGGATTAGTGTAGCCGTACAACCCGATCATGCAAAAGCGGTGGGGCGGCCACTACTTAATAGCCCCAGCTACCACCGAAAAAGACTTCAGCCGGAATTCCGCGCGTTCCACGTGAAACCTCACCCAAAAACGACCCGTGATGACTGTTGGGACCTGATGCCAGAGGATAGCAGAGGGGCACGTTCCACGTGGAACACAGATCGTATTTCCGGCCCCGCAGATCAATGACCCATCTAAATGAACGCTGTTCACCCTACAGAACCCCGTAACAACAATACGAGAACTATTATTATAAATAATTGTATTATTTATGTTTATATACTTCTTAGCGCCAAATGATTTATAGGACACACCAAATGCCGCCACAGGGCAGGGCAGAACTGGGCCGATAGTAGGGGGGGACTCTATACTATGCCTGAACCGCCAGCCCACAACCCCATGAACCTTACCAGCACCCAGGATGCGCTGGATCGACTGGCCGAATCAGAATCGCATTATGCCCAGGCCAGGGAAGGCCTCGAGCACATGCAACGGCTGGCGACGCTGGGCACGCTGTCCGCCATGGTCGCGCACGAGTTCAACAATATACTTTCGCCCATCATTGGCTATGCCCAGATGGCGTTGGCGAACCCCGGCGATGCCGAGCTATCAAGAAAGGCGCTGGGCAAGGCCTTGTCCGGAGCCAGGCGGGCGGAAGAGATCGCTACTTCGCTGCTTGGTTATTCCCGAGAAGAAGACGGCACCTCTCAAACAAAACTGATTGATACCATCGATGCAGCCCTCAGCTACCTGACCAAGAGCCTGGACCGGGACCACATTCAGCTCATCCTTGAACTTGAGGATGTAGCCGTGTCGATGCCGCGGGTGAATCTTGAGCAGGTCATGCTGAACCTCATCCTGAATGCACGCAAAGCCATGCAGCAGCAGGGGGGCACACTAAAAATCCGGGCGAAGTCGGCACAGAACATTGTTCATATTGATCTTTCAGACACGGGCGGGGGGGTCCCACCACAGATCGCGGATCGTCTCTTTGAGCCCTTTGTCACCCACGACGCCGAAGCAGACCATGGGGACACCAAAGGGTCCGGGCTTGGGCTGAGCATCTGCAAGGACCTGGTCACGAAAGCCGGCGGAAGCCTGACCTTCGAGAGCACCCCTGGCGAGGGCACCACCTTCCACCTGGATATCCCCCTGGCCAGCCCCCTGCGGCAATCCGCCTGACACTCATTTCCCGGCCCGCTACGGACCACCCAAACCCTGGGTGCACACAAAATCATTCACAACGAACTTGACGCAACTGAACAAACTGTGTGTATCCTGTCGTTAACTGGGCGCAAAGTCGTCGTCGATGCCAATAAGAACCGCCTTCATGGCACTGAATCAACGCGGGCGAGATTTTTTCAAGAAAAATAAGGGCCGAGTGGGCTTTAGTGTTGAGGATAGGGGCGAAGTGGGGTATCATCCCCTTCGTCCTTGAGCGAGTAACACTTTGGTTTTTACTGGTACCTATGACCATTCGATCGACAAGAAGAACCGTTTGGCCATCCCGGCCGAAGTCCGAACGCGGATCAAGCGTTCAACCGGAACCGGTGACGACGACGCGATCTTCATGTATGTCACGCTCGGCAAGGACGGGACGCTGTGCCTGTATACGGAGAAAGGGTACGAACAGCGGGCGGATGAGTTAGACCGCTCCGAGATGGATGCCGACGAACTGCTCGAATACGAGCGCGTGTTCTACGCCTTATCCAGATCGGTTGAGCTCGATAAGCACGGCAGAGTCACGCTCCCAAGCGACCTGCTGACACGGGCGGGGCTGGGATCGGAAGTCGTCCTGATCGGCGTGAAGGATCACATGGAAGTCAGAGACCGAATAGCCTGGTACGAACATCTGGAAAGCAAGCTCAAAGATCAGCCCGACATCCTCATGAACCCACGATTGGCCATGAGGCGTCGGCGAAACAATTCGGAATGATTCGGAAGGAACCGGACACACACTAACGACAGGGGAAATCAACTATTTGAAACACCGCCCCGGGGCGAATGATGGTCAAGGCCGATCGTCACCGCCTGAGGGGCACAAGCAACGGCAGATCCCCCACAAGTATTAATGGATCTGCCCCAGCACCAGCGGAGGTCAATGAACGGATTCGTGTCCGTCTTCAGGTGGCCGGTTGACTGGACGACGATTGAACCAAGGACGGTTCAGCGGAACTCCAGGTTGTCAGACGCATCAGTGATCGGTTGCTACCGCTACCGCGCACCATGTCTGACGGAAGCCGACACACAGACGGCGCCTTCGCTGTTTTATTTTGGCCCGCAAGCCTCGGCCGCGTGTGCAGATTCACGGCCGACAGACACCGCTGATAGGGTACCGGGGGGAGACAATTGCCGGGTAACTGATTTTCCAGTTTACCCGAACCCGCCGGTTTAACACGGCGTACAGACAGGTGGATGCAGAGCAAGGCGGGCCCGCAAGACCCCGCCTGAGTTGGTCCCACCGACTCAAACACGACATCCTCCTCCTAAGAAACACGGCCAGGGTCACCGACCCCGGGCGTGTTTTTTTTACGTAAACCCAGTAAAGAGGTGGTAGGGGGGCGGCAGGGGGGATTCCATAGGTTACAAGATCGCGGAATTTCCTTGCCAAGCACGGCCCCGTTCCTGATAATACGTAATGGTTTCGATGCCGTTGGTGGGGACCATTCCACGGCATATGCTTCGGTTACATTCCTCGCAGGCAACATATCTCGGAGGGAGATAAAGATGTTTCGCCCAGATTTCTATTCTCGATACCTCGTCAAACAGGCCGGGACAATCCTGGCAATCGGCTTGGTTCTGCTGACTTTTAAATCCGCCGATGCCAACGCAGTCATGGGCACCTACGCCCAGAACAACATCATGGTCGCCGATGGCTCGACCGTATACACCGCCTGGGTCTACGCCGACAACACCGGGCTTAATGGCGACCTGACCTGGGGCACTCAGCACGACTTCTTCCTACCGCCCTACGCCACCCTCATCCCCGGCGGGCTCGGTGTCGCCTACGGGGTACCCGACCCGTCGCGCGACTTCTTCTCCGGCGACCCCATGGTCTTCCAGACGATCTCGGGCCCGGGGCTCGTGTCCGGCCGACTCGTCAACCAGGCCGACCAGGTCGCGAACAAATCAGGCGACCTTCAGTTCTACAGGTTCACCATCAACACCAACGCGCCTGTCGGCGTCGGGAATTTTGACTTAGGACCCAACACCGCGCTGACCGACCCCGCGTCTTTGCCTCAACCCTTCACAAAACAGAACATCCAATTCAACATCACCACGATGGCGGGTGACATCGGCTCCGACGGCTTCGTCGGCATCGACGACCTGAACACTGTGCTGAGCAATTGGAACGCCACCGCCGCATTCCCGGACTACCCCGCGGGCGATACGAACGGCGACCGCTTTGTCGGCATCGATGATCTTAATTGGGTCCTTGGCAACTGGAACTCGGGCAGCCCACCTGCCGCCGGCGCTGCGAGCACGGTCCCCGAACCGCTGAGCCTTTCACTTCTTACGCTTGGCGCACTCGCAACCCTCTCCAGGCCAAAGACTGTTTGATTTCATAAACGAGTCTCCAATTTGCTATCATCTTCCGGCGGATGCTTTGCCATTGACCTATCAGCAATACCTGTCATAGTCCAAGAGGTCCATGAATAATGAAATACGTGCCCCTGGGTAATACCGGACTCAAGGTCTCTGAACTCTGCTTCGGCACCATGACCTTCGGCGGCGAGGGTTGTGATTTTGATACCGCTGGGGCCATCTACAACCGCTGCCGAGACATCGGGATCAACTTCTTCGATTGTGCCAATGTGTATGTGGGAGGCGAGTCCGAGCGTATCCTGGGGCGACTCATCAAAGACGAGCGAGACACACTCGTCATCACCACGAAACTCGGCATGGGTGCGGGCATCGACGCCACCGGCCCGGGTTACTCACGCACCCATATCATGCACCACGTCGAGCAGAGCCTCCGCCGGCTGGGTACCGACCACATCGATATCTATTTTCTGCACCGGTTCCATGAGCAACCCCCGCTCGATGATGTGATGCGTGCCTTGGACGATCTAGTCAGGCAGGGGAAGGTCCGCTACCCCGCGGCGAGCAACTTCGCGGCGTGGCAGATCGCCAAGGCAAACGGTATCGCTCATGCCAATGGCTGGTCGCCGTTCCGCTGCATCCAGCCGATGTACAACCTGCTGAAGCGTCAGGCCGAGGTCGAGTTGCTTCCGATGTCAGAATCCGAAGGCGTCGGCGTGATCTCCTACAGCCCATTAGCCGGCGGGATACTCTCGGGCAAGTACGGGAAGAAGAACCTTGAGGTCGATGGCCGACTCAAAGAAAGCGAAGCCTACCGCAAGCGGTACGCCAATCATTCCAATTTCGATGTGGCTAAGTCATTGGCAAAGATCGCCGAACAATACGGCTGTCACGTCGTGTCATTAGCAGTCGCCTGGGTCGCGGCGCACCCGGGCATCACCGCTCCGATTATCGGCGCCCGCAACCTCGATCAACTCGAACCCGCACTTAAGTCACTAGACATCAATATGACTCGAGAATTGCATGAACAGGTTTCGGCACTCTCACCCCGGCCGGGCCTCGCAACTGATCGCGAGGAAGAGCGGGCGTGACCAGCTTCTAATGTTAAACATAGACACGAGGAACCCGATGAAACCCACCCATCTATTGTTCCGAGTCTTAATCACACTCGCCTTCATGCTGATCTGTACCCCGTACGGGCAACTATATGCGGCCGGGGCAGAGGGGGATGAGGCTGATCATGATGCGCTCCGGGCGTTCAAGATGCTTTTTGAAGAAGCCATCAACACGAACAACCTCGAACTGATTGAGCCGTACCTGAATGACCCCTTCTCGGTGGTGTCGTATACCGATCGTGAGTTCACCGACTTCACCGCCTTCAAGGCTCAGTGGCAATCCACCCGAGAGGCCATGCTCAAAGGGGGGACCTACTCGGTAACGTTGTTGCCGGACCGCAGCCTCATTTACGGCGACATCGCCATCGCCAAGGGAAACTCTGAGAACACCCTGGTCACCGGTGGGGGGGATGAGCACCGATTTACCTCAAAATGGACTGTCGTGTTCCGAAAGTCCGACGGCGGTTGGAAGATCGCCCGCGTACACAGCTCGCTCAACCCGTTCAGCAATTCAATGATCGATACATACGTCCGCAACACCATCATCAAGTTCGTTGCGGCCTCGCTGATAGCAGGCCTGGTCATAGGCTGGCTGGCCAGGCGGTTCCTTGCCCGGAAAAAATCGCACGCGAGCACCCCGGCGTAGGAGAAGGACGAAACGGTGTGCCTCAAACAAGAACAAACCACTGCGGCCGATGCCTCCCAGTACCAAGGATGTCCCTATGCTAAATACTCCGCTGGTATCGATAGTCTGTGTGTTGATCGCGGCGCTGCTTGGCGCAGGGGGACAGTACTTATTCAAGATCGGGACCGATCGCATGGGGGAGAGCGCCCTGTCGTTTCTCTGGTCCCCCTGGGTCTTGGCCGGCATGATCTGTTATATCGTGGTGATGTTCTTCTTCACCTACGCCTTCAAGAAGGGCGGGACCGTTACGGTGCTTTATCCGATCTATGCCTCGACCTTTATATGGGCGGCGGTCCTTGGGTGGCTTATCTACGCTCAACCTATTAGGCTTATCCACATCTTTGGCATGGTCTTGCTATTGGCCGGGATGTATTGCATGGGCATCGGGAACGCGCGGATCGAGTCGTAGTATCACCATCCCCCCATATTATGTCCGCGACATCGAGATCGAGCACATGGCAGATTATCAACCCGACTCACGACGAAGCATCGCGGCCATCTTCCGGCAGACGGCCAACGGTGCCGTCGCGTTCTGCGTGAAACGAAACATCTCGCCCGACACGGTGTCTTATCTTTCCATCGTGTCCTCTGCGGCGGCGGGGGTCTGTTTCTGGCAATCCCAGGACACGCCCGCACTATTAATTATCGCCGTCGCGTTCTGCTACCTCCGCCTGTGGTTGAACATGCTCGATGGGATGGTTGCCCTGGGATCAGGCAAAGCCTCCCGACGCGGTGAGGTCATCAACGAACTGCCCGACCGCATCTCCGATGTTTTAATATTCGTCGGCGTGGCGCACAGCGGCCTTTGCCAACCGTTGATCGCCTACTGGGTCACGATCCTTGCCCTGCTGGTCGCCTACATCGGGATATTGGGGCAAGCGGTACGCGTGCAGCGGGAGTTCAGCGGGGTGATGTCTAAGCCCTGGCGGATGGTGGCTCTACACATCGGAGCCTGGACCACACTGGCCTTGCTGTGGTGGGGGGATGAACAGATCGTGTACGGTGGCCTCACGGTACTGGACTGGACACTAATATTGATTATCGCCGGCTGCATTCAGACCATGGTCGTCAGGCTCGTGCGCATTATGCGAGCTCTTGATACAGATGATACCGGCCACGACCGTGCTGACGGCCCTTCGGAGAGCGTGTAATGTCTCCTAGCGCGGCGATGGATAGTGGTGTGTTCAAGATTTATTTCGTGCTGATCACCACGATGCTCCTGATCGCGGGCGTATCAATCGCCTTTTTGCGGTGGGTCTTGAAGAAAGATGTCGGGCACGCTTGGGCATCATACCGGGGCTGGCTTGTCATGATCCCTTTAATCATGGGGGGTGTCTTCCTCGGCCGGATCGCTGTGATCCTCGGGCTTACCCTGGTAGCACTCGCCGGATTCAAGGAGTACGCCCGTGCGACCGGGCTTTATCGAGACTGGACGATGACCTGTGTGGTCTACCTCGGGCTCATCGCCTGTGGCGTAACAACCTTTGTGGTCGATCCTTTTCTAGGTGTGCCCGGGTGGTACGGCCTGTACGCGGCACTGCCGGTTTACGTCATCGCGGCGATCGTAGCCGTGCCCATCGTGCGCAACCGTGCGGCTGGTCAGCTCCAGGTGATCGCCCTGGCGATCGTCGGCTTCATGTATATCGGTTGGATGTTCGGGCACGCGACGTATCTAGCCAACTCTTCCTGGGCCTACGGGTACCTCCTCTATCTTCTCTTCGCCGTCCAGATAAATGATGTGTCCGCGTATGTATTTGGTAAGTGCTTCGGCCGACACCCGCTCCGTAGCAGCATCAGCCCGAACAAGACATGGGAGGGAGCCATAGGCGCGGTAGCCGTATCGATGGTATTGCCTTGGGTGCTACACTTTTCTTTCCCACACTTCGGCACCCTTGAACTCCTATTGATAGGCCTCGTCGTCGGTGTCGGCGGGCAACTGGGGGACCTGTCCCTCAGCGTGATCAAACGCGATATCGGCATCAAGGACATGGGCCAGACCATCCGGGGTCACGGCGGGGTCCTGGATCGGATCGATAGCCTGATCTATGTCGCGCCCCTGTTTTTCCATCTGAGCAACTACTACCACGGCATTTACTGATTCCAGAACTACCGGAGCCTTTGATGCGTACCGGATGTGAACTGGAACTTGTATAATCTAGCGGAGCCGGGGCGTAGGCCCCTGTGATTGCACGCCGTCGGGTCGTTGGCTATACGCAAAGGTCTGCCTCGATGCAAGACTGGAAATACGAGACAGCCGAAGATATCGATCAATCAGTTATTGAACGATTACAGCGGGTCCCCCGTGAGCCAGACCTTTTTGTATACAGCCTCCGACTCATCGCGGCTGGATTGATCCGTGTTTGGATGCGCGTCTATCACCGCTTAACGATAACCGGCCGTGAGAACCTTCCCAATAATGGTTCATACGTCCTGATCGCCAACCACACCAGCCACCTGGATACGATCAGCATCCTTTCGGGGCTACCTATTCAATCACTACACAGAGTTTTCCCGGCCGCGGCCAAGGATTTTTTCTTTGTCAGCGTCCCCCGGGTAGCCTTCTCGGCGGTAATGGTCAACGCATTGCCCTTCGATCGCCACACGAACATCCGGCAGAGCCTGAGCCTGTGTACACGACTACTCGACAGGCCAAACACGATATTGTTGATCTTCCCAGAAGGCACGCGTTCGCCCACCGGAGAAATGAGCGATTTCAAACCGGGCATCGGCTACCTGCTGGCGGGCAATGATGTCCCCGTCATACCATGCCGGATCGAAGGCGCGTTTGAGGCGCTGCCAAAGGGCCGGTTCATCCCCAGCCCCAAGCGTGTCCGCATAATGATCGGCAAGCCGCGCCACTACTCGCACCTGAAACGAGGAAAATCCGCGGTCGTTGATATATGTAATGACCTACAGAATAGCGTTTCGGCTCTCGCATCAGTCGATTCAACTCAAGCCACATCTATAGCCGCTCCGGAGGATCATGTATGACGCTGCTGGACAAATCATTATCACAATCGGCCGACACCTTCAGCTCGACCGAACACACCTTTGCCACGTGGGACGGGACCGAGCTGTTTTACCGTGCATGGCTGCCCGACCAGCCCGCCCGCAAAGCCGTGTTCCTATTTCACCGCGGACACGAACATTCCGGCCGTTTCAGCGATGTGGTGGAAGAACTCGGTCTGCAAGACACGGCCATATTCGCATGGGACGCACGCGGACACGGCCGATCGCCGGGCGAACGGGGATATGCGCCGAGCCTTGGCTGTGTCATTAAAGATATCGATTGCTTTGTAAATCACGTCCTGGCGGAACACGGCATAGCAATACAAGACACCGTGGTGGTGGCCCACAGCGTCGGCGCCGTAACGGTTGCCGCCTGGGTACATGACTACGCCCCTCAGATCAGGTCATTGGTCTTGCTCACTCCGGCCCTGCGCGTCAAGCTCTATATCCCACTTGCAATTCCCGGTCTAAGACTTCTTCAGAAGATCAAAGGCAAACGCAAGTCGTTTATCAAGAGTTACGTCAAGGCGAAGATGCTGACGCACGATCCCGTTCAGGCGTCACGATACGATAATGACCCCCTGATCGCCAAGGCGATCGCCGTCAACATACTCCTTGACCTGAACGACACAGCAACCCGCTTGATAGCTGACGCCGGCGCTATCCGTGTCCCCACGCTCCTGCTCGCGGGTGGTTCGGATTGGGTTGTCAAGGTCGGCGCACAACAAGCGTTCTTCGACGGCCTTGGCTCGTCTGTCAAGAAGATGCGCGTGTTTGACGGGATGTACCACGACATCCTCCACGAGAAAGACCGTGTGCTGGTACTAGATGAGATCCGGGAGTTCATTAACACGTCTTTTGACAACAACCAGACCCGCACCCCCTTGCTGGATGCGGACAAGCAAGGCTTTACGAAAGACGAGTACGACAGGCTTTCTCAACCCCTTACAAAGTTGTCACCAAAATGGTGCCGGTATAGCGGTCAGCGGCTTGCCATGAATACGCTGGGGCGCCTTGGCCGTGGCATCCGGCTGGGCTGGCATTCCGGGTTCGATTCCGGACGCACACTCGACTACATCTACCAGAACAAGGCCCGGGGCGATCTGCTGATCGGCAAAGTGTTCGACCGGATGTATCTGAACAACGTCGGCTGGCGCGCGGTCCGCCAACGGAAAATCAATATCGAAGGGCTGCTCTACGATGTAATCAAGCAGCAGAGGGAATCGGGGAGGCCTGTTCATATCGTAGACATAGCTGCCGGCCAGGGGCGTTATGTCCTCGACACACTTACCAAACTGGCAGACCCCGATATCACCGCGGTCCTACGAGACTATCAGGAGCCCAATCTCGAAGCCGGACGGAAGCTCGTAAAGGAAAAAGGGCTTGCCAATGTCACGTTCGAACACGGCGATGCATTCGACGAAGAATCTCTGGCAGCCATGAGCCCCGCCCCCAGTATCGTGATCGCATGCGGGCTGTATGAGCTATACCCGGATAACGAACGGATTCAGCGGTCACTTCGTGGCATCGCCAAGGCACTGAAGGACGGGGGCGTTTTCATATACGACGGCCAGCCCTGGCACCCGGAGGTCGAGATGATCGCCAGGGTATTGCCCAATCGGGAGGGTAATCCTTGGATCATGCGACGCCGGACACAGGAGGAACTCGATGAACTGGTCCGTGAAGCCCGGTTCATGAAAACCACCATGGAGATCGACGAGGACGGGATATTCACCGTATCCGTCGCCACAATTGGCAACCAATCATGAATGACCAGACAAAGACCCGAGCTGACTACTTCCGGCTCATGAATATGAATGGCGCATCGCATGTATACCGTGAGGCGATCCGGCACGGCGTACTCGATGCGATAGCAAAACAGCCTAAATCTGCGTCAGACATCGCGGCATCATGCGGGACGCTGGAAGAGCCCACAAACCTGCTGCTGGAAGTACTCGGCACCCTCGGGCTTGTGCAACATCGTGACCGGGTTTTCACACTGACTCCGTTGGCTGCCATGCTTATTAGTGGCGGATACCGCGAGATAGGTGACCCCTACTGGGGACACCTCCCTAGTTACCTCAAAACGGGGAAGCCGATCACAGCCATGGATTCGGTGACCCAGAGTGAAACGCATTACCAGAAACAGGCCGCCGCTTTAGGCTGGATGCTGGCCCCGGCGGCTGGAGCCGCGGCCATACATCTACGGTCCGATGGAAACAACAATAACCTGAACATCCTCGATATCGGGGCGGGTTCTGCGATCTGGAGCCTTACACTTGCAAGCCATGATGACACTAGCACCGTGACCGCCGTTGATTGGCCGGCGGTCCTCCCGATTGCGGTGAATACAGCACAGCAATTGGGGATCGAAAACCAACTAAGCACCTCCCCGGGCAACTACCACGAGGTTGATCTCGGCGCGGATACCTATGACCTGACCATCATGGGCAATGTCACCCACCTGGAAACACCCGCCAGCAACCAATCACTATTTAAGAAGGTTTACGCCGCGCTCAAGAACAAAGGCAGGATCGTCATACTTGATATCTTCCCGGGCGATCCACAAGGCGATATCAACCGCACGCTTTATGCCCTTGGCTTAGCACTCAGGACAGAACAGGGGCATGTGTATACTCCCGAGGCGCTGGTAGCCTTGTTGAAGGCCGAAGGGTTTATACAGACGTCGCTTACCAACCTGCAAGTACCACCCCACACCGTCGGCATGTTAGTGGCACACAAGAAGTAATACCGGGCTTCAGAGGATGAGCCTTGGTGGAGCCTACGGAGACGATTACCTAATTAAGTATTCCGATCAATAGACATCGCGTTGATACCGGCCCTGCGACGTTAGGTCGCTTAGGAATTTCTTCGCAGCGGCTTCATTCATGTTTGCGTGGTCACACACGATCTTGTGCATCGCGTCATCAACATCACGTGCCATCCGCTTGGCGTCGCCGCAGACATAGAAACAGGCACCGCGTTGCAGCCAATTACATATTTCGTGGCCGTGTTCAATGAGACGGTTCTGGACGTAGATCTTTTCTGATTGGTCACGAGAATAAGCGGTATGTGACGGGTCAGGGACCTGCGCTTACCTCCCGAAGCTGTACCAAGCCGAGGTTGAGCTTTGGGGCTTCATCCGGCCAGGCTAGCCTGGCCGGATGAAGCAGCGAACTCTTCGGGGGCAAGGTTGCCCAAGGCGCTGTGGGTACGATCCATATTATAATGACAACGCCAGGATTCAACTTTCTCCTTCGCGTCCTCCAGGCTCAAGAACCAGTTCTCATTCAAGCACTCGGCTCGCACTCGGCCGTTGAACGCCTCGATTATGCCGTTATACGAAGGCTTTCCGGGACGGCTGAAGTTCAGACGCACCTTACGCAGATACGCCCACTGATCCAACCGCTTGCTCGTAAACTCGGTCCCGTTGTCAACCCGGATCTTCTCCGGCAATGCACCTCGCTGCAGCGCGACCCGATCCAGTACACGGGCCACGTCGTCGCCGCCCAGGCATCCGCGGTGGCCGCCGCAGCCGACGCATAGATCAATGCTGATTACGAACACGGCGTCGCCGTCTTCACCCTGAGCGGCAAGGGCTTGATGTACGAAGCCTCCATCGGTGAGCAGAAGTTCGATTACATACCCAAGAACTGATGGATTGTCTATTAGTCTCGCGCCCGCGATAATAGGGATTACTTCTCACGGACCCTCTTTTGGTAAACATCTAAAATACCAGCCCCGATCGGCCCCCAGGCGAAGCGTGTATCCGACAGGTGCTCGGCGTGAGCGCCCATCTGTTCGGCCCGTTGTGGGTCCGACACAATCTCATGGATCGCTTCGGCCAGACGTGCCGGGTTGCCCGGCGGCACGAGCAGGCCGCTGCGTCCATCCTCCACATCCTGTGGCATCGTACCCACCGTCGTCGCCACCACGGGTCGGCCAAACGCGTAGGCCACCTGCAAAGCCCCGCTCTGTGTCCCGCTTAGATACGGGAAGACCACGACACAGGCCCGCCTGACCAGATCGCCCACCTGTTCAATCGGCACGTAACGCGTGTCCAGGATAATCCGATCCGCGGCGCCAGACCCGGAGATAGCCCGTTGGATGCTACTGATATTGATGTGCTTCGAGGGGTAGCCGACGATGAGGAGCTTTGCACGCGGAGATTGCTGACTGACTTCCGCAAACGCCTCGATCAGATCGGGCAGGCCCTTGCTGGGCTGCAGGATGCCAAAGAATAATATGACAGGATCGTTCGCTTCGAGTTGGTAATAACGATCCACATCGAATACCGCTTGGCCTGTTTTTGATGTGGGGAGGAACAGCGCTACGTTGCCGTGCTCAATCAGATGTGTTTGATCTTTGGGGTAGGGGAACATAGAAAGAAATCTCTGGCGCGGGTCTTCGCCGTGGAAGAAGATGATGTCGAGGTGATGGTATGTCTTCCCCTGCAATTGGGTTATCAGTGAAGCGATCCGCGACCCCGCCCGTTCACGCAGCTCGTACTCGTGCATGACCTGCGACAGGATCATGCCCCGGCGACGGAGCCTGGCCAGGAAACGGGCCGTGATGGGGTAGTGGATGATGCCGAACTGAACCACGTCGGGCTTCTGATCGATTAGGTAGCGATTCAAGACCCTGTACTGACGCATCATGCGGAACGCGCGGGTCAGCCGCCTGACAGACCGGGTGATTCTTCGCCAGGCCTTTGCGGTCTTTCCGTTCGGTGGCCGCATCGATTTGGGATCGAACGCGTTCCACAGCCTAAGACACTTATCGACTCGGAAGTTGTGTGGCAACCCGTCCAATTCGTACTCATCAGCCGTGACAAGCACCACCTCCGCGCCGTGTTCGGCGAGCGCCTTACAGAGCTGATACGCGTAATGTATCCGCCCGCCCTGCGCGACTGGTTCGACAACAAAGATTTTCATGGGCTATTTGCCCCCGCGGCCTTTGTGATAACTTCCTCATAAAGCTCAGTCACACGTTTTACATGCACGCCGATCCCGAACCGCTGCTCCACCGCAATGCCCGCGGCCCGTGTAATTGAAGCAGACAACGCCGATTGATTCAACAGCTTCAAGCACGCGCTGGCCAGTTCAGACGCATCGGCGGGTGGCACCAACAGGCCTGTTGCCCCGTGATCAATCATCTCCATCAAACCATCGACACCGCTTGCCACCACGGGCGTGCCCGCCGCCATCGCCTCGATCACAACCGTCGGCAACGCGTCTCGCAGGGTTGGCAAGACGAAGATGTCGCCCGCCCCGAGCAAGGCGGGCACGTCTTCGCGGTGTCCCGCGAAGATCACACGCTCGGCCACGCCCAGCGCCGCCGCCTGATCTTTCAAAGACGACTCATGTGAACCGGTACCGATGATAAGCACGCGGGTCTCGTGTTGCGTATTACAAATCGCTGGCACCGCGTCAATTAGGTGCTGAATACCCTTGGCGGGACGCAACACCGCGACCGTTACGATCAGCGGGGCATCGGGTGGGACGCCAAACGACGCACGCACGGCATCGCGCCGCTCCCGTGTTACAGGGCCGAAGCGTTGTAATTCAATACCGTTATGGATGGTTATGACTTTCCCCGCATCCAAGCCCGACCGTTGCAGATGATGAGTACGGACAGACTCCGAGACCGCAATCACCCGGCTGCATGACTGTTGTAGCGAGCGGTACAGCAAGCGCTGCCGCCAGTACGCCCGTGTATGACATGCAAAGCCATCCATCGTGTGCAGCGTGGTCACGTGCGGGATACCCAGCGCCCGGCACGACCGGCCGCCAAGCATGGCGGCGTAATCCAGGTGCGAGTGCAGGACCGCTGGCCGATGTTCATTCAGGTAGCCCCGCAACCGCTTGCCTCCTCTTGGGTCCAGCAACCGGCCCACCTCTAGCAGGTCCACCTCAACCCCCAGCGCCCGGATATCCTCCGCGACCACGTTGCCTTGTTTCACCGACAGCGCACACACCCTCGGCTCATAACGCTGAGTATCCAGATGCTTGAGAAACCCGAACAGATTGCGCTCCGCGCCACCATGGCCCAGAGCATCGATCATATACATCACCCGCGTACGATCGGCCGACATCACCCCTCCTCCTGCCGATCGACCCGTTGCCAGATCGGTGTCTGCCGACCCGACACGAAGCGGAACAACCCGATCAACGCCGCAAGGTTGCTCCTCACAAGAAAGCTCGGGATGTATACAATCCTTGCAAACACGCCTCGCCCTTTCACAAATGTACCCAGCAGGGCGGTCATGTAAAACAGCCCCTGCAAACCCAACGCGATCCAGTTGTAAGGCTCCACCAATCGCCAGAACCCATCATCGCCCGTTCGCGGAGGTGCCGCCACCGCAACGAGGTTGGCGACCAGCGCCCCGATCATAAAGATCGGCACCAGGGGCCTGGCAAATTTATGTGACAGCACCTGCCAGACAACTACAGGCCTCCACCACGGGAGGCACCTCGGCGACATCCGCATCGCCTGGTAACGGCCCGCCACGATCCGCGCCCTGCGCATCGCCTCGTCGCGCTCCGTCAGCGATCCCCGCTCCACCGACCTCGCCCCGGGCTCATACACGATCCGGAATCCCCGGCGCAGCACGTGCATCGCCAGATAGAAGTCATCGTTAATCACCCGGTCCGGGATCGGTGCCACCAGACCGCGGCGCACCGCCAGTATCTCACCCGCCACCGCGGTACACGACCCCAGCCTGGTTTCCTGGCGCTTGATAAACGATTCATATTTCCAGTAAGCCCCCTCCGCCTCGCCGAGTTGGCCGTCCTCTGACCGGATCACCTTCGCGCCGCTGACCGCGCCCACCCCGGGGTCGGTAAAAGGCTGTACCAGCCGCGTCAGGGTCTGGTGCTCGTAATGATTATTTGCATCCGAGAAGATAATGACTTCACCCTTAGCCATACTCATCGCGCGGTTGATCGCGGCTGATTTGCCGAGCCGTTCAGGCGAATAGCTCAACGCCACACCCCGGTCCGCATACCCTTGAACGATCGGAACGGTCTGGTCATCCGACCCGTCCGCCGCGACGATGATTTGTAGACGTTCTTCCGGGTATCCGCTCGCAAGGGTGTTATCCAGTTTGCCACCGATCACCGCCTGCTCGTTATACGCGGCGATTATCAAGGTGACGGTAGGACGGTAGGGCGGTTGGCTCGCATAATCGATCGGCTTGCGCACCCGCGCCAGCGCCGTCAACATCATCGGATACCCGGCATACACATAAAAGACCGCAAACACGCTGGCCCAAAATAGTATCGCCGTCATGGCTTCGCCGCCTTCCTGGACAGGCCGGCGATCGAGACCGCCTGCTTCACCAGGCCGGGATATAGCACCCGCAGCGCCGCCACATACAGGAACCCACCGGCCACCACTGAAACCGCCAGCTTCATCACCGGGCCGTAATCGGCCAAGCCCCACCTGACGGCCCACGTCCCAATGAACATAACTAAGGTTCCGATCACCGCCGGGCCAAGCGCTTTATATAGATCCCGCATCTTAATACCCAGGAAGCGGCCGACGACCGCAAGACGCAAGACTAATAGCAGCCCCCCCATAGCAACCAGTCCGACCGACACCGCGTAGATCCCGTGCCCCGCCGCATACCACAACACCGGCCCCATCAAAACCACCTGCACCAGCATCAGCTTATACAGAACATCCAGCCGACCGACCGCCTTGTAAACATCTCCCTCGTTGCCGGACAGCGACAAGACCAACGCGTACAGTGACAGCATCTGCATCACCGTAATCGAAGGTTCCCAACGCTGCGAATAAAAAACCGTCACGAATTCTGGGCTTACCAGATAAAGGCCCACGCTTAACGGTGCCGTGAGCATGGTCAGGTACCGAAGCGTCATCAGATACCCACCACGGATCTGTTCCCGGGCGTGTTGGATTTTTGCATAGGCGGGGAATAACACGTGGCTCATCGAATACCCGACGCTAAGAATCGCCAGCTCCGGCATCCGAAACGCCATCGCGTAGTACCCCGCCTGATCCGCGTCCATCCGCAGGCCGATGAAGATGTAATCCAGGCTGTTGCAGACGGTGCCCAGCAGGGCCAGCATCACAATCGGCGCGCCATACGCAAGGATCGAACCGGCGATCTCACGGTCATACGCAAACCGGGGCCTGCTTCGGCAGAGCGCCCAGTACAGCACCATCGAAGCCGCGCCCCCAGCCACCTGCCCCCAGACCAGGCTCCATACGCCCCAGCCCCACCACGCCATCAGGATCGCCACGCCGCCCTTGATAAAACTCTTGCCAAGCTCCGGGACGACGCGCTTATGAAACGCCAGGTCCTTACGGATCAGAGACTCGGGGATATTCTTAAGGTTCGCGACAAAGAAGCCGACCGCCAGCACACGCACGATCGACGTGATGGCCGGGTTCTCAAACGCGGCCGCGATCCAGGGCGCAGCTAGGATCACCGCCAACATCAGCGCCGCGTCGATCAGGACGGCCAGCGTCAAGGCAACGCCCGCGCTGCGCCGTGGCGACTCCTGGCGGTAGATCAGCGCCGCCCCGACCCCCATCCCGCTTACCCGGTCCAGGTAGTTGATCGTAACCAGCCCCAACGCCAGCAAGCCGAAGTCGGCGGGGACCAGCAGGCGGGCCAACACAACCGTGCTCAGGAAGATCAGAACCTTGCCGACCGCGAACGTGCCGTAGCTCCACACCCCACCGATAACGGTCGCTCGCCTCAGGCTCATTCTGTCGCCTCGGCCACCCGCGGCATTGCAAAGCCCAGGCCGATCAGGAACCACATGTGATAAGCAAAGGATGCGTGCAGGAATACCGCAGCCACAAAGAAACCGATCGCCCCGATCGTGACCGCCGAAACCAATTCCGCCTGTTCAACATCTCCGCGTCGCTTGAGTTCTAGCCTGGTCCGCCTGGCCCCGTAGACGAGCACGCAGAGCATGCTGCAGAATACCACACCGCCCAGCAGCCCCGTCTCGGCAAACGATTCCAGGTACAGGTTGTGTGCCGAGCGCCTTTCCGTCCGCGGGTCCAGACCCAGCGGCTGTGAATACCGCTGGTAATTCACCTGGTAGTTATTCAAGCCCACCCCAAGCAGCGGGTGGTCACGGAACATCTGAAGGCTGACGATGTTTTCGCTGAGTCGACCACGGAAGCTGGGCTCCTCAAGCAGTTTCTGCGAAGTCGTCTTGGCCTCGTCGGACTTGGTAGTGTCGTCCCGCATCACATAATGGAGTCCGGTCATCCGGCTGACATAGCCCTCGGGCAGTATAGGCACCAGTGCTAACAATACCACGCCCATCACCGCCAGGTTGATCGGTCGGGGTCGGCGGCGGACCAGCATCGGCATCAGCAGGACCACCATCACAAAGATCGCCAACACACCTGCCCGGGAATACGTCAGCACGACGGTGTACAGGCTGACAAACAGCGCCCACGCCGGCAAAATCAGATGGAGCCTCTGCCTTGCCGCCCACAGCCGCTCTATCGCCAGCGGGAAGACCACTACCATCACCTGCGCGAAGTAATTTGGATCATTGATAGTTCCCCCCGCTCGAAACGCGTGCAGTTTTCCCACGATATGGCTGTACTGTGTGACGGCAAACCCACCAAGGTGGTTTTCAGATAAGCCCAGCAGGCTCTGAACCGTGCAGATCGAGCCCATCGCGATGCCCGCAAAGATCACCGCCCACACCACCCGCCGAAGATTCTCAGCGGAATGAACCAGCGTCACCAGGACCATCACGAGCAGGGTGCTCTTAAAAAGAAATTCAATCCCCGCCCAGGCGCGATCGGGCTCCTCCGCTCCACGGATCGATGCCATGCAGATCGTGATGTACACCCCGATCCACAGCGCCGGCCTAACCCAGTACCGAGTCCTCTCCCCATCGATCAACCAGCGCGTAACAATCGCCAAAGCAAGCACACCCATCACCAGGGTCATCACCCGGTTGATGCCGTGATACGCGCTGAGTTGTGCCGAGATCCTTGTGTAAAGGATAAATACAAGCAGGACCAGCCCCCGGTCATCCCGAAGCAGGGCACGATACGCCACCCGCAGCAAGTCTTTCATAAACATGATTCCATTGACGTGGCCCGCCACCCGTCTTTCCATGCCCGTGCATACGCTTTACGTCTGCTTCACAAGGATTGTATCTTTAAACAGACCTGCTAACCGGTCCACATTCTGATCAAGCCGATATTCATCCAGCACCCGTGCCCGCCCCACCATCCCCAATCTTTTCGCACTATCGGGCTCCGCATGTACCAGCGCCAGACGCTCGCATAACGCTTCCGCGTCACCCGGAGGCACCAGGTATCCCGTCAAGCCGTCCTCAACCAGTTCCGGGATACCCGATAGCTTGCTGGACACCACCGGCCGGGCACAGGCCAACGCCTCCATGATCGCGACCGGTATCCCCTCCATCTTGCCGGACGGCGTCACGACACTGGGCTGGACATAGCAATCCGCTTCGGGCAGCATCCCCGCCACCTCTTGCTGTGTCTTGGCTCCCACAAGCTCGACACGGTCGCCCATACCCGCTTTGTCGATCATCGCCTGAAGCTCTTGCCTCAACACACCCTCGCCCACGATCCTGCATCGGAAGTTTATATCTCGATCACGGAGCAGCTCACACGCGCGGATCAGATGCGCAAACCCCTTGTAGGGTTGGAGGCTGCCAATACTAAATATCTCAAACACCCCGCCCGACCGGGGCGACCCGCCGGCTGAGGCGTACTGGTCCGGATCGATCCCACACCGAATCACGTGCGTCTTCTCCCGCACCCAGAGCCCAACCCTCTTGCCGAGGTACTCACGATTAAACTCGGATATCGCAACGACAAACTCGGCGTGCCTGAGCTTTGTCCCGAGCATGGCCCGGCAAACAAAGATGTCGTGCGCGTGAACCGTCACGCTATAGCTGATCCCTGTAAGCCGGTGGACCAGATAAGCGAATAACGCCGAGTGTGTCCCGTAATGGGCGTGGATATGCTCGACGCCTTCCCGTTTCATCATCCCCGCCACGCACGCCGCCTTGGGCAACATCATCAGCCCGCGCAGAAGGAACCCCGGGCTCGCCCGATTATGCCATATGACTTCGCCAAGGAGAGACGCCATGCGGATCGGCTGGCGTACCAGCGTCATCAACGCACGCCCAATAATCCCGGGCCTGAACATCCCCGGGCAGCGGACCTCTGGCATCCACGCCCGGGCCTCGTCGTGAACCACCGCCGACTCCTGTACAACCAGGGGGTACAGCGCAATTTCCCAGCCCAGCCGACGAAGCTCTTGCATCTCTCGGAGGATAAATGTCTCCGGCAGGTGCGGGAACCGCGACATGATGTACGCCACCTTCGACCGGCGCGGCATCAGTACGCACCCCGCACGAAGATCACCGCCGGTATCGTGCGCACCAGGATCTGGATGTCCAACCAAAGGCACCGCCGCTCGATGTAGGCGATATCAAGCCGAACGCGCTCGCCCCACCCCGCGTCGCCGCGCCCGATCAGCTGCCAAAGCCCCGTGATGCCCGGCATCACCTCAAGCCTCGCTGTCTGCCAGTGCTGATACTCCCCCGATTCAAAAGAAGTCGGGCGGGGACCGACCAGGCTCATGTCCCACTTCAATACATTAAATAGCTGGGGCAATTCATCCAGGCTGGTCTTCCGCAGGAACCGACCGACCCGCGTGACCCTCGGGTCGCCCTCGATCTTATAGTCGGGCCACTGCCGCTGATTCTGCGCCGCGTGCCGGTCCTTGAGCTTCTCGGCATCACGGACCATCGTGCGCAGCTTGTACATCGTATACCGCTTGCCACCCATGCCCGTGCGCGGCTGATGAAAAATAACCGGGTCACTCGGGGAATCCAACTTGATCAGCAGCGCACACACGCCCAAAAACAACAACCAAATCGGCATCGTCACAAGGACCAGCGTCACATCCATCGCACACTTGGCGATCAGGTACTTGTGCCCACGCAACCAGCGTCCATCGGGGCGGACCTTCCCAAACCAGGGCACGCGTTCAAAGAGCGTCGCTTCCTCTTCCGCCACGGGGTCCGATTCTTCATCCCCCCCCTGGTCCGCCTTGGCCGACGTGGGCGGATCATCGCCGCCGCGATCCATCGGGTCGATCTTGAGCCGGTCCTCCGCGCAATGTACCAGGGCCTCAAACGTCACGCCGTCGTCCGGGAAGCACGCCATGGCACAAATAACCCCTTCCTCCGCCTGCTGACCGGTCATGGCGTGGATGCGTCGTATCAATGTCTTCGCGCCGATCGCTTCCGTCTGCTGGCACACAACCACCAGGTGCCCGCCGCTGGCCTGCTCCATCAACAGGTCCGTGCCGCGTAGCTGCGGCATCACCCGCTCGATCAGGCGTGTCCCCGATACCGGCGTGTCTTTGGAGGCATCGGGCACCACCACGACCACCGCCAACGGGTGGCCATGCCGGCGACACAACGCGAATGCCGACTGAACCATCTGCGCCGCCGAGATCAGCGGATCTGCTGACCGCCGGACATCCGCCAGCCGTGTCTTGCCGTACGCCGTCTCAAAATCACGCAGCGCATGCGCCAGGTGATGAGCGATAAACACCAGCGCCGACAGCATCACGACCTCGACGATGGATATCCAGGTATAAAGCCCACCGATGATCGGGTGCCCGTCTTCGATAAGCAACTTGGCGACCAGATATACAGCCAGGCAGCCCGCGATCAGCAACAGGGGGGACAACCCCATCAGCCAGGGGATCGCGATCACCGCCACCGCCGCCAGGCTCGCGATCACATACACATACGAGCTGATGTCGATCAGGTTGTCCGCGCCGAAATCCAGCCGTTCGATATTGAACAGCACCGCCATGCCGATCAACAAGACAACGATATATGCCGTGGGCCGGGAGGATGCCATAGCAGGTTTTTTCAAGTATCGTTTGGAGGATTCGACACGAATGATTTATCGGAAATATACGACTATTTCCACTATAATAATAGTTTCACGTTCCCACCCGCACGCTGCCACATGTATCGGTCAATCACCGGCTCTCAGGAACGCCGTCAATCTTCAAAATAACCCTCCCATGGCGTGCCCGCAAACCGACGCCTCAGGTCTTCGTAGTTGCTGATTGACCGGATCAACGGCAGGCTCGACTGCTTGTATGTGCTCGGCTTCACGGGCATGGACGGCAACCCAAGAAATGTCTGGACCCGCACGATCTGCCCCGCCTCATCCGTCGTCAGGTCTTCGTAGCTCATCCCCAGCAGTTCATGTTCAGCAAATAACCTGTCGCAAGCCTCCTCATCGCTCCGCGTCTCCTCAAACATCGCCAGGCAGCCGTCATGATCCAATTCAATAGGCTCCGTCGCCTCACGCACCCCCCGCGTGTTGATCCATCGCCCCGTACGATCGGCCTTGCACTGTGACAGATGCACTTTCAGCAGGTTCTTCCGCTTCAGGTGAATAACACGAATATCTTTATCGTCCTTAAGATAATCCCAGACCGGTGCCCACGACTCGTCCCGCGCGTGGTGATAAAAGAGCTTGAAGCCCACCGCGTTCAACCCCCCGGGGTACCGCCTGTATACAACCTGCTCGATAAACCGGGCCGGCTGTCTTTCAAACAGTGTCATGACCTTGCGCGAACGCGGGTACCCCCGGATATCCCAGCCGATCCTGCCGTGCTCCCTGAATATTTCTCCTAGAGCCAGCGCCGCGGGGTGGGCGTTGAGCAGCCCACGCAGGAAGTTAGACCCCGACCGTCCCGTCCCAACGACCACGAAACGCACATACTTCCGCTGCCCGTGCTTTAACCCGAGATCGATCGCACGATGCGAGGCCCATGTCGTGCAGGCATCCACGGCCTTCTTGATGAGTCTATTAACCAATACATTCATCCTGGATTTTGACGGCCTAAGTGTACCACTCTACCACTGGCCGCACCCTTTAGGATGACCCGATCGACCACGCCCTTCGCTGGTGCCACCGAGCCCACCTGCATTCGAGACCCCGTCGCATATGTGTGTTAAAGTAATTTCTTCGTGCTTATTCTTCTGAATATCTGGCGGAACCCCATGAAGAGACTCGTCCCCACACTGTTGTTTGGATCGCTGATCCTCATCGTCGCGTGTCTGCTGCTCTGGCTGTCACCCACGCAGTCATCCAAGACGTCCCCATCATCTTCGCCGCCCATCGACCCGCCAACCAGACTGAAACTCCCCGGCGTACTTAATCATCACATGGTCCTGCAACGCGACAAGCACGTCCGTGTCTGGGGGTGGGCACCCCCCGGGCAGCCCATCGAACTACATATCGCCTCGCAAATCCATAACACCGAATCCGACCCGCAAGGCCTGTGGTCCGTCACCCTCGACCCCATGCCCGCCGGCGGCCCCTACGAGATGATCGTATCGACGCAATCAGAAGCGATCACGATCACCGACATCCTCATGGGCGATGTCTGGTTCTGCTCCGGCCAATCCAATATGGAAATGACCGTCGCCCCTGACTACAACTCGGGCATCCTCGGCTACGAACAGATACTCAAAGAAGCAGACCAAGCCGACATCCGATTATTTAAAGTGCGTAATCAAACCTCAAGCACTTCAAGCCACGACCTCGAAGCGTCCTGGCAACCGGCCACACCCGACAGCGTCGCAAAGTTTTCCGCTGTCGCCTACTGCTTCGGTAAACAACTGAACCGGAAACTCGATGTCCCCATCGGCCTGATCGCTTCGTCCTGGGGCGGCACGCCGAGCGAAGCCTGGACCAGCCGTACAGCGCTCGAGTCCCTGCCCGAAGCACGCGACATCCTGGATACCTGGGACAGAGCCGCCCGAAACTACCAGACAGGCGAAGACCAGTCCGGTCAACGCGCACCCGCCGACAACCAGCGCCGCCCGGCCAACCTGTTCAACGCCATGGTACACCCCCTGATCCCCTACACGATCCGCGGCGCGATCTGGTATCAGGGCGAACAGAACGCCACCCGCGCAGAACAGTACCGATCGCTGTTTCCGCTGCTGATCCACGACTGGCGCGGCCGCTGGGGGCAGGGGGATTTCCCGTTCTACTTCGTCCAGCTCGCCAACTACCAACCCGCCGCGGACCGGCCCGGCCCCAGCACCTGGGCCGAACTCCGTGAAGCACAAGCCATGGCCCTGTCACTGTCCAACACCGCCATGGCCGTCGCCATCGACCTCGGTGAAGCCGACGACATCCACCCACGCAACAAACAGGAGGTCGCCCGCCGGCTCGCGCTGTGCGCCCTGGCTATTGAGTACGGCCAAACCGAACTCGCCTACACCGGCCCGCAATACCAATACATGACGATCGAGTCCGACCAGATCCGCCTGCACTTCACCCCCGCCCCGGGCGGCTTGACCGCCAAAGACGGCCCGCTAAAACGCTTCGAGATCGCGGGCAATGACAAGAACTTCGTCTGGGCCGACGCCATCATCGATGGCAACACCGTCATCGTCTCAAGCGAAGACGTGCCCAACCCGGTGGCCGTCCGTTACGCCTGGTCGGATAACCCCGAAGGCTGCAACCTCTACAACACCCAGGGCCTCCCCGCCTCCCCCTTCCGCACCGACAATTGGCCGGGCACCACCACCAACAAAACCATCCCCGTTATAAATAACTGAGCACGGCACAAACCTTCCCGCCCAACCGTTTGCCTGTGTAACGCCTGCACCAGCGGCTTGAGGCTGTGTGCCATTGCAGTTGTCGTTTCTTGGTTCGAGGCACCGCATGTACTTCATCAGCCTCTTTTGTAGGCTGTTGAGCACACACTACGCCGGAACCTATTCACAACAAGGTGGGACATTTCACGATCTGTTCTGCACTGTGTCGCTTCTTCACGAGGAGTTCTTTCCGGCCTACGGCCGGGTGGATTCTCTCATATTCCTTGGATCAGGTTTTCCGGAGGGGGTCAAATAATTATATTTTCGATGTTCATACCATCTACAAGGCGCTTCCCCCAGCCTGAGTATCTACCCCGAAAACTCACATCGAAGAGCGAAATGGCTTGGGGCGTACAGATAAGAACGAACAAGCCCTCCGCAACCTGTTGGCTGGGAGGGCTTTAATATCCGGTAGTGGTCGAACAACCAGCGTAACGCAGCCCGGTCATAATCTGCTCGGCACTACGCCGATTCTTCACAAGGAAAACTTTACGGCCTACGGCCGGTTGGATTCTTTCACAAATCCTGGATCAGGTTTTCCCGAGGGGGTCAGGCCGGTGAGACGTTTTCGGCACATGGCCCCTTCTCTCCACGTCCTTCGGTGAAGCTCACTCGCTGTCCTTCCTGGAGGTCGTCAAAGCTTACGCCTTGGAGGCTTGACGAGTGAAAGAACAGGTCTTTTTCGGCCCCTGTGTTGATAAATCCAAAGCCTTTGTCCGTGAGCCGCTTGATGGTACCTTCTGCCATTGTCTAATTCCTAAAATTGTGTGCCGTAGTGTTGCCGAAATACACAGTATTCCGGCTAATCCACAGCAAGGGTTGTCTATCCGATATTTCCCATAAGGGTTCATCTCGATTACGCCATCGTGATATTGAGCAGACAGTATAGCACCCCGCCATGGAATACACCCAAAGTCCTCTTGTTTCAGGCGGAGAGCGGTATCCAAGGTTCCATTCCGGGGTGATTCATGGTGTTGGCCTGCCCCCGAATAATCACATCTAAGATCGCACTGAAGAGCGTAATTGCTTGGAGCGTATAGATTTAAACGAACAAGCCCTCCCTAGCCTGTTGGCTGGGAGGGGCTTTATCAAAGCGGGTGATGAGATTCTAACTCACAACATTCATGAAAAAGCCCGGCCGTAATAGCCGGGCAGTAGTATACTTGAATGTCTCTTAGTCAGATAAATTTAGCCTGTGTTCGCCGACGGAATACGA
>JAJDCW010000037.1 GCA_029260635.1 Phycisphaeraceae bacterium | reverse complement strand
TGTGCTTCGCGCTGGCGATGTGGAACGGCAAGGACCCGATCTTGAAAGAGCGGCTGTTTGGCCTCACCGGCCCGCAGGGCAACCACGGCGAGGATGTCAAAGAACTCTACTACTACCTCGACTCCTCGCCGACCCACAGCTACATGAAGGGGCTGTACAAGTACCCGCAGCGTGAGTACCCCTACACCCGGCTCGTGGAGGAGAACGCTAACCGCGACAAGACACACGGCGAGTTCGAGCTTGCGGACGCGGGGATGTTTGAGGATGGGCGATACTTTGATGTGTTCGCGGAGTATGCAAAAGACTCACCGAACAATGTGTTGATCCGGGTGACGGTGCATAACCGCGGGACCGAGGCGGCGGAACTGCACCTGCTGCCGACGCTCTGGTTCCGCAATACGTGGGTTTGGGGGTGCGGCGACGAGGGGTGTTGGGAACGGCCGACCCTAAAGCTCAACGCGACTGGTGTCGTCGACGCGAAACACGGCACGTTAGGCGGCTTCCGGTTTCACGCCGCTCACGCCTCGGACGGGACGACGGGCAATTGGCTGTTCACCGAGAACGACACGAACCAACAGCGTCTGTACGGGAAGCCGAACCCGGGCCGGTACGTTAAAGATGCGTTCGATCGGTATATCGTCCACGGCGAAGCCGACGCGGTGAACCCGGAACACCATGGGACAAAATCAGCCGTCCATTACAGGCTAAACATCCCGGCAGGCGGCTCGGTGAGTGTGGACCTACGGCTTCACTCGATCGAGGAAGAACCGGCCGAGCCATTCGGCCCAGGCTTCGACAGGGCCTTTGATCAGCGCCTGGCAGAGACGGATGCTTTCTATGAATCGTGCACGCCTGCGTGTGTGAGCGACGAGCACAGGCGGATCAGCCGGCAGGCGGACGCCGGGCTGCTGTGGACCAAGCAGTTCTACTACTACGCCGTGCGCGACTGGCTGCGGGGCGACCTGGCGCAACCCGCGCCGCCCACTCAAAGGAATGTCGGTCGCAACTCAGAGTGGTCGCACCTGTATAACCGCGACGTGATCTCCATGCCGGATAAGTGGGAGTACCCGTGGTACGCGGCGTGGGACCTGGCGTTTCACACCATCAGCTTCGCGAGGCTGGACCCTGGGTTCGCCAAGAAACAATTGCTGCTGATGCTGCGCGAATGGTACATGCACCCCAATGGCCAGATCCCCGCCTACGAATTTGCGCTCGGTGATGTCAACCCGCCGGTACACGCCTGGGCGTGCTGGCGCGTGTACAAGATGACCGGCAAGCGGGGCGGGCGGGACACGGAGTTTCTTGCGCGTGCGTTCCAGAAGCTGCTGCTGAATTTTACATGGTGGGTCAACCGCAAGGACGCAAACGGACAGCACCTTTTCACCGGCGGGTTTCTGGGCCTTGATAACATCGGGGTGTTCGACCGCTCCAAACCCCTGCCCGTCGGCGGGACGCTGGAGCAGGCGGACGGGACGGCTTGGATGGCGTTCTACTGCGGGACGATGCTGTCCATGGCGCTGGAACTGGCGCGCGAGCAGCCGGAGTATGAAGACCTGGCCAGCAAGTTCTTCGAGCACTTCATCCACATCGCCGACGCGATGAACAACCTCGGCGGCGCGGGGCTCTGGGACGAAGAGGACGGGTTCTACTACGATCAGTTGCGGCTCGCGGGGAAGAGCACACCGATGCGCGTGCGTTCGATGGTCGGGCTGATCCCGCTGTACGCCGCGGAGATTCTCAAGGGTGAGGACATCGATCAACTGCCGGGGTTCAAGAAACGGATGAACTGGTTCCTGAAGAACCGGTCGGACCTGGCGCGGACGATCAGCTGCATGAGCTGCTCGGGGAGTGACCAGGACAACCTATACCTGCTGGCGATCCCGACACGCGGGCGGCTTGAGCGCATCCTCGAATACCTCTTAAACGAAGACGAGTTCCTCTCACCCTACGGCATCCGGTCGCTGTCGCGGGCGCACGGCCAGGCCCCCTACCACTTTCAGGCCGGCGGCGCTGGCTATTCGGTCGGGTACGTGCCCGGTGAGTCCGACAGCTACCTTTTCGGCGGCAACAGCAACTGGCGCGGCCCCGTCTGGTTCCCCGTGAACTACCTGCTGATCGAGTCGCTCGAACGCTATGACCGGTTCTACGGCGACACGATCCGTGTCGAGTGCCCGAAAGGCTCGGGCAACATGCTCAGCCTCGGCGAGGCGGCGGACGAGATACGACGCAGGCTCGTCCGGCTGTTCGAGGCCGACCCTGTCGGGCAACGCCCCTGCCACGGCGGGGACACACGTTACGCCAACGACCCGGCGTTCCGCGACCTTTTGCTGTTCCACGAGTATTTCCACGGCGAGACCGGCCGGGGCCTCGGTGCAAGCCATCAGACCGGCTGGACCGCGCTGGTCAGCCAGTGCATCAACGATCCGGGTAGAATGAAGGCGTGAGCGTTTAGAACCGATAGTGCTATGTAACCATACACGACCCCATGAAGCCCCACCCCCTGCAATACGACAAGCTGCCGAAGATGCCTGGTGCCCGGATGGTGCTCGCGCTGGACGGCTGGATGGACGGCGGGGAGGTCTCGACCGGCACACTGGGCTGGTTGATCGAGCAGCTGGGCGCGGATGAGGTGGCGGTGATGCAGCCGGACCCTTTTTACCTGGTCAATTTCCCGGGGTCGATGGAAGTGACCGCGATGTTCCGCCCGCACGTGAATATCGAGGAAGGGCAGATCGAGACGTATCAGGAGCCGACCAATACGTTTTACACGTCCAAGGAACACAACCTGGTAATGTTTCAGGGTGAAGAGCCTAATAACGCCTGGCAGCTGTATACCGATTGCGTGTTCCACGTCGCCAAGGCGATCGGCGTCGATTCGATCTACTTCATCGGCAGCTTCGGGGGCACGGTCCCGCACACACGCGAGCCCAGGCTGTTCGCCACCGTGTCCGAAGAATCGATCAAGCCCGGCCTGGAAACACTTGGCATCAAGTTCAGCAATTACGAGGGCCCCGCCAGCGTGGCCACCCACATGCTGACCCGCGCCAATGACGCCGGGATGACGATGACGAACCTCTCCGCCGAGATCCCCGCCTACATCGAGGGCATCAACGCCAAGAGCATCGAGGCCGTCGCCCGTAAGCTCGCGGCGATCCTCGACCTGACCCTGGACTTCGATAAGTTGCGCAAGAGCAGCGACCGCTGGGAACGCAAACTCACCAAGGCGGTCGGCAAGAAGGAAGAGCTGCTCGAACACATCCAGAAGCTCGAGGAAGACTACGACCACGAGGTCTTCAACACCCAGATGGGCGACCTGAAAGACTTCCTGAAAAAACAGGGCGTCCGGGTGGATTGATAGTTAGCGCCCGATTTCGCGCATATCTCCAACCACCTCAACAGACCCGTTTAGCCGCAGCGACCACGCGGCGCATACCAGGCGTGCCCGCCAACGCTAAATCTTTAATACACACCTGCGATTGAAATGATGATATCCAAGCCAACTAAAAACCCCGGCGTTCACCGGGGTCCAGTCATCTGAAATCGTAACAGGCCCACAGGGACTCGAACCCCGACTAAGTGGATCAGAACCACTCGTGCTACCAATTACACCATGGGCCTAGGTGTCGGGCGTCTCGCCCCGATGACTACGGCGGTGATGCTAAGCCTGTCCCCGCCCGGCGTCAAGGGGGCGGGGGAAAGCAGGAAACGCAGGAAATGGTAAAAGCAGGAAATTTAGCGATCGATAAAGGCGTGGCCAGATTCAAGGCCTGAATTTCCTGCTTTCTAAATTTCCTGCGTTTCCTGCTTTCTACTCCAGCTTTTCAATCATCTGCCCCAGCATCTCCTGCTCCAGCGAGCCCAGCACCCGGTCGGCGTGGGCGAAAGACTGGTACCGGGTCATGTCGGTGGGCACCGCGACGGCGTGCATGCCGGCGGCCTTGGCGGCGGTGATCCCCAAAGCGGAATCTTCCAGCGCCAGTGTGTCGCGTGGGTCCACGCCCAGGGCGGCACAGGCGTGCAGGTACGGGTCGGGGTCGGGCTTGTGCTTGGCGGTGTCTTCGCAGCAGGTGGTGTGGGCGAAATGATCGAAGATGCCCAGGCGTTTGAGGTGTCCGTCCACCCAGCGGTGGGTCGAGCCGGAGGCGACGGCGAGTTTCAGGTTACACGACTTGGCGTCCCGGATGACCGCCTCGACGCCGGGCTGGATCGGTTGTGAGGCCAAGCGTGCAGCAACGATCTCGCGGTACTGAGCGATCAACGCGTCGATATCAAGATCGCGTTGCAACTCGGCGGCGAGGCGGCGCGGGAACAGATCGATCTTGACGGGCTTGCCCATGACCTCCAGCCAAGCCTGCTCGGGGAGTTCACGGCCGAACGACAGGTAGACGTCGCGCCACGCCAGGTACTGCGGGCGCTCGGTTTCGAGGATGAGTCCGTCGAAGTCGAAGACAATAGCCTGAATCATATGGACGCGACCCGGATATTCTTGATCGCCTGGGCGCGGTCGGGTTCGCCAAACAAAGCGGTCGCGGTCACGGTGACATCGACGCCGGCGGCTACGGCGGAAGGCAGGGTGTCGGTGTTGAGCCCGCCATCCATCTCGATCCGCGTACCCGGGCCGACGTGCTCCTTGAGCCAGCGTGCCTTGTCCAAGACCTCGGGCATGAACTTCTGCCCGGAGAAGCCGGGGTTGACACTCATTACCAATACCAGTGCCAGGTTATCGAGATACGGGCCGATGCCTTGCTCAAGATGCTGGATGGTTGAGGGCGGGTTGATAACCATGCCCGGGTGCATCCCCGCGTCACGGATACGTTTGATCAGTTCGCCGGGGTCTTCGCCGCCAGGCCGCATCGACTCGCAGACCTCGACGTGGAACGAGAACAGGTTCGCGCCGGCCCTGGCGAAAGATTCTACATAATCGCCCGGCCTCTCGACCATCAGGTGGACATCCAGAAACGCATCCGGCAGATGTCGGCGGACGCCGCGGAGCATGTCGGCGCCCATCGTCAGGTTCGGCGCAAAGTGCCCGTCCATGATGTCTACATGTAACAGGTCCGCGCCCTTGTTTATCGCGTCTTTACAATCCTCCGCCATCGCGCCGAAGTCGGCGGAGAGGATCGACGCGGCTAGAAGGGGGCGTGTCGGTGGGTGGGTGATATCAAGCATGGCGGCATGATAGAGAAAAGCGGGAATCGCAGGAAATCATGAAATACGGGCAGCCCGTGATACCAGATTTATCATCATTTCCTGCGTTTCAAAATTTAGCGTCTCGCTGTTGAAGCCGTCCTGCGATTCCTGCTTTACCCACCTTAAAACCGCATGGTCAGGGCAGCGCGGACATACGGCTCATCGCTGATGTCCCGGACGGTGTCGTCGTCGCGGGTGTCCCAGCCCCGGCTGAACTCCTGGTCGAAGGCGTAACCCACCGCCAGGCGGATCTCGGTACCGGGGAAGCTGTCGCCCTGCGTACCGGTCCACACCACCCCGCCCTCTACACGGGTCTGCTTGAAGAATAATCGGCGGTCGTTGACATCCGAATCCAGGTGGAAGCTGCGTACCCGGTTGTCGTATCGACCAAACAACGTGATGCGTTCGTCGATTTCGCGCTCGATCGATCCGGTAACCCCGCCGGGCGTGAGGATGGCGCGGACGGAGGTCTGGCTGTCGGGCGTCCATGTGATCGAACTGGGCAGGCCGACGGAATACTTCACGTTTTCACTAAGCCGATCGTAGTAGACAAATCCGGGCAGCGGGATATCGGGGAAGATCGAGCGGTTGCCGTTGTAATCGAGGATGAGCATGTAGCCATGGTCGTCGCCGAGCTGGTGGATCGCGGTGACGTTCGCCAGGCCGTAAAACGCGCTGCCGTCGGTGAATGCGTTGTCTCCCGCGAAGCCGCCGCCTGCGGTGAGTTGCAGCAGCCAGCCATCGTCCAAGTCCCGTGAGATCGAGCCGGCGATCGACACGTCGGTCAACTCATCGGGCAGTGCGGCATCGCTGCTGTGGGTGCTCAGCTGGTTCCAGCTGACCGCGGCGGTGGGTGACTGACGATCATTGGGATCGAGTAAGAAACGACCGACGGCGTGGTAGCTGGACAGGCGCGTGTCCATCCCGGTCTGTTCGGAGTTACCCTCGGCCTGCCCCCATGCATCGGCACGGAACTCGTAGGCTTTGCCTTGCGGGATCGGCGTGAACAAGGCGGTCGCCGCGTTTTGAGCTAGCGCAGAAGACACACCAAGTGTGAGTACCCCGGCAAACGCCAGAGATTGATTGATGGAATTAAGCAATGGACACCTCCCTGATGAAAAGTCGCCCTGACGATAGATGCCCGGGGAGAGGATGTCTAGTTGTGAAACAAAAACCGGGCCGGCATTACCCTGGCCCGGCGTCGTTATGAATAGTTTGGTCGTTTGGCTTACTTCTCGTCCAGCAGCTCGACGCTGGCGAATTTCTTGCCTTCAAGCATCTCCAGGCTCGCCCCCCCACCGGTGCTGACGTGGCTGACCTTGTCGGCGAAGCCGAGCAGCTCGATGGCGGCGGCGCTGTCACCCCCGCCGATGATGCTGGTGGCGTTGGAGTCGGCGATGGCCTGGGCGACCGCCTTGGTGCCGGCATCGAACGGGGACATCTCGAAGACACCCATCGGCCCGTTCCAGACCACGGTCTGAGCGTCCTTGACCGCCTCGCAGAAAAGCTCGATTGATTCAGGCCCGATGTCCAGACCCTCGAACCCGTCTGGGATATCGCCGGCGACGATCTGCTTGTTGCAGTCGCCGGAGAAGGCGTCGCCGCAGTGGGTGTCGACAGGGAGCACAAGCTTGTCGCCGCCGATCTCCATCATGCGCTTGGCCATCTCGACGCGGTCCTTCTCGACCAGGCTGCCGCCGACCTTCTTGCCCTGAGCCAGGAAGAAGGTGTACGCCATCGCCCCACCGATCAGGACCTTGTCGCAGACATTCAGCAGGTTCTCGATGACGGTGATCTTGTCGGAGACCTTCGCCCCGCCGAGGATGGCGACGAACGGGCGTTTGGGGTTCTCGATCACGTCGGTGAGGTACTTGATTTCCTTCTCGACAAGGTAGCCGCAGACCACGGGTTTGCCGGCGGAGGACATGGCCTTGGGAACCGCGACCATCGAGGCGTGCTCGCGGTGGCAGGTGCCAAAGGCGTCGTTGCAGTAGATATCCCCGAAGCCGGCAAGTGTCTGCGCGAAGTCGGGGTCGCCCTGCTTCTCGGCCTTGGCGAAACGCAGGTTCTCAAGGACCAGCACCTGCCCGGACTCCAGAGCCAACGCTTTGCTGCGGGCGTCCTCGCCGATGGTGTCCGTGGCGAACTGGACTTCCATCTTCAGAAGTTCGCCCAACCGGTCGGCGGCGGGTTTGAGGCTGAACGCCGGCTCCGGCCCGTCCCCCTTGGGCCGTCCGAGGTGGCTGATCAGGACCAGCGATCCCCCACCGTCAAGCACGCTGGTGATCGAGGGCAGGGCCATACGTATCCGTCTGTCGTCACTGATCTTGCCGTCCTGCAGGGGGACATTGAAATCCACGCGCATCAACACACGCTTGCCCGCCACATCGGATTCGGCAATCGTCATCTTAGGCATCAGGGTCTCCGAGTCTTATCAAACCAGTTCTATTAATCGTCGGCGTGGGCCGCTTGGGGAGCGGCATCATAGCCCGCCACCACCGGCGATCAAATTTTGTGGAAAGAAGCCAAGCGTTTCTCCTTTCAATCGATCCGGCTGGCTGGACCCGATCTCAGCCAGTTTAACGCCGGGGTCGCGGCCGATCCGCGGTATCACCGAAAGCCGAACTGATCGTGGCGTCGATCAGCCTTAGAAGCGCCGCCTTGACCCCGGGACCAGGCGCAAAAATACTCAGCCTACCCGTCTCAGCGAGGTGCTGACGGACCATCTTGATCTCCTTAAGCTCCCCGGCATCGAGCCAGAGGCCGTCACATCGCCCGCACATATCGACACGCACGAGGGTCTGGGGGTAGGTCAACCGGTACAAAGGCTTGAGGCACTCAGGACAGACAAGGTCCGTGTCCTCCGCCGTATCCAGGACTTTCAGGCCCTTCACCGCCACCGCCAGCACCGAAGTCAGCGTTCCGGCACCGAACCAGAACCCGCCGCAGGTCTTGCACCGCAGGACGATCGCGTCCGGGTCATCAACCGGCTGGTCAAGCATAATGGTGAGTTCGCACGTGGGGCACCGCATCGAAACCTCCGGTCACTATCATAATACCGCGACACCAAAGCGTGCGAATTGATTTGTGACCGGGCTGACAACGAACAGCCTGAAACCCGGACAGGGTTGCCTGCGGGAAACTCACTGGAAATGCGTGCGGTATCCCCCTAGAGTCGTGCTCCTGAAACGCACTATCCATAGGATTCGCAATGCCCCGCTCACAATCCCTCCACGACATTCAGCTTCACTCCGGTGCCGAGTTCATCGATTACGGCCCGGCTGGCGGCTCGGTCGAGGTCACCCAGGGTTTTGGGCACTACGAGGCCGAATACGCCGCGATCCGTCAGCGGGTCGGTCTCATGCACCTGCCCCAACGGGCGGTATTGCGCTTCACCGGCGACGACCGGCAGGACTTCCTGCACCGGATGCTCACCCAAGAAGTCAAAGGCCTGAAGGGCGGCTCGACCGTCCGGGCCTTCCAACTCAACCAGAAGGGCCGGATCGTCGCGGACATCATCATCCATCACGGCGACATCGACACCTGGCTGGAGATGGACCGGTTCGACCTGCCCGCGGTCAAGGAGATGTATGAATCTCATCTCTTCGCCGACGACGTGGTCATCGAGGACTGGACCGAGGAACGCACGGCGTTCGCGTTGCATGGCCCGTTGTCTGAAAACCTGTTGCGACTGGTCGGTGAGGAAGACCCCAAGCGGATGGCCGAGATGCCGGGAACGCATCACGTGCTGACGCTGGCGGGCGTGAAGGTGACTGTCTATCGGCAGGACACCTGCGGCGTATCGGGGTTTGGCTTGTGGGTGCCTTCGGGCAAAGCGGTTGAAGTCTATCAGGCGCTGTTAAGCGCCTCGGGTTTCGAGCTGGACCAACCGGATGCGCAGACCGACCCGCAGGCCGCGGCCGAGTTCGCACAAAGACGACGCGCGGGCCTGCGTGGCCGCCCGATCGGCTGGGCCGCGTTCAACACCGCGCGCATCGAGGCGGGATCACCAATCTTCCACGTCGACTTCGGGCACGACTCGATCCCCGCGGAGACTGGCGTCCTCGACGAGGCGGTCAGCTTCATCAAGGGCTGCTACCTGGGCCAGGAGATCGTCGCGCGGATGCAGAGCCTGGGTCACCCCAAGCGGCTGCTGGTCGGGTTACAAATCCAGGGCGACGAACTGCCCGTCGCCGGCGCACAAGTCACCGAATCCGCCGATGACGACGCGGGCGCGACGGGCGACAACGCCAACACACCAACCGCCACCCACAAGGTCATCGGCGGCGTGACCAGCTCAGCCATCTCGCCGCTACTCGGGCACAAGCCGATGGTGTTTGCCGTCATGAAGTGGGGCAAACACACGCCGGGAACCTGCGTCCTGATCCCGGCCGAAGGCGGATTGGTGCGAGCCAAGGTGCAGGGGCTCAGGTTCCTGGATCCCCCCTAAGAATAGCCTTGACCGCGTGGAACCCGTGACGGCCTGGTGCGTCTAAACATGTGGCCCTGACAGGGTCCGATATTTATCCGTGTATGGCTCGTCGCATTACGAAGCGGCGCGCAGGCGTTAAACGCATAGCCCGGCGTGGTATCCTGTGTTTGTTGTCACGCAGCGTATCTCGCCGATGAAACTTCCGGGAAGTCTATTCGGAGAAGTGAGCACCATGAACCAACCGGCCTACCAGATTCAACAGGACTGCCGGGTGCTTGTCGCACGCCCGAACCGCGCCGAGTGCACGGGCACCGATATCGCCGAACTCGTCATCGAACTGCGCGACCGCATCAGCCGGGGCGACGCCGACTCCGTGGTGATCGAACTCAGCAACGTCGAACACATGGACTCCTGCTGCCTGGGCCGGGTCATCGTCCTGCATCAGCACGCACGCGCGGCCGGTGGGTCGGTCGCGTTAGCGAAGTGCCAGCCCAATGTGGCGTTCCTCTTCAAGATGACACGATTGGAGCGCGTGCTGGGTATCTATACCAGCACCGAAGACGCGATCACCGAATTGCGTGATCGGCGCACAAGAAAAAGCCCGCCTCAAAACGCCTCCCCCGCACCCCCGAGACCGCGGAGAACGCACGGCTATGCGCCGATGCTCACCGCCCTGCTGCGTGCCCATAAACGCATCCACGCCCGCGCCCCTATCCCCCAGCCGCAAGGCCCTCATCACCACGGCCCGCTTTCTTAAAACCCCACTCCCCTCCGCTCCTCATCAACATAGCGGTGACCGACGCACCGCTAGACAGCGCGCGTTTGGCTGTATCGGTTGTAGCGACTGTGAAGCCTGGCGAAGCCCGGGCGGGTAGAGAATACGGGTAAACTCCCGACCGGCCTAAACCCCGGGCCCAACCATCCGATAAACAAGCAGAGGCGTCAACAGCACGTGGGTGCGGAGGATTACCATGCTCCCCGAAGGTTTCGAGGTCGAACAGGCTGGACAAATAGTGACGGCTCACCTGCGCGCCACCGAAGTCGCTCACATCGATATGCAGGAACTGATGCAGGAGTGCGCGGAGAAGATCCGCTACAACAACGCCCAGAACTTCATCTTCGACCTGGAAGAGGTCGAGTTCCTGGCATCCGCCTGCATCGGGTCGCTGGTCGAGTTCCTCCAGGAGGTCGAGCACTGCCGGGGACAGATCGCCCTGGTCAACTGCCAGGACAACGTCTCGTTCCTCTTCAAGGTGACCCGCCTGGACAACGTCTTCGGGATGTTTGACGACCTGAAAGAGGCCATCGATAGTTTCTAATCGCAATCGGGTGTTGATCCATGGACAAGAATCAGAC
>JAJDCW010000036.1 GCA_029260635.1 Phycisphaeraceae bacterium | reverse complement strand
GATGCGAATCACGCTCTACGACTGCGCCTTTGGGGTAGGCCGGAGCTTGAACAGGCTCGACGCTGGGCCGTTGCGCACGACGTCGGCGGGCTTGCGCATCGGCAGCAGGTCCGTCAGAGGCGTCCCGTCATACGAACGCGGGGTGTGGGCCTCACCGCCCAGCCAGATCAGCCCGGCGCCGCCGGCTGAGATATGGTCACGCAACACCGTGAGCTGGCCTGTATTAAAATAGTCGGGAGGCACGTCGCCCAGAATCACCACGTCGTAGGCGTCCATCTCCTGCGCATCGGCGGGAAGCCGTGCGATCGGGACATCGCCCTCTTGTGCAAACGATCGGTCGGCGCTGAGCAGGTAAGTACTGGAGCTGATCGACTTCTCACGGATCAGCAGGTTCTTGAGGTACCGAAACTCCCAGCGGGGGTAGCCCTCGATATAGAGCACACGGATAGGCTGATCAATCACCTCGACCTCGAAGGCGCGTGTGTTGTTTTCCGACACCAGCTCACGCAAAGGGGCCTGCCCCGCCGGGGGGTCATGGGTGACGCGCACGACCCAGTGCGCCGTGCCGACCGTCTCGGACTTGCCGGTCAGGCGTAACGGCTGGCCCGGTTGCACCCGATCCAGTGTCTGCTGATCTATCACCGTGCCGTCGGCTTCATCGATTAATGCGACGCTGATCTCCGACGGGTCCAGCGGTTCGCCCCCGAGTTGTTCGATCGTCACCGAAACGGGGGCCGAGTCGTTAACGAACGTGCGCTGCGGGCCGTTCACCTGACCGACCGCCAGGTCCAACGGCGGGACGGCCGCGCCGACCGGGACCGGGAACACCGCGACGCCCTGCTGCTGCAACCGCTGGACAAGTGTCGGGCCGGTGTCCTGCGGTGTCTGCCCGTCCGTGATCAGGACAACCCCGCTGATAGGTTTACCCGAAGGCATCCGCAGCGCCTGCTCTATCGCGGTGCGGATAGACGTTACCGGTGCGTCGGGTTTCGCAATACCCGGATCGTGCAGGGGTGAACCGATCGTGTATGCCGAGGAACCAAACCCCAGCCAGACCAGCCGCCGATCCTTGGCTAAGCCTTCATCCGAAAATACCTCCGCCTGCTTATGCAAAGCTTCACGCACGCTCTGGTCACGGCTGACCGGCTCACCGGTCGATGTTTCCACGACGTCCTGTACGCGCATCGATGCGCTGCGGTCGACCATAACCATCAGCCAGTCCTGCTCGACGGATTCCTGCGGCAGCACGAGTGTCGGCCCGGCCAACAAGACCGCGATGACCACGAGCGTGACCGCACGCAACAACGCGAGCATCATGCGCATCGGTCTTGATCCCAGAAGCCGACGGTAACTCAGCCCGGCCAACAACACGGCGGACAAACCGATCAACACCCACAGCCACGGCGGCAAGACATATTCAAAGCCCAGCCCCGCCGACGGGTCCGACCAGCTGAGGACTTGCAGACCAAGCAGTCGGTCAAACAACGATCCACCCTGCTGAGCCAGTGTCGGGATTGCGGTGAGGTGGTAAATCACGCGGCCCTCCCGCGTTGTCGGTCGGCGGACTTATGGCCGCTGCGAAGCCGAATGCCTGCGCGCCAGAGCCGCCGGGTCAGAGACCCGCTGGCGTCGGCACCGGCGTGGCTCATATAACGCGCCGCAAAGGTTTCCAGGATCACCAAGCCAAGCAAAGCCCAGAGCAACGCCCACCCGATATCCGCGACATCGCCGGCACGTTGCAGCGACGCGCCGGGGTTTTCATCATCCAGCCAGCGCCAATCGCCTTGACTATCCAGCCAGCGCGTGAATGCTTCCTCATCAATCTGTCGCAAATCGCCAGCCTCTGGATCGGCATCCACGATCAACCGACGCGGGCCGGCGTCCGTGGTCGCCTGATAGACGCCGGGCTCCGTAAGCGGTTGGACCAGTTGCACTCCGGACTCGCCGGCCGTCCATTGCGGACCGGTTGTGGTGCCGGCCGGATTTGCCGAGATCAGATCGTCGCTGATTGTCAGTCGATCCAGTGAAGTCAGGCCGGCCCACGCTTCACCCAGTGCGGGTTTGTCACCCGCGACCGCGCCAACGATCCCCGGCCGATCGCGCAGACCCAACACACCGCGCAGCGTTTCATGGATCAGAGGCACAAACAACGGCTTGGTCGGCAGGTTTGTCCACCCGGTGTCCACTGATGTGGACATCAAGACCAGCGAACCCAGACCAACGGAGTGATGCCCGAGGACAACCCGACCCGCCACTTGCCCGTCGACGGTATCGACCCGGGCGGTCTGGTCGATTGACATCCACGCATCGGACACGGGCGCTACAAAGTCAAGCCGACGGTAAATGCGCACCGGTTGAATCAAGGCCTGCCAGTCGGCGGCCAACCGCTCCAGGGCTTCCGCTTTCACAGGATCGCTGGATACGCCCCACGAAACAACCGCTATGCCACCGCGCTGCTCCAGTGCGACCGGCTCCAGACCGATCTGCCAGTCGGGCTTAAACGCTTCGAGCATCGCGCTGACCCAGGGGGCAGAACCTTCGTTAGCGGGGGTGAAGACCCAGACCAGGCCCCCGCCTTCGGCGAACGTATTCAACTCACGCCAGACCGGATTCTGTAAACGGTCCGGGCGCATCAGCATGACCGCGTCGATGGCTTCAAGCACCGATGGGTCGTTCAGCTGCGCCGGAGTCAAGGGCTTAACTTCTACGGTCCCTAACGGGCCAAATCCCTGCGGGCTCAACGCAAGGCTCACCCACTGACCGGCTGTTAAACCGCTATCTTCGCTTACCGGGATTCCCGCGGCCTCATCCACAACCGCGATACGCAACTGACGTCGCAACTCCACCACCGCATGCGCCTGGTCATCAAACAACAGGCCGCCCTGGCCCGACTCTAACCGGGCCCTGATCGTCAGCACCGCGCCACCCCGGGCATCTAACCTCGATGCCGCGTTTTCAAACGGCAGATCGACGTTGACCACGGAAACACGCTGCCCTACCGGGAAAAACACGGGCCGACGCAGCGATGACACGCGGCGCCCCTTCGCATCAATCAGATCGACGGTCACGTTGAGTGTGGCTTCGGGGAGGTCTTCGGCAAAGCGTGTGATGCGTGCCTCGGCCGCGACCAGGCTACCCGACAAGCCGTCGAGCCAGACGACACGGCGTCGGGGCTTGACCGATTGTACCTGGAAATTATCGCGCCCCAGCATCGGACGTGACACGATCAGTCTGTCGTCGGACCCGGTTTCCTGTTGAGACGAATCGATGCGTTGGTCGATGTAACGCGCGGACCGCGTGAAGTCTCCCAACAAGATTGTCACCGATGGCTCGCCGACAGACCGGTTGGTTTCTGATGCCTCGGCAATCGAATCCAGCGCCGTCGGCAGGTCGGGTCGGCTGTATCCGGGTCGCAATTCACCGATCGCGTCGCGCAACACGGCACGATCCGCTGTGGGCTCAGCGATCACCGGACCGGCCGGTCGCCCCGCTCGCCAGAGCGTCGCACGGTCCCCGGCTTCCAGTGAATCAACGACGGCATGGGCTTTGTCGATCAGCCGGTCGAACCGGGTCGTGTCCGGGCCGTCGGGGGCCTGCGTAGTTAGCGAGTCATCGATCACGATGTGGACCACACGGCCCCGGCTGTCCAGCCCGCCGAACCACTGGCCCAACGCCCCAATGAGTCTCGGCCGAGCCAGCGCCAACCCCAGCATCACGATGACCAGGCATCGCAGCAATAGCAGCAGCCACTGCTCGAAACGCATCCGCTGTTTCTGCTTTCGATACGCTTCCATTAGGAAACGCATCGCGCCCCATGGCTCGGGCTTGCGACGCCAGCGTGACAACAGGTGGATCGCGATCGGCACCGACACCAGCGCCACACCCGCCCACGCCAGCGCGGGGGCCACAAAAGGCGTCAGGACTTGGGCGGTCAGTACATGCATAACGAGTTAATAATGAATCGGTCTGCCTGCTTCGCTTCTGCCGTCCGCGCGGCACAGGCGTGATAACTTCCCGGTCACGATTTCTTCCCGATCGAGGCGCTGCGTCTGGCCATGAAATGGCTCATCGCCGGGCCGAGCGGCTCGTCTGTGTTCAATAACGCGTAATCGAAACGGAACCGCCGGGTGATCTCCTCGACCTGTTCGAGGTGGACACGCAACGCCTGGAGGTACGAAGCCCGCAGCCCCTGCGGGTCCAGATTCAGCCGGCCCTCCGCTTCGAGTCCTAAAAATTGCGACGGCGAGCGGAACGGGAAGTCCAGTTCCGCCGGGTCCAATGTCTGCAACAGGATCACGTCGTGGCCGCGATATTTCAGCTGCGCCATACCGCGTTCGATCGCCTGCACGTCGTCGAACAGGTCGCTGATGATCACGACCAGCGATCGGCGATTCAGCTTGGCCACCGCCTGGTCAAACATCCGGGCAAGGTCGGTCCGCCCCGGCGGGGTTTCGTCGGCACCGAACGTCGCCCCCGGCTCGCTGACCTCGATCGACTCAGCCGACGACAGCGCGTTGATGATCGTCCGCCACTGATCGTGTGAATTCGATAAACGGGTCGCGGTCTTGATCCCGTCGGAAAATAACACGACCGATGCGCGGTCCTGCTGACGCAGCCCGACGTGGCACATCGCTGCGGCCAAGCTGGCCGCGTGGTCGTACTTGGTCCAGGTCTCGCCCGCAGCAACACGTTTTGATCCCGTAGCCACCGCGCCGCGTGTGGACCCGTAGCGCATCGACCCGGAAACATCGACCATGACAACCATGTCGAGGTTGGTTTCTTTCTGGTACTGCTTGAGGTAGAGCTTGTCGGTCTTGCCGTAGACCTTCCAGTCCAGGAAACGGGTATCGTCGCCGGGCGTGTACTGGCGGTGCTGCGCGAACTCGACGCTCACACCCTCCATCGGCGAGCGGTGCATCCCCGTCATCATCCCCTCGACAATCATCCGCGCCCGAAGATCGATCGGCCCGATCGCGGCGAGCGTGCGCGGGTCCAAGTAGTTGGGGGGGGCTGTGGGTGGCATCGGGTCGGAATGTTTAGCCGCGAATGAACGCGAATCAACGTAAATAAGAGTGTTTGTGGGTCGGTTAAAAACGCTTACATTTATTGTTAAAATCAGACCGCAAACATTCGCGTTTATTAGCGTTCATTCGCGGCTGATTTCATTATCTATGTCTTGATCAACGCAGCACCTGCTCGGCCTGCACATCAGCTGCGCCGCCGACATCTGTCGCGTTGACGAGTTGTTCAATCAGATCATCGGGCGTGACGTTGTCGGCTTCGGCGTTGAAGTTGAGGATCAGGCGGTGACGCAGGACCGGGGCGGCGACGGCCTTGATGTCGTCGGGGGTCGCGTGGGTCCGGCCGTCCAGGATCGCGCGGACCTTGGCACCCAAGATCAGGTGCTGGCTGGCACGCGGGCCGGCCCCCCAGTTCAGGTACTGCTGGAGGAAGTCGGGGCGGTGGTCATCGTCGCCACGCTTGGGCCGTCGAGTGGCGCGTACAAGGCGCAACGCATACCGCACGACGTGGTCGGCGATCGGGACCTCGCGAACCAGTCCCTGGATCTGCTCGACCTTTTGTGCATCCAACACCGGCGATAACTCGGTCTTGTGTCGGCCGGTGGTGCGTCTGACGATCTCCAGTTCGTGGTCTTCAGTCGGGTAGCCCACGCGGATCATGAACATAAACCGGTCGAGCTGAGCCTCGGGCAGCGGGTACGTGCCCTCCTGCTCGATGGGGTTCTGAGTCGCGAGCACGAAGAACGGCTGAGGGATGTCGTGACGGATGCCGCCGGCGGTGACGTGGTTCTCCTGCATCGCTTCAAGCAGGGCGGCCTGGGTCTTTGGCGGGGTCCGGTTGATCTCGTCGGCCAAGAGGATGTTGGCGAAGACCGGGCCTTTGACGAATCGCAGCTCACGTCGGCCGGTGTCGCGGTTCTCCTCGATCACCTCCGTGCCGGTAATGTCCGAAGGCATCAAGTCGGGGGTGAACTGAATCCGGTTGAAGCTCAGGTTCAGGGTCTGAGCCACCGTGGACACCAGCAGCGTCTTGGCGAGCCCGGGCACACCGACCAGCAGCGCGTGGCCACGGGTAAACAGGCACATGAAGACTTGCTCGACGACCTCGTCCTGCCCGACGACCGCCTTGGCGACCTCCTGACGCAGGCTGGCAGAGGCTTGCCGGACCTGATCGATCAGTTCCTGGCTGGACGGGTTCTGGGAAAGATCATCGTTTGACATGGGTACTCCCGACCGGGTTCATGGGACAACCAAGTATACCCCCGCCACCTGCCGGGTGTTCGCCCCCCGGAAGGTTTTCCGCGTGCATCCCGACATAGAATGACATCCATGCCGGAACTGCCCGAAGTTGAAAACGTGTGCCTGGGGTTGGCCCAGACGGTGGTCGGCCAGACGGTCACGCGGGTATCGCTCCGCCGGGCCGATGTCGTGCGCGGGTCTTGCCGACCGACGGCCTTGCTGCGCGGGCAGGTGATCCAGCGGATTGACCGGCTGGGCAAACAATTCGCCCTGGTGGGTCAACAATCAACTAAAGGCGAGTCCCCGGGTTCCCCGGCCTGCGTCTGTATCCACCTGGGCATGACCGGCTCGCTTCGGTTCTACCCGAACACCCGGACCTTTCGGCCGGACAACCACACACACATCGTCTGGCACCTCGATGACGGCGGCAGGCTGGCCTTTCGCGACCCCAGGCGCTTCGGCGGGCTGTGGACATTCGATTCTGTGGCCTCTCTCAAGGAAACCCGATGGGTAAAACTCGGTGAAGATGCCCTGACCATCACCCCAACCAGGCTCCACGCCGGGCTCTCAACCACGCAGCGGGCTCTCAAAGCGGCCCTGCTGGATCAGGCAGTAGTCGCGGGGCTGGGGAACATCTACGTGGATGAGTTGCTGTTCGGCTGCGGCGTCAGCCCGTTACGTCCGGGTTACAAGGTGAGTCTGCGGGAGTCACAACGATTGGTCCGAAAGATGCGCGTCATTTTGAAACGTGCGATCAAGCTCGGCGGCTCAACCCTGCGTGACTACGTGGACACGTCCGGTCGATCTGGTGGCTTCCAGCTGCAGCACCGGGTCTACGGCCGATCAGGACAGCCCTGTATGTCCTGCGGGCGGGAGCTCTTGTACGCCGCGATCGCCGGCAGAACCACGGTGTATTGCCGGGGCTGCCAGTCCTGACCGGGTGATGGGTTGGTGCAGGTGTCTTACTAATAAAGAAAGAATAGTATTTCTCTTCTTCTTAGTAGTAAGGGCGCACGGTAAGGGGGTAAGCTGCCACGAACAACCATTAAACACCTACTATCAAATGTTTATATAAAAAACCGCTGCGTGGACAAGCTGTCGGCAAGTGTTGGTCCGCTATTACGGAGATGATGACAGGTGTCGGTAATCCGACATCGTGTCCGTCAAACAGCGAATTCGGTTAGGCGCGATGACTGGTTGACTGATCACTACGGATTTCTAACAAGCGCTGACCCACAGGTTGTCCACAGGGATAACGACAGGGACGGGCCCAGGATCGACCGGTTATCTGCTTGCGGCTTGGGTTGAAACGTGTGTTATCAGCGGTCAGGCGATCGGCGCGCCGGTGTCCTGGTTGATCACTTCATCGAGGTGCTGAACCTGCTTGGCGAAGTTCGGGTCCTTCTTGGACTTGGCATCGACGGTACGGATCGAGTGCATGACGGTGGTGTGGTCACGCCCGCCGAAGTACCCACCGATCTCTTCGAGGCTGAACCGGGTGCGTTTACGGGCCAGCCACATGCAGACCTGCCGGGGTTCGGTAACCGACTTGTGGCGTCTACGGGACTGTAAATCGCTGAGCTTGACGCCGAAGTACTCGGTCACGGCGTCGATGATGTGCTGGAGGGTGACCTGGCTGTGCTTGGAGCCGGCGACGGGCTCGCGCATGGCCTCCTGGACCAGCTTCATGTCAATCGATCGGCCCTGGAGGTTGGCGTGGCCCTGGATGGTGACGATCGCGCCCTCGAGCTCACGGGCGTTGGAGTCGATCTTGGTCGCCAGATAGGCGATCACCTCGTCGGGGACGTCCATTGAACGCAGTTCACTCTTGGCCCTGAGGATGGCGACGCGGGTCTCGTAGCCGGGCTTGGTGACCTCGGCGGTCAGGCCCCACTGGAACCGGCTGATCAGCCGGTCTTCCAGGTCGCTGATATCGCCCGGGGCGGCATCAGAGGAAAGTACGATCTGGCGGTTGGACTGGTAGAGGTCGTTAAACGTATGAAAAAACTCTTCTTGTGAGCGGTCGCGGTTGGCCAGGAAGTGGATATCGTCGATGACCAGCACGTCCACATTGCGATACCGATCACGGAATTCGTTCATCTGTTTGTTCTGGACGCACTCGATGAACTGGTTCATGTAGGCGTCACAAGAGACATAGAGGATCTCGGTGTCGGGTTTGGTGTTGAGGATGCCCTGACAGATAGCCTGGAGCAGATGGGTCTTGCCCAGGCCGACCCCGCCATGGATGAATAGCGGGTTGTACGCGGTGCCCGGCTCACTGGCGACGGCGACGCTGGCGGCGTAGGCGAGCTGGTTGTTGGGCCCGGGGACAAAGTTCTCGAAGCTGTTGTCCGGGATCAGGACCATCTGCTCGGCATCGAAGTCCGACGGGGAGCTGCTCCGTCTGGGCCTGGGCGGAGTCTTGGCGGTGATGGTGACCTCGGGCAGGCCCTTGGGGTCCTCCGAGACGGATTTATCCGCCGTCAGCCTGCCGGAGACAAAACGCACGCCGATCAGGGCACCGGTGACGCTCTGGGCGGCCTCGTTGAATTGATCTAAGCACTTGCTTTGCAGGTATTTTTCCTGCACGCCGTTGCTCGTATTGACGCGCAGCAGCCCGCCTTTGAGGTCGATAGGCTCCAGCTCCTCAAACCACTGTCGGCAGATCGAGCTGTGCCGTTTGCGCAGGTACGCCATGATGTCGCGCCACAGCGCGGGATCAATATTCGGCATTTTGTAAAACTATATTCTTATCTTATCCAACGACCGTACGGACAATTCATGGAAAGGTATGTCCGAATCGCCCACCGGGACGTCATGTCAGATCGTTTATCTAACAGTTATCCACAACCGCCACACTAAGGAACGGGGGCGTCTCTGTCAATGATGATTGTACGGTTTAGGCAAGGTTTATATTCTCCGGATTAAGCGCCGTGTCCCCGACCGCCGATGGTTTAAACTGGCTGGATTTCTATGAACACACCTGCGCTCACGATTTACGACGATGGACGGGGCCGGTTCGGGCCGATGGCTAAGCTACGGGCCGCCTTCGAGTTCCGTACCGGTGTGTCTTTGTCTTTTGAGCGGATCGAGAAAGTTCTAAACAGGTCGGCGGGTATTGTTTTTGTGCCTGACATGATTTCGGGTGTCGTCGCGGAGAGACACCCCGGGGTTCGGGTAAATCCTAATACGCTTGGTAAAGGCGCGTGCGTTTTCGTCAACGGGCGCTGGGCCGGGATCGGGTTTACGGATGAAGTCCGCGGCCTGAGCCCGGGACAGGCGGTCGTGCAGGGCGACGGCCAGGTTGTCGCCGCCTGCCTGGATCATGGTCAGGCCCAGGCCTTTGTCCGCAGCGGGTTCGTGATACTCCCCGACAAGACTTCCACAATCCGCCTGACCCAGCGTGCCTTGATCGAGAGGCCCTGGCACGTGCTGGACGAGTTGCCGATCAACCTGCTTGTGGACCTCTCAAGCAGCGACACGCCGATGTACCGAGCCGAGGACCACCCGGGCGTGACTACGTTCGGAGAGCACCCGATCCGTATCGGTTCCGCTGCGCAGGTGATGCCGTCGGTCGTGATTGACGCGGCCTACGGCCCGGTGGTCATCGAAGCCGGCGCGGTGGTCAACCCATTAACCGTCCTGCAGGGGCCGTGCAGCGTTGGCCGGGACTCGGTTTTGGTTTCGCATACCAGCATCCGGCGCTACACCGTTGTCGGGCCTTGCTGCAAGGTCGGCGGGGAGATCGCCGGCAGCATCCTCCACAGCTATACCAACAAAGCCCATGCGGGCTACCTGGGTGACAGCCTGGTCGGTTCGTGGGTCAACCTCGGCGCGGACACGAACGTGTCTAACCTGAAAAATACCTACAACCCGGTGCGTGTCCGCCTTGACGAGGACGCCCCCGAAGAAGACACCGGCCGAACGTTTCAGGGCGCGATCATCGGTGATTACGTCCGCACCGCGATCGGGACGCGGTTGTCTACCGGGACGGTCGTCCACCCCGGCTGCATGCTTGCGGTGACGGGATGGGCGCCCAAGCTCGCGACGGCGCTTGGGTTCTACACCGACGCCGGCCGGCAGGATTATGACCCCGACAAGCTGATCGCGACACTCCAGGCTGTGATGGATCGCCGCGAAGTAAAGATGGGGCAGCAGATCGAATCGTTGATACGGTCGTTGAAATAGTTGGGTACTACCCGATCACCCGGTCCAGTGCCAGGTCGTGCGTCTCGTGATAGCGTCGGCCCAGGTTATGCCAGTCGAAGTGTTCGCTGAACGACTCCACCGAGTTGCGAAGGACAACGCGGTCGCGCCGGCTAAGCGAGGCAAAACGGAACAGCCGGTCGGTCAGTTCCTCGGCCGAGTGGCTGAAGTCGTTATGTCGGCGGGGCACGACGTAGATGCCCTTTGAGGCGTGGTCGGGCATGAGTTGTTTGAGGTAGGACCCGAAACCTGAGAGGTCGCTTGTTACGGCCGGGACACCCAACGCGATCGACTCCAGCGGCGTGTAGCCCCATGGCTCGTAGTAGCTGGGGAACACACCCAGGTGGCAGCCGCGCACGAACTGGTCGTACTCCAGGCCAAATAGCGGGTTGGTTGCCTGCACGAAATCGGGGTGGAAGACCACTTTAACACGGTCGCCTTCGAGGTTGAACAGCTTGCAGTTGCGTAGCTGGTTCAGGACGGGGTCGTTGGCGTCGTCGATCAGGTCATGGGTAACGATGGCCGGGGGCGCGTCGCTCTTCCAGGCGTGGATCGTACGGCGGAGGCGCAGCCGCCAGTAGTCTTCCATCAGCGCGTTGAGGTCGGGGATGCTGCCGCAGGCGACTTCGCGGAACAGGCGGTCGCCGATGTCTTCCTTAATCGCATCCGCCACGGTGCGGAACTCGTTGAGCATCGCGCGGGTCTGAAGGGCCTTGACGTTGATGTGCTTAAAGGGTGCCTTGGTGATGATGAAGAAGACGACCGTGACCGGACTGGCGGTCTCTTTCAGCCTGTGGTTCAACCGGGCCAGCGATTCGATGGTGATGTCCATCCCCTTGTTCAGATACTCATATCTGCCTGAGGTGAACATGTACAGCGTGTTGTCCAGGTCGAAGTGGTAGCTGGGGAAGAAGTGGCCGATGGTGAACTCGTGCAGCCGCTGCTTGTAGGTCTCGTGCAGCGTCTGGAACTCGTGGGTCGCTGTGAATCGGCGGATATTCAGCCCGTTGGGCAGCAGCGTGTCGGGCGTGCGCCCCAGCAGGTGGGTGCATTCCTGGGCGGTGACGTCCGAGACGGTCGTGAAGACATGGGACCCGTGGGCCGCGGCCTTCTCGATCATGTGCTGGGCCAGGACGTTGAAGTTCTTGGCCTCCTGGTCGCCGTTGAGGAACGGCAGGTGGTCGTAGAACGAAGAGTTGCTGGTGGCCAGGTACCGCCCCACGAGTGTCGCGTGGGTCGTGAAGACCAGCGAGCCCGGCCAGTTTTCCTTGCGGAGCATCGGGATCGCGAGCCCGGCCTGCCACTCATGGAAGTGGGCGACCAGTTGCCTGCGCTGTGACTCCTTCTCGCTGAGCATCGTCATCAGCGCCCGGCACATCTCACCGAACGCCATGGCCTCGTTGATGGTCGAGTCGTTACTCGAGGGGACGCCGTGGTCCGCCCACACCCGGTGCTTGACCTCGTTGACCACGCCGCTGACTGAGGAGGTATCTAACAAAACCACGTGCGGGCGGCCGCTGACAAGCCAACGCCCGTAGTGCGCGGCGTAGCCCATGTCTTGCAACCGCTTGACCGCCTGCCCGACGGCGCCGACCAGTGGGGCGGGTTCGAACTCGACCTCGGCGGTGTTGGCTTTGTAAGGCCCGACAAGGCAGTATCGGCTGCTCCACCGGCTGACCATGCTGGGCACTTTCGAGCGCAGAACGGTGTAGATCCCGCCGACCTGATTACAGACCTCCCAGGCGATCTCCATCAAAAGCGGCTCAACGCGCCGCGCCGTCACCGCAGTGGGTTGGTCCGGCACCTTGGCTATGGGGGGCGGGGTGTCGGTGGATCGGGACTTGTGGGCGATAGACGCCTTGGCCTTCTTGGTGGGCCGTTTGGTCTTCTTGGCTTTGGTCTTCTTGCCGGTGGATTGGGGGCTTGCTTTGGCCATGCTGGCGACGGGCTTTCTAGTGGCTAAGGGTGTAACACGGATTGTACGATTACACGGGCGTTTGTGCAGCCCACCGCCTATCCCCCGGCCTCAAGCAGCGGGCCGAGGATCGACGCCACTGCCAGGAGTAACAACAAAACCAAGGCTGCCAATCTCAGCCTCTGCCGGGACATCATCGCCCCCAGCCTCATCCCCGCCTCGGACCCGGCCACCACCAGCGGGGCCAGGCACAGCCCCAGTAACAGCGATCCCCAGATCTCATCGCCAAAGCGGTAGACCAGTAACAGCAGGTTAAACGGGATCAACAACAGATACGTCAGCCAGAGGAACGACCGCGACTTCTTGCTTGACCAGTCGTGCGCCATCACCCACAGCACCACCGGCGGGCCGCCCATCCCCACCAGCCCCGCGGTCAGCCCGCTGCTGCCGCCGGCCAATACCGTCCAGCCCCAGCCGACCCGCTCGCGCGGCTGGACCTTCAATAACCACTGCACGGCCAGCACCAGCAGCAGCATCGCTCCGACCGCCTGCTTCACATGCGCCGGACCGGTCGTGACCAGCAGACCCAGCAACGCCACGCCGATCGGCATAGTCAGCATGCGCAGGCCGAAGATAGGCAGCACCTCGCGGACCCCGACGTGCCCGCGGTACCGGTAGATGTTCCACATCGTCTGCACCAGGATCCCGCCCATCGTGATGGTGATCGCCGCCGGCAGGTTCCCGCCGATCCACACGATCAACGGGATCGCGAACAGCCCGGCACCGAAACCCACCGCCCCCTGCAACGCGCAGGCAGATACCAGTGAAAGGCCGATCAGGATGATCTGCATCGTATCCATCCCCCGCACTATAAGGCTCATGTGTATGCCGCGCCTCGCCGGACAACGATTCGCTACGCTGGATTATCAGATTACACTGTCTCAACCATGATTACGCCAGACGACCTTCGCATCCAGACCCTGGGCGAGCCGAGATTCGATTCACCGATCGCCCGGTTCATCGCCGAACGCGACCTGGCGCGTGGCGACCAACACATGGACCACATGCTGTTCGACGACCGCTGGCCCCTGTCGGATCACGACAACGATTCACTGCCCGCCTTCGAACTCGCCGGGGCGGAACCCAGGATCTACTTTGATCCGGAAAAAACCACGGCCGGGATCGTGACCTGTGGCGGGTTGTGCCCCGGGCTCAACGACGTCATCCGCGGCCTGACCATGGTGCTCTGGCACCGCTACGGCGTACGCAACATCTTCGGATTCCGCTACGGGTACGAGGGCTTGGATCCGTCTTGCGGTCACGAACCGATGCAACTAAGCCCCGAGCATGTCGCTCACATCCACGAGCAGGGCGGCTCCATGCTCGGATCGTCACGCGGCCATCAGGACATCGACACCATGCTTGACACCCTGGCGTCGCTGAACGTGGACATCCTCTTCTGCGTTGGCGGTGACGGCACGCTGCGCGGCGCACTGAAACTCAGCGAAGCGGCCCGTGAACGCGGCATGGAACTCAGCGTGGTCGGCCTGCCCAAAACCATCGACAACGACATCAAGTACGTCGAGCAGAGCTTCGGCCTGATCACCGCGGCCTCGATCGCACACGAGGCCGTCACCAGCGCCCACAACGAGGCACGCGGCGCACGCCGCGGCGTCGGGCTGGTCAAACTCATGGGTCGGCACAGCGGGTTCATCTCCGCTGGCGCCGCGATGGCCAGCAATGACGTGAACTATGTGCTCGTCCCCGAGGTCGACTTCCCGCTTGAAGGCGGCAACGGCTTGTTGTCGCATCTGGAAAAACGCCTGGACGAACGCGGGCACGCCGTCATTGTTGTCGCGGAAGGGTCCGGGCAGAAGTATTGCGCCGTCGATGGCCAAGACAAGTCCGGCAACCAGAAGCTCGGCGATGTCGGCGTCATGCTGCGCGACCGCATCATTAATCATTTCAAATCAATCGAAAGCCCGATCTCGATGAAGTACATCGACCCCAGCTACATGATCCGTGGCGTCCCCGCAGAGCCGGTCGACAGCGTGCTGTGCTTCCGCCTCGCGGCCTACGCCGCCCACGCCGCGATGTCAGGGCGCACCGAGTTGATCATCGGCAAGTGGCACGGCCGGTTCTGCCACATCCCGATCAAACTCGCCATCAGCGAACGCCAGTGCATCGACCCGCACGGCGAGATGTGGTCCGCCGTCCTCGATTCCACGGGCCAACCGCGGTGGGCAACCACGAAGTAATTTAGATTCAGCCCCCGAAGTAATCCGGGGCATTTCCCGGCTTCCATTTGATGTTGCAGCCCATAGACGGCCTCTGGTCGGCCGACACGGGCTGACTCGACAACACCGCGTCCAGCGCCCAACGCAGGTCCGCGCCGTCACACGGGTTCTGGGTTGAGTCGTAGTTGCCCGAGCTGATCCGCGTCGGCCGGGAATCGTCGAGTTGGCCTCGATAAACAAGCTTGTGATCGGCGTCGAACAGGAAAAAGTCCGGCGTGCAGGCCGCGGTGTACGCCTTGGCTACCGATTGTGTCGCGTCATATAGATAAGGAAACGTGTAACCCCGTAATATTTTTTCTTCCTTCATCTTCTCTGGGCTGTCCGCGGGGTAGGTCTCGACATCGTTGGACCCGATCGCGATCACTGCCACACCCTTATCCTGATAATCCCTGCCCAGCCGTGCTAACTCATCCGCCACATGGATCACAAACGGGCAGTGGTTGCAGATAAACATCACCAGCAACGCCTTGGCGTCCTTGAAGTCTTCGAGTGAGATCGTGTTGCCATCGGTGTCTGGCAACGAAAACCCGGGGGCGGGTGAGCCTAGCGGCAGCATCGTGGAGGGGGTGAGGGCCATGGGTGTTCTCCGCTTATGGGTCTAACGATTAACTTACGCATCCACCGTGATTCGGTAGTGCCCATTCTAACCCACCCGGAAGCGTGTTTACAGCAAACTCAAGATGGATCACACGGCGGTGTGATGGCGATTCGGCGGGTGATGAGGCGTGCAGGATAGTCGGCCGCATCAGTACCACCCCACCCGCCTTGACGGTGCATTTGGCCTCACCGTGTTTGTCCAACTGTTCGGATACCTCTTCGGGTGTAAGGCGGCCGAGTCGGTGGCTGCCGGGGATCACGCGCAGCGGGCCGTTGTTGTTGGCGCAGTCGTCGAGGTGGATGCGGGCCGTCAGCATCTGTTCAAGGATAGAAGTCGGGGGTTCGACGTGGGGCACGCCTTCTTTGACGGACCAAGGACCGAAGCCGGGAGTGTCGATGCGTTGCTTGACCGCGATCGTCTGGTCCTGATGCCAGGGGACTTTCCAATTCGCATCTTCGGGCTTGTCGAAATATATGGCACGCACAGCAAACGCGTCACGCCCAAGTATTGGATTAACAAGACCACGGACCCCCGGCTGATCGACGATCGGGGAAAGCTCGGGAAGCACCTCAAACAGATTGCGGATGGCGTGAACCGCCCTGCCTGTCTGTGACTGCTTAGTGTTGCAGTACGGCTCGAGTATGGAGAGGAGACGCGCTATGGCTGCATCATCCAGGACGTCATCCTCCACCGCGTAACCCTGGTCGTGCAGCGAGCGCATGATTATGGCCTCGCGAGTGATCCGTCGGGCAGACGAGCCTGGGTCCACATGATGGTTTTCGGATCGCAGGGGTACTTGGCGGCGAGGTCTTCGTTGAAGTCAATGCCGTGGCCGGGCTTGGTGTTGGGGTAGAGGTAGCCGTCGCGGAACTGGGGGCAGCCGGGGAAGACTTCCCGGATCACGTCGTCGAAGGGCATGAGTTCGTGGACGCCGAAGTTGAGGGTGGAGAGGTTCAGGTGCAGGTTCACGGCGTGGCCGATCGGTGAGCAGTCGCCCGGCCCGTGCCAGGCGGTGCGGACGCCGAAGGCCTCGGCGATCGTGGCAACCTTTTTCGCTGGGGTCAGCCCGCCCATATCGCTGATGTGCATGCGGACGAAGTCGATCAGCCGTTTGGAGATCAGCGGGAGCCATTCGTTAGGTCCGGTGAACAATTCGCTGGCGGCGATCGGCGTGGTCGAGGCGGCGCGCAGGTGTTCGTACCAGCCCAGGTCTTCCGGGGAGAACGGGTCTTCCAGGAAGAACAGGCGGAAGGGCTCGAGGTCCTTGGCGAACTGGATCGCCTGCGCGGGGGTCAGCCTTTCGTGGACATCATGCAGCAGCTCGATGTCGCCGCCGAAGTGGCTGCGGACGTGGGCGAGGGCTTCGACGGTCGTGCGTGTGTAGGTCTGTGGGTCGTAGTAGGAGCCTTCCAGTGCGCCTTCGGGCGGGTGGTGGACGCCCAGCCCCGGCCCGCCGTAGGCGTTGCCGCCGGCCTCGCCGCTGGCGCGCGTCTGTTCGGAGCCGCCGCCGAAGCGGATGCGCACGTGGGACATCCCCTGATCGAGTTGTGCCTGCACGTGGTCCTGAAGCTCTTTAAGGTCGCGGCCGTCGGCGTGCTGATAGACCGCCGCGGCTTCACGCACCTTGCCTCCAAGCAGGTCATGCAGCGGCATCATCGCGAGCTTGCCCTTGATATCCCAGAGCGCCATATCCACACCTGAGATCGCGTTGTTCAAGACAGGTCCACCGCGCCAGTAGCTGTTAACCGACATCAGCCGGTGCAGATCTTCGATCCGCGCCACGTCCCGGCCGATCAATAGCGGCTTGAGGTAATCCTCGACCGCCGAGCGCACGGGGAGGTAGCGTTGCGTGAAGGTCGCGCAGCCCAGGCCATACAACTCCGGCTCGTCGGTGAGGACCTTGACGATGACCAGGTTGCGCCCCATCGGCGCGGTGAGTGTGACTTGGACGTCGCGGATCGTGTGGGGCAAGGCCATTCTCCTGCTTACAGATTCAGTCTTGAGCGTGCCCCGTCACAACCCAATTAATTACGAGTGGATCATCCGGCCTTCGGCGCCCAGCGCGGCTTCCATGACGGCCTCGCTTAGGGTCGGGTGGGCGTGCATAGTGGCGGTGATCTCGGCACCGGTGGCTTCCAGGCGTCGCGCCAGGCCCATCTCGGCGATGAGTTCGGTGACGTTCTCGCCAATCATGTGGGCACCAAGGATCTCGCCGTGCTTCTTGTCGGTGATGATCTTGGTGAAGCCCTGCGTCTGCCCGAGCGCCTGGGCCTTGCCGGACGCGGAGAACGGGAACTTGCCGACGGTGTACTCCAGGCCCTGCTCCTTGCAGGCCTGCTCGGTCAGGCCGATGGAGGCGACCTGGGGGTGGCAGTACGTGCAGCCGGGGACCGAGTCGTAGTCGATGGGGGTCGCGTGATGGCCGGCGAGCAGTTCGACGCAGACGATCGCCTCTTCCGAGGCGACGTGCGCCAGCCAGGGCGGGCCGATCACGTCTCCGACCGCGTAGATGCCGGGGATGTTGGTCGCGTAGTCGGTCTTCTCGACCTTGATGTGGTCCTTGAAGATTTCCAGCCCAAGCGAGTCGTCGAACAGCCCGTCGTAACGGCCCATGACCCCGATGGCGACCAAGACTTTGTCGGCCTCGATCGTCTGGGTCTTGGATTCGTTATTGGTCGGCGCGACGACGGCCTTGATGCCGGTCTTGGTGGTTTCAAGTGATAATGTCTTGTGCCCGGGGAGCGTCTTGATGCCCTGTTTCTTAAACGCCTTGGCGATCTCCTTGGAGACATCCATGTCTTCGATGGGCATGAGCCGGTCGAGCATCTCGACGACCGTGACCTCGGTGCCGAAGGCGTTGTAGAAGTAGGCGAACTCCATCCCGATCGCGCCCGAGCCGACAATCAGCAGCTTCTCGGGCTGCTCTTTGAGCGTCATAGCTTCCTTGGCGGCGATGATCTTGTCGCCGTCGAACGGCGCGCCGGGCATGGCGCGGGGGACGGCGCCGGTGGCGATGAGGATGTTCTTGGCGGTCAGGGTGTGGGCGGGCTTGCCCTTGTGGCCGACGTCGTCCTTATCAAAGATCTGCACCGTGCCAGCGGCGGGGATGAAGGCGTGCCCCTCGAAGTGGGTGATCTTGTTCTTCTTAAAAAGGAAGTGGACGCCCTTGTTCAATTGCCCGGCGACGCCGCGGGAGCGCTCAATGACCTTCTCCCAGTTGTGCCGGACGTTGTCGGCCTGGATGCCCCAGTTGTCGGCCTCGTGCTTGAGGTGGCTATAAAACTCGGCACCGGCGAGCAGCGCCTTGGTCGGGATGCAGCCCCAGTTCAGGCAGACGCCCCCGAGCTTGTCACGCTCGACACAGGCGACCTTCAGGCCCAGCTGGGCGGCACGGATCGCCCCCACGTAGCCGGCCGGCCCCCCGCCGATGACAACAAGATCGAAGCTCGAACCCTCGGGCATTATGGATATTCCTTGGTAATACGGGGTTAGGTATGGCTGTGAGACGGGGTATTGTAGCCGATGCCCCGCCCGGTTGCCCGACGGATCGGCGGGCTGGGGACTACCCCCGGCGGGCCAAATCGATTCTAATGCGTCTCCCTTTATGATGGTCAGGCGGGACGAACCAGACACAAGGAGCAGGTCATGGAGCAAGAGGCACCTAAAAAATCCGGCGGCTTAGGCAAGATCGCGATCGGCTGCGGTATTGTTGTCTTGATCGTTATCGTCCTCCTGGCGGTGGGCGGGTGGTACGTCTACAACAACGCACGCGGCTGGATGGCCAAGGGCCTTTCTTCGGTGGTCAATGAAGCGGTCGATCAATCGAACCTGCCCGACGTGCAGAAACAAGCCATCACCGATCGGGTCGACCACGTGATGCAGGAGTTCGCGGACGGGAACATCACGCTTGACCAGATCGGCCAGGCGGTAAACTCGCTGGAGGTCGAGAACCTGGTCACCGCGGGCATGGCCCAATACATCGGGACGGCGGTGATGGATTCGTCATCGCTCAGCGACGACGACAAGGCCGACGGCAGGCAGGCGATGAACCGGCTGGCGCACGGGGTCCTGGAAAACCAGATCGATGAATCAGAAATCCAGAAGGTGTTTGACGCCATCATGTAAGACGACGGGGACGGCGGCAGGCGATTCAAGCAGAACCCGTCGGACGAGGAACTCAATGACGTTATCCAGAAAGCATCCGATCTGGCCGATCAAGCGGGTATCCCCGATGATGTACAAGAGGTAGATTTCGCCAAGCGCGTGGGCGAGGCGTTCGACAAGGCGCTGGGGACGACCCAGCCGTAGAATTTAGTTCCGGTAATGCAAGGATATTGAGCGTGCCCCAAGTCAAAGCCGTCGTCAGTGTGGTAGGTAAGGATCAGAAGGCCGTGGTCGCCAAGTTCGCGACGCACCTGGCCGACCTGGGCGTGAACATCCTGGACATCGAGCAGCAGGTGACCCGTGGCCGGTTCATCATGGACATGCTCGTGGACCTGTCGGACCTGAGCGTCAGCCTGGACGAGTTGATCACGGGCCTATTAAACCTCGGCAGCAAGATCGAGATGGAGGTCCGCGTCGCGTTGCACGACCAGGGCAGGCCCAAGCGTGTCGCCGTGCTGGCCAGCAAGGAGGCGCACTGCCTTGAGCGGATCATCGAGGACTCCAAGGCAAATAACTACCGCGGCGAGCTTGTGTGTGTGTTGGCCAACCACCCGGAACTCGAGCCGATCGCAGACGAGGCGGGCCTGCCGTTTGCGCACCTGACGGCCAAGGACAACAAGCAGGCCCACTTCAAGTGGATGATGGAGCAGCTTGCGCAATACAAGCCCGACCTGGTCGTCTTGGCGCGCTACATGCAGATCGTCCCGCCGGAGATGGTGCAGGCCTACCGCCACAAGATCATCAATATCCACCCGTCGCTGCTGCCGTACTTCCCCGGCGCTAAGCCTTACCACCAGGCGTGGGAGCAGGGCGTGCGTGTGACCGGGTGTACCGCGCACTTCGTCACCGAGGACCTGGACGAGGGGCCGATCATTCTGCAGGACGTCTTCCATATCGACGTCGGCAAAGACACCGCGATCGATGTCCGCAGCAAGGGCCAGAAGCTGGAAGGCCGGGTGCTTTCTGATGCGGTGAACATGTATCTGGATGAGAAGCTCGTGGTCGTGGACGACAAGGTTGTCTTCCGGCCGGGGCTGAGCACGCTGATGGACCACGCGGAGTAAAAGCAGGAAAGCCGGAAATTGGGAAAGCCGGAAATTAAAACGCCCGATACATTGTCCTCCGATACCCGATACCCGCCAACCTACTCTTCAATCGATTCACAGGTATAGCGCTGGACAGTCGCATCCTCGGGCCAGGCGTCCGGGTGCAGGCCGGCTTTGACCTTCAGTTGATCCAGAAACTGCTTGGGTTCCGGGAGCGTCTCCCACACCGCCGGGAGGAAGGTGCCCCGGCATCGTCCCGATTCCAATACCAGGCCGTCCACCCCCGGGCGGAGCTGACCAAGCAGGTCGACTTCGTTTTCAAATATGATCGGCTCAGGCTCGCCGAGCACGGAGATGTGTACATTGATCCGCGCATACTCCGGCTCCGTCAACGGCTCGAACCGTGGGTCGTCAAACGCGGCGGCGTAGGCGTTCTGGGCGACGCTGCAAACCAGCGGCCGGGTGGCTTCCATCCGTCCGATACAGCCACGCAGCCGGCCCTCGATCTTCAGGGTGATAAACGAGGCACCGGGACGCGACAGTGGATCGGCGAACGCTTCCGGATCGACCGTCAGGGGTTCGTGGTGGATCAGCCCGTGGCTGATCGAAGCGCGCGCGACCCCGAGCAGGACCGCCCGGTTTGCGTCGGCGATGGTTTGCGTCGGCATAATGATTCACCGGAGGATAAAGGCGCCGTAGCCCACGACGCTGTCTCTTGGCCCCGCCGTGTCACCGGAGCTACGCAGATCGACTTCACTGACCTCAAGCCCCCGGGCGTCTGCGCAACGCAGCAGCGCCCGGACACAGGTGTGTCCGCACGCGCGCTCCGGTGTGATCTCATCGGCGCGGCGTGCCACGACCGCGTCGGCGGTCTGGCGGTCGACCGAAGCCGCGGTCTCGTAGTCCAGGTAATGAGACAGGTCGCTGGAGACGACGACGAGTGTTTTGTCATCCTCTAAGAACGGGTCGAGGACCTCGGCCACGAGTTTGTCATCGACATTGCCAAACAACAGCGGGACAATCTCGAACCCCACATGGACGGGCTCATCGGTCCGGCCGATCGTCTGGATCAGCAGCGGCAGGTGCACCTCAAGCCCGTGTTCGGGTGCGTGTGCGGTATCGTTGATGTGTATCCCGTGCAGTTTTATAAGTTTTCGGGTGGCGACGGTATCCACCGGCACCGACCCCAGGGGCGTGTTGAACGCCTCGGCCGAGCTGCACGCCAGGCCCTCAAACGCGACGCGGTGGGACGGGCCGATCAACACCACACGGTTGATGCGCTTGCGCAGGGGCTTGAGGCAGGTATACGCCGACGCCGCGATCGCGGCGCTGTAGCGGTACCCCGCGTGGGGCGCGATGATCGCCCGGATACGCGGACTTTCAGGTGAGACGCTGCCCGCAATCGCGGGATCGACTTCGTCCATGTAGTGGCGGATATGTTTGCGGAGTATCCCGGCGGCGGCGGGATAGAACTTGCCCGCGACGGCGGCGGGTCGGATGTGTACAGGTTGATCGGCGGCGTTCCGCGTTGACATGAGAGCCCTCCCCCAAGGAGTAGGTGCTGTTTCACACACCATTCTAGGGCGCACGGCCGTGGGGTAAAGCCGGTTCGGGTTAAGATTGAGTTATCCAGAGGAAATCAACGGTTGGACGTGCTCTTGCTGGCGTAGAGCCGCTGGTCCGCGGTACGCAGCAGTGTCTTGGTATCCGGGCAGTCGTCGGACAGCAGCGAGGCGATCCCGTATGAAAGGTCCAGCCCTTTGCAATTGGGGAACATCGTGTGGGCCTGACGGGTGAACAGCTTGTGGATCATGGCGACGATTTCCGCCGCACGCGCATAGTCCGTGCCCGGCATCACCAGAACGAACTCGTCGCCGCCGAGCCGGACCGCCAGATCGTCGTGCCGGCTGGTGGCCCGGATCAACCCCGCAAGGAAGACCAGCAGGTGGTCGCCCGCCTCGTGCCCGAGCTGGTCGTTGACCCGCTTGAAGTGGTCCAGATCGATCATGACACAGATCAGGTCCGTCCCCGAAGCTTTGGCGGACTCGAAAAGCAGCTCCAGGTTTTCATTGAGGAACCGGCGGTTGCCCAGGTCGGTCAGGGGGTCGCGCATGACCAGGCGCTTGAGGTCAGACGTGGCGCGCTTGGTCGCATTGACCACGCGCTGGTCCAGGGTGCTCCTCAGGGAGCGGGCTTCCATGTGGCTGCGTGTCGCGATCACGCCCATGGTGTGAAGCGATTTGGCGATCCGCCCGATCTCGTCGCGCCGGCCGACCGGCAGGTGGCGCAGTGTGCTGGCCAGCCCGGTCCGCGACAAGCGCTCGGATTGGTCCGCCAGTTTCTTAATGGGTAAAGACACCCACCAGCCGCTGAGCCACCACAACACACCCATCCCGAGGACCAGCAGCCCGGAAAACTTCCAGAACGCATCGTCGAAATGCTCGGCGTAGATCCCCAGGCCGAACCCGCCGACACACGCAAGCGTCACCAGCAGGCCGACCTTGTGCTGCAACGGCGGGTCATACCGGGTGGGATCGGTCCGTGTACGCGATGAATGCGTCCTGGGGGACGCCTCAGGCGCCTGGACCTGTTCGGGTTCTATCGTGGTGGAAGACACACCCCGTTGATCGACACGAACGCATGGCAACTTCTCAGGATCACAGCGATTACATCGAAAAGTTGAATCAGAGAGCCGGACGTACCGTCTGCCCCGGAAGGCCGTTGAGGCATAAAAGTAAAAAGATAGCGGTTGTGCCGCCTGTGTCGGTTGCCCGGATGAACCACGGGCCAGTGCGCACCTACCCCAACGGTAGCGGCCATGTTTAGCCGCCGCGGCCAAGCGGCGAATCCTAGGCGTGGTCATCCGTGCTAAAAACGAGGTACGGCAAACGACAGGTGGATGACGTTTCGTTATCCATTCGCATACGGCGGCTTGGTCACGTCGGCGGCCAGGTCGATGGCCTCGATCGCGGTGGCCCGCTTCGAGTTGGTGTCGATATCGATGACCACCCCCTGCACGCGTGGGTTGCCCTCGGCGACATCGAAGGGGAAGGGCATATTGGTGGTCATGTGCGCCACGACCCGGTCGGCCCTTCGACCCAGGACCGAGTCGTGCGGCCCGGTCATACCCAGGTCGCTGATGTAGGCGGTCCCGCCGGCACCCGGGCTCAGTGCGCCCGTGCCATCAACCTGTGCCGGGAGGATGCGTGCGTCCGCGGTCGGCGTGTGGGTGTGTGTGCCGACGACAGCGGTGACCCGGCCGTTGAGGTGCCAGCCCATCGCGATCTTCTCGCTGGTCGCCTCGGCATGCACCTCGACGATCACGATCGGGTCGCGCTCGGGGATCTCGTCGAGTATCGCATCCACTGTCGCGAACGGGTCGTTCGCCGGCATGTTCATGAAGATGCGCCCCAGCACCGTCATGACATAGACACCCGGCCCGCCGGATTCCCCATTTTCGGCATCTCCAGAGTCTGATTTAGGCTTGATGCACATCCACCGCTTGCCCGCGGCCCCGCCGGACAGGTTGGCCGGGCGGATGATATTGGTTTCGGCTTGAAGCGTCTGGACGATCTGCTTCTTCTTATAGACGTGGTCGCCCAGCGTAATGGCGTCGATGCCCCGGGCGCACAGCTTCTTGTAGATCTCTGGCGTCAGCCCGGTCCCGTTGGCGGCGTTCTCCGCGTTGGCGATGACCAGGTCGGGCTCCCAACGCTCACGGATGGCCGGGACCAGCTGTGATACCGCCTTGCAGCCGGGGCCGCCCACGATGTCACCCAGGAATACGATGCGTAAGTTCATGCCGTCGAGAGTAGTGTTTCGCCGGGTCCAGGTCTACCCGGCCAAGGCTCCCGCTTTGACCCTCCGCGCCCGTCAGCCGATACTGGCGGCACCGATGCGTTGCCCCTACTGCCACGACAACGACGACAAGGTCATCGACTCCCGCTCCAGCGACGGGGGCAAGGCGATCCGCCGACGCCGACAGTGCAACGCCTGCTCCAAGCGGTTCACCACCTATGAACACATCGAACGGCAGGCCCGGCTGAACGTCGTCAAACGCGACGGGGCCCGGGTCCCCTACGACCGGGAGAAGCTGGCGTCCGGGGTGCAGAAGGCCTGCTACAAACGGCCGATCCCCGCTGAGGAGTTGGTCAAGCTCGTCGATACGGTGGAAGAGTCATTGTTCCGCCTGGGCGAGCGCGAGGTCCCCTCCATCGACATCGGCAGGCTGGTCGCGGAGCAACTCAAGCGGCTGGACCAGGTCGCCTACATCCGCTTCGCCAGCGTCTACATGCAGGTTCGTAACATCGACGACCTGCTGCAAGAGGTCCGCGAGGTCAAAGACGCCCACCAGCCCCCCCCGCCGAAGGATCAGGGGAATCTTTTCTAAATACTGGAAAGCTGGAAATCTAGAAAACTGGAAATAAGAATCAGCCCGACTTGGATCGCCCCGCTTAGCCGTGTCGCTTGCGATCGGCCCCCGCTTATTTCCAGCTTTCCAGGTTTCTGGCTTTCAGTATTTTACCCCGCGATAATACCCGGCTTAATACCAGCGCCGCGAATGCCAACGCGACCGCGACACACACCAGGCCCACCGTCTGCGCCCCGGCCCCCGGGTCATTCAAAGATGAGTAGATCGCCAGCGGCAGCGTCCGCGTCCGGCCCTGGATGTTGCCTGCGATGATGATCGTTGCGCCGAACTCGCCCAGTGCCCGCGCAAAGGCCAACGCGCACCCCGCCGCCAGCCCCTGCCAGGCCAACGGCAGCGTGATCTTCCAGAACACCGTCCAGCGTGAGGCGCCCTCGGTCTGCGCCGCCTTCTCTAGGTCTCGATCGACCGCCTCGAACGACACGCGCAGCGTCAGGACCAGAAACGGCATCGCAACCACCGCCTGCGCCAACGCCGCGCCGACCCAGGTAAACGCGATCTGTATCCCCAGCGCATCCAGCATCGGCCCGAACCAGCCACGCCGGCTTAACATAACCAATAACAGGTACCCCGTGACCACCGGCGGGACGACCACCGGCAGCATCACCGCCATCTCCAGCAGCGCCTTGCCGAAGAAAGACCGCCGCGCCAGCAGCAAAGCGACCGCCATCGCCGGGCCGATACAGATCACGACCGCCACCGCGGCGCACAGCAACGAGAGACCGACCGCCTGGATGACCTCACCTGTAAACATGCTTAAAGGTTAGCATGAAGCGTCGATACTTGTGTTTGTAATCGGTATGAGTAGCCGTCGGTTTACACACCGCGGACCTTACAGTCTGGCGAAGCCAATACTCACAGCTATTTCTGGCGCCGCCGTTTGTTGGCGATGATCGATTTGTACATCTTGCCGGTCTTCCGGTCGCGGTCTCGGCGTTCCGCTAACGAGCGTGCGTTGTGGGCCTGCTCCGCGTTCAGTTTCTGGAAGTTGGCGAACCGTCTCTCATCAAGCTCCCCGGATTCGATCGCGGCCCGGATCGCGCAGCCCGCGTCGCCCTCGTGGCTGCAATTACTGAATCGGCATTCATCGGCAATGCGCAGGACGTCTTCGAATAAGGTGTTCAGCCCGTCTTCGCAGTCGGGCAACTGAAGTTCCCGCACGCCCGGGTTATCCACGAGCACGCCGCCGCTGGGCAATAGGTGGAGCGAACGTGAGGTCGTGGTGTGCCGCCCCTTCCCGTCGTCCTCACGGATCCCGCCGGTCGACAGATCGCCCGCGCCCAGCGCGTTCGCCAGCGTGGACTTGCCGACGCCCGACGACCCCAGCAACGCCACCGTTTGGCCGGGACCGCACCAGGACTTGAGCACGTCCGCCTGCGTGATCTCGCGGGCATCAAGGGTTTCAACCACGAGCCCATCGTGAAGCTTCTCGGCCTGCTGCCGTAAAGCGGCTGGGTCTTCACAGAGGTCCGCCTTCGTCAGAACCACAACGGGCGTCGCCCCGGTCTGGAAGGATAAGGCAAGGTATCTCTCGATGCGTGACAGGTTGAAATCCTCGTTGCACGAACACACGATGAACAGGCTGTCGATGTTCGCCGCGACGATCTGGGGCTTGACCTCTTCACCCGCGGCCTTTCGGTAAAGCAGCGTCTGCCGTTCGAGCCTTTGAATAGCGCGTTGGTCCTCCGCGTTGAACACCAGCCAGTCACCGACCGCGATCTCGCCCGCGGCTTCCGCGTTCTGCACGGGGACCTGGAACTCGCCCGCCTCGCCCAGCAGGTGGACCCGAGAACTAAAATGGGCCGACACCCGGGCAATGACAACCGCCCCCCCACGATCCGCGGGGAGTTGCTGTTGGAAGAACGGCTTCCATCCGATGGCTCGAAGCTTAGGGTTATCCATATCGAGGTGCCTCACGGTGCAAAACGTCCGTCTCCAACAGGTTCGAGACCACTGAAACCCGCCGACTTGAATGCCGCCCGCGCCCGTTCGCTCTGCAACCATGCCAGGACACGCAAGGCGGGCTCACGATTCGGCGCGTCTTTCAACGCCGCCGCAGGGTATCGGATCGGGTCGTGATCCGCCGGGTCAATCTCCAGCAAGACACGAACCTCATCCGAACCTACCACATTGCTCCCGTAGACGATCCCCACCGGGCACTGCCCCGCCAGCACAAACGCTACCGCCGCACGCACGTTCGGGGCTTCGGCGAGACGGATCGTGTCATCGTTACCCAAGCCATGCGATTCAAGAGCCTGTGCCGCGTATCGGCCGGCGGGGACATAGGCCGGGTCTCCCACCGCGATCGGTTGATATTGTTTGTCCGCGAGGTCGCCGATCCTTTCGGGATGCACGCCTGTATCTTTCGGCCCGATCAACACCAGCCGGTTGCCCGCCAGGTTAACCCGCGTCGTCGGATCGATCAGCCCCCGCTGCTCCAGGTCGTCCATCCAAAAGGTGTCGGCGCTGATGAATAAGTCAACCCGATCACCGCGTGCGATCTGCTGCGCCAGCACCCCGCTGCCCCCGGCGTTGACCTCGATCGTCAGGCCCAACGCATTTTCGATATCGCCCGACACCGCTTCGATCACCGGCGCGATGCTCGCCGCGGCGTTGATCCGCACGATGTTAGGTTGCTGACCGCCCCGTTTTTCACAGCCGGCGATCAGGCCGACGATCGGGATCAAACATACCGCGATCATGCGTCTTAAACCGTCCCCATCCCATCGCACGCAACAAAACGCAAAAACAGCCGTTAAGCCCCCATAAACCCTAAATTGTTCAGGATTTGTGGAAAAGATTTTTCTTGGAATCGGCCACATTCAAGGTATAATAGACGGCGTTGAAGTTTGTGTCTCCGCCGGCCCTCTTTCCTATCTGCCGCCGGCGGGGCGTTCTGACTCAAAGGCCCCCGCCGCAAGGAGGCCACGCGACAACTTGAAAGGGATTCCATGGCCACCGTTCACGACGTGTTGAATCAAAAGGGTTCTCAGGTTTTCTCCATCGGTTCCAAGGCCAGCGTCCTCGACGCCGCGCTGCTGATGAACGAGCACCGCATCGGTGGCCTGGTGGTCCTGAAGAGCGCCAAGATCGAGGGCATCATCACCGAACGCGTCGTCCTCCGCCGCGTCGTCGCTCAACGGGTTGACCCCGCCGACATCACCGTCAAGGAAGTGATGACCAGCGACGTCTACTGCTGCAAGAAAGACGCATCCATCGAGGAAGCCCGAGGCATCTTCAAGAACCAACGCATCCGCCACCTCCCCGTCATCGACGACAAGGGCATGCTCGTCGGCATGATCTCCATCGGCGACATCAACGGCTGGCAACTCAACGGCCAGGAAAAAACCATCCATTACCTCAAGGAATATCTGTACGGGGAGATGAGCGGGATCTGATTAACGACTATTAAATAAACCTGATATCTAGAAAACCCATGCTCAATGTGAGCATGGGTTTTTTACAGTATGTATCTAGGTCACCCTTCGGGAATTACCCCGTCGCGTGGGGATTGCGGCGCATCTTTTTCTTGACTTCGACTTTGAGTTTCTGGATGACCGATTCTTTGTCGGTGTTGGCGATGATGGCGGAGACGACGGCCTTGGGGCTCTTGCCGCCCCAGCTTGCGCCGTGTTCCAGGTAGTACTTG
>JAJDCW010000035.1 GCA_029260635.1 Phycisphaeraceae bacterium | reverse complement strand
AGCCCACCCCGCCCCACAAAACTGGAAAACTGGAAAACTGGACATAGAGAAATCAGGTGGAGAAGAAACCGAAATCAGTTATGCGCTGGTGTTGTGTGCGTGGATGCTGGATCGGGCGCGGGCGGCGGGGTCGTTGGCGGCTGCGGCGCGGTTTGCGGAGATGGATGCGCGTGGGGTGTTGCGGGGGTGGCGCAGGGCGTTGTGCTTAAGCAATGAGGATCGGGACGGGGTGGCGCGGGTGATGGGGTTGATCGCGCGGGCGCAGGGGTGGGACGGGCTTTCGGTAGCGAAGCGCAAGCGGTTGCTGGCGGAGGCGGGTTGGGGGGATGCGTTAAGGCTGATACGGGTGGTTGGGCCGGGGAATGTGGTTGAGCGGATGGAGGCGGAGGCGTTGCCTTTGGTGATGGCGGGGGTTTCGCCGGAGCGGTTTGTGAACGGGGATGACCTGCTGGGGATGGGTGTGCCGGCGGGGCCGAGGGTCGGGGAGCTGCTGGAGGGGGTTTATGATGCGCAGCTTGAGGGGCGGGTGAAGGATCGGGCGGCGGGGATGGCGTGGGTGAAGCGGCATATGTGAAGTGTGATTTATGATTGGTGATTGATGATTGGGGGGGTGTGGTGGGGAAGCCCACGTTTGGAAAACGTGGGTTTCGGGGGTGGGTGTTTGGGCGCGCGCGGGGGAGGATTCTTTCGGTGGGTGGATGGAGGGAAAAGACAGGGGCGGGGATGGTGGGTAGGATCATCCCGCTTTGATGGATTTCCTGACACAACTCGGGACGCACACGCCTTACATGCCTTACGTGCTGGTGCTGGGGCTGATCCTGCTCAGCGGGTTCGGGCTGCCGATCCCGGAGGATATCCCGCTGATCATGGCGGGGTATCTGTGTTATCCCTTGCACGGTTACGCGGACCCGTGGCTGCTGTTCCCGCTGGCGTTTCTGGCGGTGGTGGGCGCGGACCTGATGGTGTTTGTGTTGGGCCGGAAGTACGGGCACCACGTGCCGAAGTTGCCTTTGATGCGGCGGTTTTTGACGGAGAAGCGGCTGGCGAAGACGGAGAGCCTGCTACACCGTCACGGGGGGAAGTTCATGTTTGCGGCGAGGTTTCTGCCGGGGCTCAGGGCGCCGGCGATCTTCACGGCGGGGAATTTCAAGATCCCGTACTGGAAGTTCCTGCTGTATGACGGGGGGGCGGCGCTGATCAGCGTGCCGTTGATCCTGGGGCTGGCGTACTACTTCGCGGAGCACCTGGAGCAGGTGCGTGTGTGGGTGGCGAACGGGGAAAAAGGCGCGATCGCGGTGATCCTGGTGGCGGCGGTGGTGTTCATCGTGGTGAAGGGGCGGTTGAACCGACGACTGGCGGGGGATAAGTAGGTCTTTACAGGGATGGAGACTTACGGCGGCGTCTTGCATGGGTGGGGGATACGGCCTAACCTTTTGATATGACTACCGAAGGACTGATCGGCCCGACCCAACTCAAGGACAGCTACCGCCGGGTGCTTGACCGCATCGAGGCGGCGGCTGTGAAGGCTGGTCGTCGGGCGAGTGACGTGCAGATGATCGCGGTGACCAAGTACGCCACGCCGGACCAGATCCGGACGCTGGTGGAGATGGGGCACGCGGAGCTTGGCGAATCCAAGGTGCAGCAGCTCAGCCAGCGCGTGGGGATGCTGGAGGAGTTTCTTGGGCGTAAGAAGACGCTGGCGGGCGCGGCGCCGAAGTCGTCGGTGGACGACCTGCCGGAGAAGGTGCGCTGGCACATGGTCGGGCACCTGCAACGGAACAAGGTCAAGCAGATCATCCCGCTGGTGGGTTTGATCCACAGCGTGGACAGCCTGCGTCTTGCCGAAGAGATCCACAACCACGCGGCGCGGATGGACACGGTGGTGGACATCCTGATCCAGGTGAACGCGACCGGCGAGACGAGCAAGTCGGGCGTCGCCGGGCCGGCGGTGATCCACCTGGCGGACCAGATCGACACGATGATGCACCTGCGGCTGCGTGGGCTGATGACGATGGGGCCGAACACGGACAACCCCGAGGACGCACGGGCGGGCTTCGCCAGGACGGCGGACATCTTCGCGGACATGCGCAAGGAGAAGGTCGGGGGTTCGGAGTGCAACGTGCTGTCGATGGGGATGTCCAACGACCTGGAGGTCGCGGTGCAGGAGGGCGCGAACGTGCTGCGGATCGGCAAGGCGCTGTTCGGGGAGCCGCAGGTTTAGGCGTGCTCACACGGCCATGAGTCGCGTCAGGGTCTGGGGGTAACATGACAAGGACCGATTAACACACCGTTACCGCGGCGTAGAAGCGGGCGTCAAGCCGGGCGCGTCCGCAGCCGATAAACCTTAACTATATGCCTGCCCGCCCCACCTGTAAGCTCAACGTCACGCGACACCCCGACCGGTTCATCTCGGATGACCGGCGGGTTATCACACGCTTCTTCCAGATCGGGGACGAGACGCGCGTGCTGGCTGTGCTGCGGCGGGTCTCGGAGCTGTCCGATAGTGAAGTCGATTCGCTGCTGGAACGGGTGCTCAAGGATTTCGGGGATCGTCACAGGCGGATCGAAGACGTGTTCGAGCTGCACTGCGATTTCGTCCGGCCGTTGATCGAGAACTTCGGCGAGATGTCGCGAGAGCGCCGGCTGCTGATCGGGTCGTACTTCACGATGGAGTACTCGATCGAGTCGGCGGCGCTATTTAACCCGTCGATCGTGCCGCACCCGGACCAGTCGGGGATGGGCGATGACGAGCTGCGGTTCATCATGAGCCTGCGGGCGACCGGCGAGGGGCACGTCTCCTCGATCGTGTTCCGCACGGGGAAGGTGGACATGGGCGGGGAGATCACGTTCGACGCGCCTAGCAAGTACGCGGCACGCCTGCGGATGCGGACGGACCAGGTGTATGAAAAGAACCTGTTCTTCTACAAGCTGATCGAGATGGCGGCGTACAACGAGGCGGCACGCAAGGTCCTGGATACCATGCCGGAGTTCTTCACCTACCGGGACCTGGACCACACGGTCGCGCAGCTCACCGGGCAGCCGAGCAACCCCCCCGCCTTCAACGAGACGGCGGAGAACATGCTCTGGCTGGCGCGGAGCAACTACCACCTGCTGGTCCCGCCTGACGCGGACCCGTCGGAGATCGTGATCTTCCCGACCAGCGAGAACGAATCCAAGGGGATCGAAGACCTGCGGATGACGCGCTTCGTCGATGACGACGGTAAGGTGACGTACTTCGGGACGTACACGGCCTACAACGGCTTCCGCATCCTGCCGCAGCTCTTAGAGACCGACGACTTCACCGATATCAAGGTCCACACGCTCAACGGGAAGTACGTCCAGAACAAGGGCATGGCGTTGTTCCCGCGGAAGATCGACGGGATGTACCACATGATCTCTCGGCTGGACGGCGAGAACATGTTCATGATGCGCTCGGACAACACGCACTTCTGGAATGAAGCCGTGAGGCTACAGGCGCCGCGGTACCCCTGGGAGTTCATCCAGATCGGCAACTGCGGCCCGCCGATCGAGACCGAGGTGGGCTGGCTGTTGTTGACACACGGCGTCGGGCCGATGCGGCAGTACTGCATCGGGGCGTCACTGCTTGACCTTGAAGACCCGTCGAAGGTGATCGGACACCTGAAGAACCCGCTGATCGTGCCGGAGGCGAATGAGCGTGAGGGGTACGTGCCGAACGTGGTCTACACCTGCGGCGCACTGCTGCACGGCGACCTGCTGATGATCCCCTACGCGGTCAGCGACTCGGCGACGACGTTCGCGACAACGAGCATGGCCGACCTGCTGAGTGTGTTGACGGACAACGGCGGGCTATAAAACCTACCTATCTTTACTACAGAAGCCCTCCGCATCCACTTTTCATCGTGATCGCTGAATTGTAGCCGTTTTATGCTTGTACCCGCTTGTGCGGTATGGGTAAGATGTAGGTTCATCTGATAGGCGGGGAGATGTTGTTTTTCCTGCCGTGTCTTGTCGTCATGCCCTCACGATTCTCATACACAGATCATTCCAACTAACGAGGTGGGTCTAAATCATGCAACGTACACGCCTGAGCTTTATGTTCTTAGGGGCCTTGGTCCTGAGTCTATCGGCGGTTCCGACATCGGTGGCGGTGACCTCCGACCCCGCCGGGGGCGGGCAGAGCCATGAGAATCATCAGCCGGGGCTGGGGATCAACTACCTGATCGCGACGTCGGGCGAGTTTGCGGACCGCAACTCCGGGTCACCCACAGGCCCCGATAGGTACCTCGGGGAGATCACGATGTTCGCGGGCAACTTCGCCCCGCTGGGTTGGGCGTTTGCCGACGGCCAGGTCTTGCCGATAGCGACGCACTCCCCGATGTTCTCATTTTTGGGCACGACCTACGGCGGGGATGGGCGGACGACCCTCGCGCTACCCGACCTGCGCGGCCGGTCGGCGATGAAGTTCGGCAACGCGCCGGGCATTTCAAACATACAGATCGGTCAGAAGCTCGGCGTCGATAACGTCACGCTTTCAAGCAGCCAGATGCCCTCGCATGACCACCCGATCGCGGCGCCGTTCGCCGCCTCCTTGACCGGCGGCGGGCAATCTCACACCAACATGAAGCCCTCGCAGGCGATCAACTTCTTCCTGCCGAATACCGGCGGCGAGGTGCGGATGGGCGGGTTCAACTTCGCGCCCAACGGCAACTTCTTCGCCGACGGGCAGATTTTGAATCCCTTCTCGAATCCGGGCCTGTTCAATTTCATCGGGACGACCTACGGCGGGAACGGGCTGACCACGTTCGCCCTCCCGGACCTGCGCGGCCGGCTGGCGATGCACGAGGGCCAGGGCACCGGGCTGACGGATCGGACGCTGGGCTCCACGCTTGGTGCTGAGAATGTCACACTCACCGAGAGCACGATGCCCACACACGGCCACGGCGGGGCCGATCCGCTGGGCGACGCCGGCGGCGGGCTGGCGCACGAGAACATGCAGCCGACCAACACGTTGAACTACATCATCGCCACGCAGGGCCTCTTTCCGTCGAACGGCGGCGGCGGCACGACCTATGGCCCCACCAACAGCCGCAGCCCTTTTATCGGTGAGATCAGGCTGTTCGCTGGGCTTACCGCGCCGGCGGGTTGGGAATTCGCCGACGGGCAGATCGTCCCGATCCCTCTGAACTCGGCGCTATTCAGTATCATCGGCACGACTTACGGCGGGGACGGCCAATTCAATTTCGCCCTGCCCGACCTGCGCGGCCGGGTCCCGGTTCACGTAGGCGGCAATCAACCCGGTGCCGGCCTGCGCGTCTGGACGCTCGGTGAGAAAGACGGCCAGGAATCGGTCGCACTCACGCTCAGCCAACTGCCCGTCCATACACACGACTACTCCCTACTCCCCGGCGACCTCAACGGCGACGGTTTTGTCGGCATCGACGACCTGAACCTCGTCCTCGCCAACTGGAACCAGAACGTCCCGCCTGCGAACCCGCTGGCGGATCCGAGCGGTGACGGGTTTGTGGGGATCGACGACCTGAACGCCGTGCTGGGTAATTGGAACACCGGGACGCCGCCGCCACCTGGATCTAATAATATCCCCGAGCCGGCGTCGCTGGTGCTGCTGGGCTTAGGCGGGGTGGCGATGGCGCGGAGGTACCGAGTTGTACACGTCTGATATCATACGCAGACACTAATTTTTATCAGGAGAGTTGAAGTATGCGTTTTAGTTTTTTGCGTCGTGGTTTCCGGGTTATCGTGGTAATTCTGCTTGCCGTATCGCCGGTCTATGCCGGGGCGCCGGTAGCGGTCCTAGATCAAGACAACTCAGCCGATGCGGCAGGTGGCCGCGCCGTGGCGAACGACCGGACGCAGGCCCAGACGGTGACGGCCGGCGTCACGGGAATCCTGTCACACGTCAATGTCTTGATCTTTAAAGGGCCGGATACCTTCGAGGATATCACCCTGTCGGTGCTCTCGACCAGCGGCGGGGACCCCGACGCGTTCCTGACCTCGACATCGCTGCCCTCGTCGGCGGTCAGCACCGTGACGGGCCTGGTCACCTTCGACGTGAGCGCGGCGAACCTGAGTTTTAACGCCGGCGACCTGTTCGCGATCGAGCTGACGTCGCTGGCAGAAAATGTCTCTCCGTTCCAAGAACGCTACGGCTGGGTCTGGCATACCGACAACCCCTACGCCGGGGGCCAGCAGTTTACCAGCGGCGTGGGGAATAGCGGCGCTGACCTCACCTTCCAGACCTTCGTCATCCCCGCCCCGCTTCAAGGCGACCTGGACGGCAACGGCTTCGTCGGGATCGACGACCTGAACATCGTGCTGAGCAACTGGAACCAGAACGTCCCGCCGGGCGACCCGCTGGCCGACCCGTCGGGTGACGGGTTTGTTGGGATCGACGACTTAAATGAAGTCCTGGGCAACTGGAACGCGGGGACGCCGCCGGAATCTACAACGACGGTGCCGGAGCCCGGGACGGCGGGATTACTGGGATTGGCGTCGTTGTTCCTCGCGTGTCGACGTGGTTCCCTGGCTAACAGTTAGCCTTGTCTAGCTTTAGCAATTAAATGGGGCAACCAAACCATGGATTGCCCTTAAATTATCCTAGACATTTGTCATAACAGCCTTTAAAATCCTTGCAGAGCCAATGGCAAGCTGTCGTATTGACGCAATCAGACTTAGCCCGGCAGATCGATGTATCACTTCCGCGCAATTTTCACGTAAGCGCAATAGGGCGAGGGTTGTTAATCATGATAAAAACGATGTCGAATGGGGACGGGCTGTGGGCTGGCACTATCAATCACGTTCACACACGGGCGACAACGGGTGGCCGCGTTCGCAGCGCTATGGCGGTTGCAGGGCTGGCCTGTCTGCTCGGTGTCACGCCGGTGGATGCACAGTGGAGCCTGCCCCAACTCAATGTGACGGTGGTTGAGGACTTCGCCGGGTTTACCGCCCCGTCGACGTGGGGGACCGCGAACCCGGCGGCGAATCAGCTGGATTCGGATATCTGGGGGTTCTCCTTAACGTCGGCGACCAGTTCGTCGGCGGGGGTCTACGGCTTGAACTACGTTCTGGGCCAAGGCATCAGCACCGGCGGCGTGGGGACCGCCGGCACGTACGCCATCGATACCGGCGCAGGTGTGGTTGGGATCGGCCCACACGGCGATGACACGTTTTACTCACCAGGCCACCTCACCGTTAAATTACAAAACGACACCGGCACTACGATCGACCAGTTGCGCGTCGAGTGGACATACCTCGGGTTCAACAACCACGCCGGGCGGCGCAGCTCGCAGTTGCTGATCTCCGACACCGATATCTCGAACAGCTACGTCGCGCCGGGCGGTGGGGAGTTTCTCACGATTGACAACGCAGAACTTACGCCCGACTGGATCGAGGTGCCCCGGGATGTCACTTTCAACGTCAACATCCCCGTCGGTGACGACTACTACCTGCGGTGGAGCTTCAACGACCTCGCCGGCGCGCCGGGCACGGGGACCGACCGCGATCAGGTCGGCATCTCGGCCCTGTCCATCACGCCGCTGGGGACCGTGGTCAGTGACACGTTCGAATGGACCAACGCCGTCAGCGGCAACTTCGCAACCGCGGGCAATTGGACCAACACGACCGGCGGCAGCGCCGCCCCACCGAACGGGGGAGACACCGCCAACTTCAACGAGGCCGGGGCCTACACGGTCACCTTCACCGGCGATGCGTACAACGATTTCATGAACATCAAAGACGGGGATCTGACGTTTCTTAGCGACTCGGCCACACTGCGGACCTACAACGTGACCACCGGGCTAGGCAGGGGCGACGTCAGCGGGGGTACACTTCAGGTCGGCAGCGCGACCCACCCGGTCTTCCTGAACGTGAAAGACTCCTTCAACGTCGGGTTTCTCGGCGACGGCACGGTGTCCGTGGTCGGTGCCGACTCACGCCTGGACGCTCAGGGCCCTAGCCACACGGTTGGCTTCGGGCACAGTGAGGGCACGCTGAACATCTCCGACGACGCGACCGCCAATATCGGAACCGCGGGCGCAGGTGGGACGCTGAACGTCGGTGACTCGCCGTTCTCTGGCAAAGAAGGCGCTGTCAACGTCCAGTCCGGCGCGACGCTCAACACCGGGCACATCGATATCGCACGGAACACATCCGGCGCGACCGGCGTCGTGACCGTCACCGACGTGGGATCATCACTTAACCAGACGCTCCCCGGCGCCAATCTGATCGTGGGCAGCGCCACCGGCGGCGCGGGCACGCTGAACGTTTTACTCGGTGGGACATTCACCACCGGCACCGGCACGACCACCATCAACGCCACGGGCGAGATCAACCTAGCTAACAACGGCACATTCAATGCCAACGGCCCGGTCCATATCGACGGTGGCACGCTTGATGTCTTCACCGGGTCGCCTACGGCTTTCCACCTAGACAACGGGCTGGCACTGACCGCGACGAATGACGCCCAAGTCAAGTTCGCGTCCTATGATATCAATGAAAACAAGACCTTTGAGTTCAACTCCGGCGCAGACCTCACAACGACCGGCACACTCTCGGTCGGGTCTACCAGCCTGGTCGGGCGTGGCACACTCATCGTCGACGGACCGGGCACCACGGTCACGCTCGGCGGCGACCTGGGCAACCAATCCAACTGGTACGACGCCGATGTCACGTTCCGCAACGGCGCAACCGGGGACTTGGGCGTGGTTGCTGTTGGCTCCGGCGATTCCTTCGGCAACCCGGCCACCGTCTCAACTTTCAATATCCAGTCCGGGGCCTCGGTCACCACCGACTCGCTCTCGGTTGTCGGCCGTGAAAGCACGGCGACACTCACCGTGGACGGTATCGGCTCGCAACTGAACCAGACGCCCGGCTCGTCTCTCTCGATCGGGGTCACCGAGATACCTCAAACCGGCATCGCCTCGCTGGATATCCAGAACGGTGGGGCTGTCTCCACAGGCACGAGCTTAAACTTCGTATGGGCCAACGGCTCGATCAATATCGGGGTCGTCGGCGACGGGACGTTAGATGCCAACGGCCCGATCCGTCTAGCAGGCGTCATGAATATCGGCGATGGCGGCGACGTCACCGCCGGCACCATCTCGCCGATCAGCAACGGGCAGATCAACTTCACCGGTGGGCGGTTCAGCTTCGACACCATCGAAGACAGCCTGACCCAAACCGGCGGCGTCCTCGCGCCCGGCAGTTCGCCGGGGACCGCCACCATCCAAGGCGATTACGACCAGCAGGCCGGCGGGACGCTCGAGATCGAGGTCGGCGGGCTAACTCCCGGCTCACAACACGACCAATTAACCGTCACCGGCTTCGCGACCATGTTGGGCACGCTCGATGTGTCTCTGGTCAACGGGTTCACCCCATCGCTCGGGCAGAGCTTCGGCTTCCTGTCTGCCAGCGGCGGGTTCAACTTCGCGCCCGCGTCGATCAACCTCCCGGACATCACGGGGCTCGGATTGGGTTGGCGGATCAACCCCGGCGGCGCGACCGTATTCCTGGAAGTCATCGACCTGCTGGCCGGCGACCTGGACGGCGATGGCTTCGTCGGCATCAACGACCTGAACATCGTCCTATCCAACTGGAACCAGTTCGTCCCCCCCGCCGACCCGTTGGCCGACCCAAGCGGTGACGGTTTCGTCGGCATCACCGACCTCAATGAAGTCCTGGGTAATTGGAACGCGGGGACGCCACCGACGGCTGGTGCCGTGCCTGAGCCGGGCTTGCTGTCGTTAATAACTATTCTGGGGGCGTTGGCACTTCCGAGACGCCACTGATTATCCGCTCATCTTTATGTGTATTGGAGGGCATCATGAGACTGAAAGTATTACCGGCTCTGTGTGGGATGATCGCGGTCCTATGTACACCGTCATTGGCAGTGACGGCCCCAACCACATTACCCTCTGGGCTAGACCCCGGCACGGAATACCGTCTGATGTTTCTCACGAGCACGGGGCGAGACGCGATGTCGGACGATATCGATGATTACAACACGTTTGTGAGTAACTTTGCCGGGTCCGTGCCTGAGTTGGTAGCGCTGGATACGACATGGAAAGCAATCGCTTCAACTGCGGCCGTCGATGCACGGGACAATACCGGGACTAGGCCCAGCAGCGCCAGCGGCGGAACACTAGGGGTCCGCATCTTCATGCTCAACGATTCATTACTAGCCAATAACAACAACAGCCTGTGGAACACCCTTCAGTTCGCGTTTACGGCTCAACCCCGGATCGATGAAAACGGGAACACCCTCCCCGCCGGGCAGAGTGTCTGGACCGGGTCGACGACGATCGGTACCGAAAACGGTGCATTCCGCCCACTGGGTTTTGCATCCGCGTCAATCGCCACGGTCGGCCGTAACGACCTGGCCGACGGCCGTTGGATGGCCAACGGCGCGGCGTCTCAGTCCGAAAGCCACCCGTTGTACGCGATCAGCGGCATCCTGACCGCCCCGCCACTTCAGGGCGACCTCGACGGCGACGGCTTCGTCGGCATCAACGACTTGAACATCGTGCTCGCCAACTGGAACCAGAATGTCCCCCCCGCCAACCCCTTGGCCGATCCATCGGGCGACGGGTTTGTCGGGATCGACGACTTGAACACCG
>JAJDCW010000034.1 GCA_029260635.1 Phycisphaeraceae bacterium | reverse complement strand
GGGCTGATGCTCCCTCGGTCGTTGTCGTCGTTGTATGAGAACGTGCGCGAGTTCCATGTCGCCGAGGAAACCGGGGGGGGCAGGGGGACCGGGGGCGGTGGGCGTGTGGTCGGGGTCGGGGGGCTGAGTGTGGTCTGGGCGAACCTCGCGGAAGTCTGCGCCCTGGCGGTCGAGAAAAACCAGCGCGGCAAAGGCGTCGGCCGAAAGATCACCGAGGCCTGCATCGACGAGGCCCGGACCCTGGGCATCCGTACCATCATGACCCTGACCTACGAGCGGGCCTTCTTCGAGAAGCTCGGTTTCTCCGTGGTCGATCGGCAGAAGCTGCCGTTGAAGGTCTGGAGCGAGTGCATCCGCTGCCCGAAGAACCAGGCCTGCGACGAGATCGCGATGACGCGGGTGCTGGAAGACGTCCCCGACCTGGGCGTGCCGAGACCTGTCGCGCCCCCACCGGACCAGTACGTCGTGCCTATTATCCGTGCGATGAAGAACGGTGGCTCGCCCCCGCCGGAGGATGACGATTAGGCATGTCTGATCTGTAATTTCTGAGTGCTGATCTATGTACTGCGGTGACACCTCGGTGGTCAAGTCGCTGTTTAGAAAACTTCAGCGACCAGCAAACGGAGATCCGACTTCCCGACTCCCTAACTCGCCTCCCGGTTAGGTGCGTGTTACCCTGTCCCGCACATGGCTGACGCCCTCGCCTGGCTCCCTGATCTGATCGGGTCCGCGCCCGTTGCTGCGCTGGCAGAGGCGTTGCGCGCCAACAGCACCGTCCATGCCCACGGCAGTCGGGGTTCCAGCAGCACCCTCACGGCCGCCGCACTCAGCCAGAAACTGAAAAAAACCGTTGTGCTCGTCGTCGCCCATCTGGACGAGGCCTACGACGCGATCGACGACCTGCAACTATTTAATGACGCCGGCCGATCGATCGATGCCGTCCGTTTTGGCGCGTTGGAAGTCTTGCCCGGCGAGTCAAACGTGAGCCTGGAACTCCTGGCCGAGCGCCTGGCCGTAGTCGGCCGATTGGTCGAGAACGACACGCCCGACCTGATCGTCGCGCCGATCCAGGCGTTGATGCAGTCTGTGCCGGAACCAGGCGCGTTGCAATTATTTTCAAAGGTCATCCGCGCCGACACCGACCTCCCGCCGGGTGAGCTGATGGACTGGCTGGTCGCCGCGGGCTATCAGCGCCAGGACGTCATCGAACAGCCCGGCGACTTCGCGTCGCGCGGCGGCATCCTCGACATCTACCCCCCCGCCGGCTCGACCGCCAAAGCCGAAGGCGACGATCAGCCGCTGGGCCCGATCCGCCTGGACTACTTCGGCGATCAGGTCGAATCCATCCACCGCATCAACGCAGACACGATGGGGTCCGCCGGGCAGATCGGCTCGGCCCGCATCATCGGAGCGCGCACCGAACAGATCCAGACCGACGACCGCACCGTCAACCTCCTCGACCTGCTCCCGGACAACACCGTCTTCATGCTTCACGAGGTCATGGAGCTCTCCGAGCAGGCGCGTGGCTACTACGAAAGGCTCACCAACGCGACCGGCGTCTACGCACCGCGCACCGTCTTCGGCAAGATCAACGACCGCCCACACATCGAATGCAACCAGTACTCCACCGGCGCGATGAAAGAAGGCACTGTCGCGTTGCCCGTCACGCAGCTGATGACCTTCGACGAAGACGCTAAGGGTGCGATCAAGCAGCTCGGCGAACTGGCTGCAACAAATAATCAGAACGTCGTCGTCCTCTGCCAGAAACCTGCCGAGCGCGAACGCCTGACCGAGCTGATCAACGAACACTGCCCCGATGCGCTGAATAAGCTCACGCTCGAAGTCGGCTACCTGCACCGCGGGTTCACATGGGAATCGGGCAAGCGTTCCCTTCACCTGATCCCCCACCACGAACTTTTCCACCGCTACCACGTCCGCCGACGTACCCATCGCATCACCGGCGGAGCGCAGGCCGCCGACGCCTTCCTCGATCTGGGGGTCGGCGACTTTGTCGTCCACGTCGATCACGGCATCGCCCAGTTCACTGGGATCAAGACCATGCGCCGTGGCGGGCTGAGCCAGGAATACCTGACGCTCTCGTTTGCGCAGAGCGCCGTATTGCACGTCCCCGCCACGCAGATCGACCTGGTCCAGAAATACGTCGGCGGATTCGAGGGACGCCCCCCGTTATCCACCCTCGGCGGCAAGAAGTGGAGCAAGCAGAAGCAGCAGGTCGCTGAGGCGGTCAAAGACCTCGCCGCCGAGTTGCTGCGTGTGCAGGCCGCACGCCAGACCCAGCCCGGCGTGCGCTACCCCGGCGACACCGCCTGGCAGTGCGAGTTCGAGGCCGAGTTCCCCTACGACGAGACCGAGGACCAGCTCGCCGCCATCGCCGCCATCAAGCAGGACATGAGCAACGACCAGCCGATGGATCGGCTGATCTGCGGCGATGTCGGGTTCGGCAAGACCGAGGTCGCCATCCGCGCCGCGTTCAAGGCCGTCGAGTTCGGCAAGCAGGTCGCCGTCCTCGTCCCCACCACCGTCCTCGCCGAGCAGCACGGCCGAACCTTCGCGCAACGCATGGCCGACTACCCCTTCAAGGTCGCATCCATCTCCCGGTTCCGCACCGGTGCCGAGCAGAAGAAACTCCTCGCCGACCTGGCCGAGGGCAAGATCGACATCGTCATCGGCACACACCGTCTGCTGTCGAAAGACGTCACCTTTGCCGATCTCGGCCTGGTCATCGTCGATGAGGAGCAACGCTTCGGCGTCGAGCACAAGAACAAACTCCTAAGTTTCCGCCTCACCGCCGAGGTCCTCACCCTCACCGCGACCCCGATCCCGCGGACCCTGCACATGTCGATGATCGGGCTGCGCGACATCAGCTCGCTGAGCACCGCTCCGGCCGACCGCCGAGCGATCGTCACCGAGGTCGTCCCCTATGACCGCAAGCGCGTCAAGCAGGCGATCATCCGTGAGCTGAACCGCGAGGGACAGGTCTATTTCGTTCACAATCGCGTGCACAACATCCAGAGCGTCGCCGACGATATCCAGCAGCTCGTGCCCGACGCCCGCATCATCATCGGCCACGGCCAGATGCCCGCCCGCGAACTCGAGAGGGTCATGCTCGCCTTCATGCGCCGCGAGGCCGACATCCTCGTCTCGACCACGATCATCGAGTCCGGCATCGACAACCCGACCGCCAACACCATGTTCATCAACCGGGCCGACCACTTCGGGCTCGCCGAACTGCACCAGCTCCGTGGGCGTGTCGGTCGCTACAAGCACCGCGCGTACTGCTACCTGCTGCTCCCGGAAGACCGACCCTTAACCGAGGTCGCCGCACGCCGACTCAAGGCCATCGAGCAGTACTCCATGCTCGGTGCCGGTTTCAAGATCGCCATGCGCGACTTGGAGATCCGTGGCGCGGGCAACCTGCTGGGCGCTGAACAATCCGGGCATATCGCAGTGGTCGGTTACGAGATGTACTGCACGCTGTTAGAACACGCCGCCAAGAAGCTCCGCCGCGAACCGGTCATCGAGCCGGCCAAGACGCACCTGGAACTACCGATCGCCGGCTCGCTGCCCAAACGCTATATCCCAAGCGACAAGCACCGGATGGAGGCTTACCGTCGGATCAGCCGGGCCGCGACCCTCGAAGAACTGGACGAGGTCGTTCAGAGCATCCGCGACGCCTACGGTGAACCACCCAAGCAGGCCAAGACACTCATCGACCTCACCGAGGTCCGCGTCGCCGCGAGCACGCTCGGTACCGACACACTCAAGCTCGAAGGCCCCGACCTGATCTTCACCACCCACAACCCCCGCAAACTCGAAGCCCTATTCGAGAGCGCCCCCGGCCGGGTCAGCGTCCTGGACGAAAATACTATGTACTACCGCCCACCCAGCAACTATCTGACGCCCCCCGATACACTACTCGCGGTCCTGCGCAAGTTACTAGTTCGACCGGTAGAGACGGCCATAGCTTAATAGTATGATCCCCGCCCCCTGAACCCCGAACCCCGCCATGCTCCACCTCGTCCTCTACCACCCGGCGATCCCGCAGAACACCGGCAACATCGCGCGCACTACGGTCGGTTTCAATGCGCACTTACACCTGGTTAAGCCTTACAAATTCGAGATCACCGACCACGCCGTGCAACGCGCCGGTCTGGACTACTGGCCGCACGTCAAGCTCACCGAGCACGACAACGACGACGCTTTCCTTGATTGGCTGGGCGACCGAACCCCCTGGCTGGCCACCAAGTTCGGCGAGATGCGATTCGATCAACCTGCCTATCAAGGCGACGACGTCCTGATCCTCGGCAATGAAAACACGGGTCTACCCGACACGTGGATGAACCGCTGGCAAGACCGGCAGGTCGGCATCCCGATCCTCGGAAATATCCGCAGCTACAACCTCGCCAACGCAGCAGCCATCTTCCTGGCGCACGCGAGTCTTAAAGCCGGTATGTTTGGGGAATAAGCAAGGAGACACGACCCCGCCATGAAAGACCTGATCACATCCGTTTGCGATTCATCATCCAGTCTTCCCGGGTATCGATCGCGTCTTGGATGATGCTCGCGTCCTCATCACTGAAACAGCACAGCGTGACCTTATCTGGGTGTTCCTGTTTATCCAGAAACCCAAGCACATGTCCGAATGCGATCTTCGCGGCGCGGGTCTTGGGGAAGCCGTAGATACCGGTAGAGATATTCGGGAAGGCGATCGTTTGGCAGCCCGCTTCAAGCGCGAGGGTCAATGACTGGTGGTAGCAGGACGCCAAGAGCGTGTCTTCAAGTGTGTAGCCAAGTTTCTGTTTCTCGTCGCCGTGCCAGACCGGGCCGACGGTGTGGATGATATGCTTGACACCTTGTTTTTCAAGACCAAACGCAGGCGTCAGCTTCGCTAACCCGGTCGTGCAGCCACCCAGTGTTTTGCAGTGTTCAAGCAGGCCCGGGCCCGCGGCACGGTGGATTGCGCCGTCCACGCCGCCGCCACCCAACAGAGACTCATTCGCCGCGTTGACGATTGCATCAACACGCAGTGTCGTTATGTCCGCCACAACAACTTCGATGCGATCCAGTGAGGGCATGGGCCTGGGTGTGTATTGCGGTAGGTCCATCATATTCAACAAGCGCACATAAGAATACGGCCAAAACTACCAGTTATCCGTATCCCGTAGCGCGATAGGTTTGCTCAGCACCTCGTTCATGACAATCGCACGCCGAAGTTCGTCACGCGTCATCTTTGCGCCCAGGACCGACACGGCTCCATTGTCAGCCACGGGCTCTGCGGGGCGCTGACGCTTTTCCGGTTTGCTGTACACCAGCCGACGTGGTGAAGATGACGTCGGCTCGGGTACCGCGACCTCTTCGTGGATCAGTCGGCCACGCTGGCGGGCACGGGCCTGGGCCCGGCTGTGCGCCTGGGCCTGCTGCTGACGGGCTTGCTGAGCGCGTTGCTGCGCCTGGGCTTGCTGCTGCGCTTTTTGCTGTTGCCGGGCGGCGGCTTCACGGCGGCGCTGCAACTCCGCCTGCCTCTGCTCAAGCGCCCGGCGCTGCGCCTCGTTGGGGGCTTGTGGGTCCGCCGAACCGGCTTTCGGTGAGGTACTCGACGAGCCCTGAGCGCGCTGTTCGTACTGAGCCTTAGCACGCGCGCGGGCGATCCGCTCCGCCATCGTCATATTGCCCGGGCTCGCCCCGCCCCCGGATGTGTGGCTCCCGGACGCGCTTCCACCTGATAAATTCGCCTGGGCACGCTGCTGAGATGCCTGCCGCAACTGCTCACGCCGCTTTGCGGCCATCTGTTCGAGCTCCATCGACGCTCCGCCTTCGTCGATCTCGCGTTGTTTCTGCTGATCCTTCTTGGCTTTTTTGATCCACCCAGCGATCGCCGGCGCGAGCAGCAACGCGATCACGATCCAGCTCTCGATCCCGCCGAGTGTCAGTATCAGGCCGTGTTGCATGGTTTGCTCACTCTCTTAATCAGAAACGGTCTCACCGGCACGCCTCATGGTAACGATACGCCTCCGCACCACCATCATTCTAAGGGACCCGCCGGGTCAACCCAAAATACGGGCCTCGACACGGATTCATGCCCGGGAATGAGGCTGCCGGAGCCCGCTTGCTTATTCGTTCCTGCCGGGGCCTGCATCGGCGTAAACCGTACGCCATAAACCTCCTCAAGCAGTTCGGCCCGAAGCACCTGGTCCCAGGGCCCCGCCGCCGCGAGCCGCCCCTCGTCCATCAGCCAGACATCGTCCGCGTAGCGTGCCGCCAGATTCACATCATGCAGCACCACCAGCACCGCCAAGCCGTCACCCTCGCCCCCACCGCGTGCCAGCTTTTTTAATAGCATCATCGTCTGATACACGTGCCAGAGGTCCATCCCCGAGGCCGGCTCATCCAGCAGCATCGCCCTGCCAGACCCCGCCGACTGCGCCACCGCCCGGGCCAGCAACACACGCTGCTGCTGCCCGCCTGACAACTCGGCGAACACCCGGCCACGCACGTCGGTCAGGTCACACGTCTCAAGCGCTTCTGCCACCGCGTTTTTTGGGTCAGCCCGTGCGTACCGCCCCATCGCCACGACCTGCTGGACGGTGTAGGCAAAACTCACCCCGCCCTGCTGAGGCACGTAACTGACCAGCCCCGCCCGCTGCATCGTCGGCCAATCCGAGACCTCACGCCCCGCCAGGTGTGCCTTGCCTCCACCCGGGTCCAACTGGCCCAGCATCAGTTTAAGCAGCGTCGTTTTCCCTGCGGCGTTCGGCCCGATCAATGCGCATACCCGGCCGGGCCTTAGCCCAGCCGTTACAGACCGGATAACCGGCACACCCGGCTCATAACTAAACGACACGCCCCTCAAACCCAGCACCACCTCGCGGGACACGCACACCTCCCCCGATAACAACCCCCCGCCCGTTGCTTGAGTTGCCCCGGATTCTGGTTGCGGATTCGACATCTTTTTGGTCCCAGTCCGGTTACACAGCCAAACCTGCGCATCGTATCAAAGACGCGGGCAAACCCTGACGTTTGTGCCGATTCTACCTGTTTAGCGCTCAGGTCGTGCTCCAAACTATCCGATAAACCCTACGATCCCCGCGCTCAAGGTACTTATTAAAAATGGTGCAGGAGAATTCACAAAACCGACCCACCGACCCACCCGTCGAAGACCCGGGGCAGGTCGAGAACCTGCTTAATGAGCTGGAAGAGCGTCTGGGCCAACTCAAGAACTGGCAGAAGGAGAGCGACCAGCAGATCGAGCTGGTCCGCCAGCAGTCCCAGGAGGTCAAGACCCAGCAGGAGCAGGCCCGGCAGCTGGCCGAGGAAAACGCCCAGCAGAAGCTGGCCCTGGAAACCGCCCAGGCCCAACTCGAAGAACGCCAGCACCAGCTAGAGCAGTCCCAGAAGCAGACCCACGAACTCAAAGAGCAGGCCGAGCGCCGCCAGGCCGAACTGGACCGCTCCTACGCCGAGCTTGAAGAACAGAAGAAGCAGACCGAGGCACTCGCCCGGTCCACGCAGGACAAGGCCGGCCAGGCCGCCGAGGAACTGCAGAACGCGCAGGCCCTCCGCGATCAGCTGTCGGCACAGAAACAGGAAATCGAAGACCAGCGCGCCGAGATGGAGCGTGAAGCCGCCCGCACCGAGGAGCGGACCCAGGCGAACGTCACTCTCAGCAAGGAACTCGACGCCCAGCACGCCAAACTCGACCAGGCCGAGGCCGACGTCGAAGCCAGGCGAGAGCAAGTCAAAGAGCTTCAAGCCCAACTCGAACAGCAGCAGAGCGAGCTGAAATCCAGGCAGGACCAACTGGCCGAACAAAGCGAGCAGATCAGCGAGTCGCAGGACCAGGCAAGCGAACAGACGGAGCAGGCGTTGCGCGACCTCGAAGCCGCGCGAGCCGAGCTGAAGGCGCTGACGCAACGCATCGAGAAAGCCGAGGCCACCCACGACGAACTCCAGGCCCAGCTTGATGAGCGTGTCGCCGCCGAAGCTGATCGCGGCGAGAGCGCACAAGAAATCGAGCAGTCCCGGCAGCAACTGAACCAGGCTCAGCAGCAACTCAAGGATGAACGGGCCAAGCTGGCAAGCGACCAGAAGGCTCTGGATCAGCAACGAAGCTCCATCGAGCAAGAACGGCAGAAGCAGGAGACTCTGAAGAAAGAATTCCAGGACCAGAAGTCGATCCTGGAAGAGCTTCAGGCCGACCTGGAGTCGCGCGAATCCGCCCTGAACGAACGGCTCAAGCAGGCGGAGAAACTTTCCAAAGCCAACCAGGCCGCCGACTCGAGCCTGACTCAGCGCATCAAGGAACTGGAAACCCAACGCGACCAGTCCAAAACCGAGTACGAACAATTACAGGCTCAGCAGAGCCTGACCAAGGCCGAGTACGAAAAACTTCAGACCAAGCAGAGCCAGGCCAAGGCCGAGTACGAACAGTTACAAGCCCAACATAAAGCCCTCTCGGACGAGCGTCAGGACCTTCAAAACCAGTTCGATGAGTTGCAGTCACAGAACACCGACCTGAGCCCGCAGAAAGCCGATCTCGATAAACGCGAAGCCGAGCTGAAAGAAAAGATTGCCACGTTCCAGCAGACGCTGAAGCAGGGCAAAGACCAGCTCGTCTCCGAGCGCGAAAAGATCAAGCAGAAAGAGCAGGACCTGACCCAACAGGCCCAGGACCTGGAACGCGAGAAGAACAAGCTCGCCGGCCGGGAAGAATCCATCCGTGAGGCCAACGACAAGATCGCACGTCGGCGCGAGAAGCTTGTCCGCGCCAAGGAATCGTTGCAGAAACGCACCGAGAGCATCCAGGACGAAGAAAAGCGCATCGCGTCCAGCGGCGCCCAGTTCGCCGGCCTGAACAAAGAACGGCAGATGCTGGTCGAGGTCAAGAAGTTCCTGGAGGTCTCCGAATCCGAGATGATCCGGCGCTGGTCCACCAACAAGGCCACCTCCCTGATTATTGGCGCGGTCATCGCACTGATCCTCATGGCCGGCTTCAGCTACGCCATCGGCCAACAGGTCTCCGAGCCGACCTGGCAGGCGGACATGGCTTTCCAGATCACACTCCCCGAGGGTCAGGATCCACCAAGCGTCGCTCAATGGTCAGGCATAGCGCGGCAACTGGTCTTCGGTGAACCCGTACTTAAAGAAACGCTCGTCCAACTCGAGCAGCGCGGGATCCGCCTGTTCAATAATTCCGCCGCGCTCTCGGAACACCTGGGCACGCACATCGCTGTCACCGGCAAGCCAGGCAATTTAGAACTGGCCTACACCTCCACTAATAAAGATAACCTCGTGCCCATGCTCGAGGCGCTTAGCCGGGGCATCGTCGGGTACCAGCTCGCCCAGGACCGGCTGAACAACCGCAAGGACACGATCTCCATCAAACGCCCCGCCAAGCGGCTGGCCGACCCCGTCGGCGACGACAGCCTCAAGATCGCCGGGGCGACCTTCACCATCATCCTCGCGTTCACCCTGCTGGCCTGGGTCGCGATGCGGATATGGTTGCGTCGGACCCAGAAGATGTTCGGCATCGAGCACGCCAGCGATCTGGATGCTCTGGATTCCCCCCCGGCCTAGGCCCGCCAAGCGATGGCTCGGACAAGCAGTCCTCTTTCCGTGCAGACGCGAATCGCCGCGACCCGCAGCACCTCCCACTAATCCCGCCTCATCACCGTGATCCCTGTCTAATATGGGGACAACGATATAGTGACGTAATACACTTATAAAAGAGTGTTTACGTGTATTTCCTCCCAATAACTCGTCGTTTCACGCCCCCGAACCCCGTATTAGCCCAATCTGCTGGCAACCCACTACCAGCCCGTTCTAATCCACCTTCCTGAGTTGACACCCGTACCTAACTAACTAAACTAGTCGATTCGATTATCCCCCAGAACACTGACGGACATAAACCGATGAATCGGCAGACTTTCCACGCTAAGAACGGCGAAGTATCCCAGGCCTGGCACCACGTCGACGCCACCGATCAGGTGCTCGGACGCATGGCCACACGCATCGCGGTCATCCTCATGGGCAAGCACAAGCCCGAGTACACACCGCACCACGATGTGGGCGACTTCGTCGTCGTGACCAACGCCGAGAAGATCACACTCACCGGCAACAAGCTCGACCAGAAGCTCTACCGCACCTTCTCGGGCCACCCAAGCGGCCAGAAGACCAGGACTTACCGGCACATGATCGCGAACAAGCCCGAGCTGCTGCTCGAAACGGCTGTCCGTAAGATGCTGCCCAAGAACAAGCTCGCCAGCGCGATGCTCAAGAAGCTAAAGGTCTACGCCGGCCCGGATCACCCGCACTCGGCCCAGGACCCTCAGCCGCTGGAACTGCAATCCGCCTGACTAACCGTTTACCCTGTGATTTACGGGTAAAATAACTTCCGTCCGTATCTAAGATACCTACCGAGACGCACACAACGATGCCTGAAATCGAAACCCCCGTTGAAGTTGCTGAAACCCCTGCCGCCGAAGCCGTCGAGCAGGTACGCCCCCTGGGTGAGCCCGCCAAGCCCGACAAGGGTGGCTTCGTCTGGGGCACAGGCCGTCGTAAGTCCTCCGTCGCACGCGTCCGGGTCAAGCCCGGCGATGGCAAGTTCCTCGTGAACAAGCGCGATGTCAACGAGTACTTCTCCGAGCTTCAGCACAAAGACGCCTGCAACCGGCCGTTGAAAGTCACCGACACCCTCGGCAAGCTCGATGTACACGTCAACGTCCACGGCGGCGGCATCACAGGCCAGGCCGAGGCCATCCTCTTGGGCATCGCCCGGGCACTGAAGGGCTACGACCCGACCCTGGAAGCCACCCTCCGCGGCAACAACCTGCTGACCCGCGACCCCCGCGAAGTCGAGCGGAAGAAGCCCGGCCAGCCCGGTGCCCGCAAGCGGTTCCAGTTCTCCAAACGCTAAATCTCCAATCCCGTCAGTTATTTTTGGCGGGATTTTTTTCTACTTGGATTAAAACAAGTGTTTGAATTGTTGGGTTGGGTGTTGTAGTATTCCCTATACCACTAAGGAGCCCGCCAATGACCACCGCAACCACCCCCAGCCGGCAAAAACTCGGCTTCCGGACCCTGGACGACATCGCCCGCTTCGTTGAGCCGTTGCCTGTCCGGGGAGCCACCAGCACGGGTAACTGGACCGCCGCCCAGAACATCGGGCATATCGCAGCCGTGATCGATGCCTCGATCGACGGGTTCACCTTCAGCGCACCTGTCCCCATCCGCATCTTCGCCACACTGATGCGAAACCGATTCCTCTCCAAAGGCTTCAAGCCAGGGATCAAGATGCCCAGCAACGCACCCGCCGCATTCAAGCCCGGCCCCGAGACCCAACTCGACGACGCCGTTAAGCACCTCATCGAATCGATCCAACGAGCGAAAGACAAAAAGATGGCCTCGGTCAGCCCGATCTTCGGTGCCCTGTCTCACGACCAGTGGGTCGACATGCACTGCCGCCATGCAGAGATGCACTTCAGCCATATACAAACCGCATAAACAGGCTCCCCCCTCAGCCCCCGGCTCTGTCGGGGGACGAATCAACCCAAGCGCAACGATGCCAACGCCAATCCGCCGACAAATAAAATTCGACACACTCGACGACCTCCTGGAAGACGCCCACAAGATGGCCGGCCCTCATACGAAAGCCAACGGCGGCTGGACCACAGCCCAGGTCATCTCCCACGTCGCTATTTTTCTGCACTGCTCGGTGCACGGATTTGATTTCGACCTGCCTTTACCCATGCGCCTCTTCGGCCGGTTGATGCGAAACCGCATGCTTAAAAAAGGATTCCCCGCCGGCATCAAGATCCCCGGCAAGGCCCACCCCCAATTCGCGCCCCGAGTCAACGTCACCCTCGATCAGGCGATGGCACAGCTTACCACCGCGATTCAAGACGCCAAACAACAAGGCATGAACATCGTCAGCCCACTGTTCGGCCGCCTCTCCCAAAAACAATGGACCCAACTGCACTGCCGCCACGCCGAGCTACACTTCAGTTTTATACAACCCACATAACAAATAATACTTCGCCCCATCCCCATCCTCGGCCAGGCCGAGGGGGTCTTGATCTCGGTTACAAACATGCCATTACCCACCCGTAGAAGACTCCGGTTCAACAGCCTCGACGAAATCCTCGCTGACGCACGGCTACTTGCATCGGCAGAAATAAAGGCCCATGGCAACTGGACGCCCGGTCAGATCATCGGCCACGTCGCCCGCGCGATGAACGGCTCGATCGACGGCATCCCTTTCCGCGCCCCAATGCCCCTGCGCATCATCGGCCGGGTCATACGAAATGTCCCGTTGAATAGGGGTCTGCCCGGCGGCTTCAAGATCCCAGAGAGCGCCAAAGCCAAAGCGGTCCCCGAACCCGACTTCTCGATTGAAGAGGCCGTCGATCAACTCGCGCAAGCCATCGAACGCACAGGCCGAGAAACCATGAACCAGGTACACCCCGTCTTCGGCCGACTCAGCCACGCGCAGTGGTACCTGTTCCACTGCCGCCACGCCGAGAATCACTTCAGCTACCTCGTACCCACCCAAACTTGATCTCTCCTCAGCCCCGGCTTCACCGAGGGATCGGCACACATTAACAAAAACCACACCACCAATACTCGCCCGATCGTCCGTGTACAGAATCAAACCACATGACTCAGGACACCCACCGACGCCTGCTCGACGCCGCCGTCACGCTCTTCGCCGAGTGCGGCTACCGCAAGACCACCGTCCGGGATATCTGTGAATCCGCGGACGCCAACATCTCCGCGGTGAAGTACCACTTCGGGAATAAGGAGTCGCTATACAACGCCGCCTTCGACCACGCCCGAGCACGCTCAAACGAATCCAACCCCTACGTCCTCATGGATAAGGACCGTAACTTCCACGCCAGCGAATCGCCCGAGCGTCGGCTGTACCTGTTCATCAGAACGATGCTCGAGCACCAGTTCCGTGACGGGGAACCGACCGAACTCACGCAGCTGATGTCCCACGAGATGATGCACCCGACCTCCGCGCTGGACCGGCTGATCGAGGTCTCGGTCAAACGCGTCTATGCCGGCCTGACCCAGATCGTCCTCGACCTGCTGCCACCGGACACCGACAAAGAACGCGTCCGCTTTCTGGCCACATCCGTCAGCGCCCAGTGCCACTTCCACCACCTCGCATTGCCCATGATCCAACGCCTGCACCCCGAGCAGAGTTACCACACCGAAGCGTTAGACGTGTTAGCCGAAAACATCCACCGGTTCTCCCTCGCCGCCATCCGTAACACCGACACGGTTTAGCGGGCGATCCCAGATCGCCGGGTTGGATTGAACAGACGTGAAATCACAACTATGAGACGGTAGGTATCGAATCCATCGCCCCGGCCTTGGAAACGCACAGCGCCGCGGCGGCGACCGCCTTTGTCAGACAGGCTTCCACCGTTTCGCCCTGCGCCCGGCTGGCCAGGAAGTACCCGATGAAGGTATCGCCCGCCGCGGTGGTGTCGACGACATCTGTTTCGATCGCGGTTTGATGGATCGCTTCGCCCTGCCCGAGATAAAGAACACCTTGAGAACCCCGCGTGACCAGCACCTCGCCCCCGGACCTCCCCCGAGATGCCACCCCGGATTCTCCGCCGGTCATAGCCTGAAGCCTGGGCAGCATCGCCCAAGGGTCGGCCTCACCGCACAAGGCTTCGCCCTCGGTCTCGTTCACGATCAGCAGCGACAACTTATCCAAGGGCCAACCGCGAACATCATCCGTCATCGGCGCGGGGTTCAGACAGACCGACATGCCCTGATCCACAGCGGCGCGGATGAGGTCGGGCACGCCGTTGATTTCGTTCTGCAGCAGCAGCACATCACCCTCACCAAACTTCGATATCACTCGGCTGACCTGCTCGGGGCTGACCGCCTGGTTGGCGCCGCCGTGCAGCAGGATCGCGTTTTCCCCCTCGGCATCGACCTGGATCACCGCATGCCCGGTCTTCACCTCGGGATCGACCTCAATCAGCGACACGTCCACGCCGGCCCCCCGGAGTTTTTCCAGGATCCAACGCCCGTCCTCGCCGACCCGCCCGGCGTGCGCCACATCCGCCCCGGCCCGCGCCAACGCGACCGACTGGTTCGCGCCTTTACCGCCGGCGAACACGTCAAGCGAAGCGCCCGCGATCGTCTCGCCCGGACGGACGATGTGTTCAACCCGGTGGACGTAGTCGATATTCAGTGACCCGAAATTCAGGATACGCATCGATCATTTACCTAAAGCGCTCAAGAAATCCCCATATAGCCCCGCCTTCCCGGCGGGGATTCTGACGGAAGGAAGACAGTCGGGGCACAAACCCGCGTCAACCCGTCAAGACAATAAGTAAGCCACCGCCGGCACCGCCGCCAACAGAAGCACCGCCGACCCACAGCCCGAGGCACCGGTCGCCTCCTCGAGCGGTTCCCACTTCGCCGCCTCTTTGTAGGCGTTATCCCCGCCGACAAATGACTCGAAGGCCGCGATCACGTCCTCGGCCGACAGCCCCTGTTCCTTCGCGACAAAATGCTCATCCGTCTGCGCGTCTCGGTACTCCAGCACCAGCCCCGCCGTCCCGCCCGCGACCTGCATAAACGACAGGTCGTCCAGCGTCAGGATCGCGAAGTTCGTCTTAATATCAGCGACCGCCTGAACAGCTTCGGCGATCGTGTAGTCATCGATCGAATCGTAATCACGGTCCGCGGTTTCAAGACGCATGGCTGCCTCGGTTGGAATCAAAACCCTCGCCGGGGGGTTACACGTCCAGGTTCTTCACATCCAGCGCGTGGTCTTCGATGTACTTTCGGCGGGGCTCGACGTCTTCACCCATGAGGATGCTGAAAAGTTTTTCGGCTTCGCTGGCGGCGTCCCAGGTGACACGCAGCAGGACGCGGTCGGCGGGATTCATCGTCGTCTCCCAGAGCTGTTCGGCATCCATCTCGCCCAGGCCCTTGAAGCGCTTGATATCCATGCCGCGCTTGCCGTGCTCTAGCACGGCGGCGACGACCTCGGCGAGGTTGACAACGGGGACGATGATTGATTCACCCTTGGCTTCGGTCGCGTGCAGTTCGTAACGGGTCGGGCCTTGCACGCCAGTGACCGATTCGGTCTGCTTGAGGCTGTAGTCGTCGATCGAGAGGCCGAGGTCATCGAGCTTGCCGAACAGGCGTTCCATCTCTTTGATCTCGTGCAGCTCTTTACGGGTCGCCTTGCGTGGGGCGGGCTGGTCCTGCCCGGTGGCTTTGGTGCGGTCATCTTCACCGATGACCTTGTCCATGTCCGGGTCGGTCTCAGAGATGCCGTGCTCGGCGCGGAACGCGTCTTCGTCCTGCTCGGACCAGAAGAAGTGATCGCCGGTGATGCCGTTGCTGCTCTCACTCAACGGGACGTTAAGGTGGATACGTGGCAGACGGTTCTGCCCGCCAGGGTCGTGGCTCCGCTGATCCAGTAGGTCTTTCAGCGTCAGCCCCCGGCGTTCGACCACGCTGATCAGGTCCTCGACGTTTTCGAGGATGCGCATCGCGGTCGCGAGTTCTTCGCCACCAATCTTCGCTTTCTCGGTGCGGTCTTCGTTGTAGGTAATCAGCGTCGCGTCGGTTGTGCCCAGGCTGCTTAGCAGCGAGCGCATCCGCTTTTCGTTGAGGACGAACTCGCTCTTCTTGCCGCGCATAACCTGATACAACGGCGGCTGGGCGATGTAGATGCGGCCTTGGCGGATCAGTTCGGGCATCTGCCGGAAAAAGAACGTCAGGAGCAGCGTGCGGATGTGGCTGCCGTCGACGTCGGCGTCGGTCATGATGATGATCTTGCCGTAGCGCAGCTTGGCGATGTCGAAGTCGTCCGAGCCGATGCCGCAGTTCAGCGCCTGGATGATGATGCGGATTTCCTCGAAGCCCAGGATCTTATCAAGCCGGGCCTTCTCAACGTTGAGGATCTTACCCTTTAAGGGGAGGATCGCCTGGGTGTTGTGGTCGCGTCCACCCTTGGCGCTGCCGCCGGCTGAGTCGCCTTCGACCAGGTAGATTTCTGATTCTTCGACGTCTTTGCTGGTGCAGTCGTAGAGCTTGCCGGGGAGGCCGCCTGAGTCGAGTGCGCCCTTTCGGCGTGTCAGCTCACGGGCCTTGCGGGCCGCCTCACGTGCCTGTGCCGCCATGATCCCCTTCATGCAGAGGCGTTTGGCGTCCTGGGGGTGCTCTTCGAGCCAGGCCCCGAGCGCCTGCCCGACCGAGGTGTTGACGAACGACTCGACCTCGGCGTTACCGAGCTTGGTCTTGGTCTGTCCCTCAAACTGCGGCTCGGCCACCTTGACCGAAACAATTGCGGCCAGACCCTCACGCAGGTCGTCACCGCTGGGTGGCGAGTCGTTCTTTAGGATGTTGCTGTTGCGGGCGTAACTGTTGAGGCTGCGGGTCAGTGCGGTCTTGAACGCCGACAGGTGCGTGCCGCCCTCGATCGTGTTGATGTTGTTGGCGAACGACAGCAGCGTCTCGTTGTACGAGTCGTTGTACTGGATCGCGATCTCACAGACCAGGCTCTGCTCGACGTCCTCGGTCTTAAAGTAGATCGGTGGGTCGAGGATGATGTTCTTGCCCTCATTCAACGAGATCACAAACGAGGCGATCCCGTCGGGGAAGCAGTAGTCGGCCCGCTTCTCGCTGAGTTCGTCGCTGATGGTGATCTTGAACCCGGGGTTGAGGTAAGCCAGTTCTTTGAGCCGGCCGGCAAGGGTCTCGAAGCGGAAGTCACACTCGGGGAACATCTGCGGGTCGGGCTTGAACTTCACCTTGGTGCCGGTCTTGCTGCGTTCACCGATGACGTGCAGTTCTTCGGACACGACGCCGCGTTCGAAGCTCATCGAATGAAGCTTGCCGTCCCGCGCGACCTCAACTTCCAGGTATTCGCTCAGCGCGTTGACGACACTGGCACCCACGCCGTGCAGCCCGCCAGAGACTTTGTAGGAGTCGTGGTCAAACTTGCCGCCGGCGTGCAGGACGGTCATGACGATCTCGACGGTCGGTCGGCCGTTGAGCTTGGGGTTGCTGTGTTGGTAGGGGCCGACCGGGATGCCCGAGCCGTCGTCGATGATGCTCACCGATCCGTCGGTGTTGATCTTGACCTCGAGGTGGTCGCAACGCCCGGCCATGTGCTCATCGATCGCGTTGTCGACGATCTCGTAGACCAGGTGGTGAAGCCCCCG
>JAJDCW010000033.1 GCA_029260635.1 Phycisphaeraceae bacterium | reverse complement strand
CGCGATACCATCGCCGACCTCGACCACCGTCCCGATCTGCGAGACCTCTAGCTCCGTCGAGTAACGCTCGACCTCCTGCTTGATGACCGCGGTGATTTCGTCCGTTTTGATCTTCATCGCTGACTCCGGTGGCGGCGTTGGCCGCTGACTTCGATTAAGTAACTGTGTCCTGTGTAATCCAATAAAAAAACAAACGGCTACCCGCTCGCTTCATCTGTTATTCATCTTCCAGCTGCCCGCCGCTGCGTGCGCGTTCGCGCCCGGCGTCGACCAGCTTCCGCCGCATGATCTTCAGCTGCGTCGCGACACTCCCATCAATAAGGCGGTCACCGACACGCACCTTCAGCCCGCCGATCAATTCAGGATCAACGTGCTCGCGGAGTTGGACCTTCTTGCCCATCGCCCCGCCGATCGAGTCCGCCACGCCCCGGCCCGCGTCTTGCGACAACGCTTCGGCGACGTAAACATCCACATCCAGCTCGCCGCGTGCCTCGGACACCAGCCCGAGGTAGGCGTTCAATATCCCCGGCAGCGACCCAAGCCGGTCTTTACGGTTGACGACCTGCAAGAACCGGTACAGCACGTCGCTGACCCTGCCCTTGAATAGCTGCTCAACCACGCCGCTGCGCTGCGACGAGTTCAACGCCCGGCTGGAAAGCAGCCTGTTCAGGTCCGCGTCTCTATCAAGCAGCTCAAGCAACCCGCCCGCCTCCTCGGCGATCGAATCGACCTCGCCCCCGGAGTCGCCGCTACCCTGCGCCAACTCGAGCAACGCCTGGGCATACACCCGACTCACCGCGTCTGTCTTATGTTCGGCATCTACGGTCACCCGCGATCCTCCATCTTTCCCGGGCATCCGCCCGCCGTCGGCACCCAGCGCCAAACCAAACTTCTTCAACAAATTGCTGAAACGATTGGCCATAGGTCCCGTCTAGTTCTGCCCGGCATCGTTAAGCCGGGCGATCGACTCCCGCACCAGCGACTCCTGGTCGCCCGCGTTGATCTCACGTCTAAGTATCTGCCCCGCCACCTGCGTCGCCAGCGTCGCGGTCTGCTCGTAGATCTCCGTCACCGCACGCTCCTTCGCCGCCTGGATGTCGGCCTGGGCACGATCACGCATCTGCGTGATCTCCGCCTGCGTCTGCTCCTTGAGCTGCGCCCCCACCTGCAACGCCGCGGCACGGCTCTCATCCACGATCACCTGCGCCTGCTTCTGAGCCTCGGCCAGCTGCTGCTTGTACTCGGCCAAAGTGGCGGTCGCTTCCTTCGCAGACGTCTCCGCCTCCTTCAGGTCGCCACGCACCTTGTCTTCGCGGGCCTGAAGCGCCCCGAGGATCTTGGGCCAGACAAAAAGGCTCAGCACCACGAAGAAGATGCCGAACACGATGATCGTGTACAACGCCTCCTGCCACACCACGGTCATCAGCCCACGCTCGGCGTGCCCGCCGCCGTGCGCGCCTGCTTCGGCGGCGTGATCCACCGCGGCCTCTGCCTGCTGGGCAACTTCGCTGTGGGCCGCGTCCGCCGCCTCTTCGTGGTGGTCGGCCGCCAGCGGCATCACCCACAACAAACAAACAAAGACGGCCGCGATCTGAATAAAACAGGATTGACGCATCGGGGTAGGTCCCATGTTTCTCTTGTCCATGTAAGCCCGCAACACACGGGCCGGTAAAGTCACGCCCCAACCGTCAGGCCGGGGCGTGATGAAATCATGTCAACCGATCAGCCGGTGATGGCGTCGATCAGTGGGCTGGCCATACCCGACGCGATGATGATCGCGAAGAAGGTGAAGCCTTCGATCAGTGCAGCCGAGATAATCATCTGCACGAAGATCTGGCCGGCCGCTTCGGGCTGGCGGGCCACGGACTGCACGGCGTTGCCACCGATGTTGCCGATGCCGCGACCGGCACCCGCGCACAACAGGCCCAGGCCGATGCCCGCGCCCAGGATACCAAGGCCGACGCCAACCGCCGCCATGCCTTCCATCGCTGCCAGAGTAAGAATGTCAAACATGTTGAATCTCCAAATCAGGTATGAATCGTTTGCCGACGATTAAAATGCTCGGGCGTCGGCGTCCCCGAGCGTGTTCGGTTTCAGTGACCGCCGCCCCCCGTCACGGTCAACATCTCATCGATAGACTCCCCCGGCATCGCACCCTCATCGAGCCCCCCGTGATGCTCGTCATGTTCGTCATGACTTACCGCACCCAGCGAGATAAAGATCACAGTCAGGAACGTGAAGATATAAGCCTGCAAAAACGCCACGAACAATTCCAAGAAGCTGAACGCCGCAGCACCCAGCACGCTGGCACCCTTGCCCACCGCGGGGGCCGTGATCGCCAGGACGATCAGCGACGCCAGCACCAGGTGCCCCGCCACCATGTTCGCAAACAGACGCACGCACAACGCGAAGCTCTTAATGATCAGACCCACGAGTTCAAGAATAAAAACAAGCAGCCCAACAGGCAGCATGATCGGCAGCAACGGCAGCGGCTTGAACGGCACGGGCCACATGTGCTTGATGAACCCGAACCCGTTTTCCTTCAAGCCCACGAACACCATCATGAACAGCGAGATCAAGGCAAGCCCGGCGGTGAAGTTGATGTTCCCCGTCATCGCCCCGCCCAGGTGGGACAGGCCGTTTATCCCGATCAGCTTGAAGAACGCACCGATCGGCAGCATCCCCAGCAGGTTGCCAAACAGCACGAAGAAGAACGCCGACCAGATGTACTTGATGTATTTATCCGTCAGGTCGCCCAGCAGCGGTCGGGCCATCTCTTCACGCAGGAACACGCACAAGGCCTCGAACAACTGAGCGATCCGCCCCTTGGTGACATACCCCTCGGCCGTACTCGCGTTCAACGGCATCCTCGCCGCGACCAGCATCAGCAACAAGACGCCACCAACCAACGCCACCAACGACATGAAGTGGTGGTTCGTGAACCACTCCAGGCCGAACAAAGCGTGCGGCAGCACATGGCTCATCGGGTCGGGGGCCGCGTTCGGATCACCAGCGGCCAATAGAAGGCTCATCGTCATATTAATTCGTCTCCGGCACCGGCCCCAACGACTTCGTCGCGGCCAGGACGTGGGATGATATCAACTTCACCTCAACACCCAACACCAGCATGTAGTAGCCCGCCACCCACATCAGCATCGCCTCACCATTGGGGACACCGCCCCAACGGAGCCACACCACCGCGGTGCCACCGACCACGACACGCACCAGGATGCTGACCATGAATCCGTAAGCGCTACCCTGTGCATGGCTTCGGGACATCAGCCACACCGGCACGAAACCTGTCAGCCCGATCACCAGACTGACCGTCGCGCCCATCAGGCTCAACCCCGCCTGCTCGGTCAACCCCAATGCGTACGACAACACCCCAAACACCGCCGCCGCCACAGCAAGCACCACCGCCGCAAGCGTCAAAGACGCCTTAACGATCGGGAACACCAGCGGGCTGTCGGTCGGTTGGGTCATTGTGTCTATGAACCGTGTTCAAGCTATGAGTCGTTCAATTCGGCCGGGGCAATCCTTATTAGAACCTGGCCATTCACCCGTCACCCCCTGAATCGTCCCCCCGACCGGGCCCACCCTTTTTCGGAAAAAGCATGTCTTTAGCGAGGTTATAAACCCCACCAACCATCCCCAGTAAGGCCCCGGTCAGCGTCAGCCAAGGCCCGGTCTCGAAACGCTGATCTCCCAGGTGACCCAGATACGTCAGCACGCCGATGATCAGCCCGACTTCCATCCCCCGGCCGACCAGCCGCCACGCGCTGGGGCTGTAACCGTACGGGGATGTCGGACCCTTTTTTGCCATCGCCGGCCTCCTTGGCCGACCACCTGATTCAATGAAATTAACTATTTATTAAACAGTTGTTTACATTAAATCGATCGGCCTGCCGCCCCGGTCGCCGACCTCACGGTGGGGCAGATAGCCTAGAGACGCGTTAGATGGGTGTCAAACAGCCGTAAACCCAGAAAATCCACCCCATCTACACACCACTTGGCAGGGTTATTACATAATTTGATCGACATCTAATAATTATGGTGTATCATTTACACAGAAGTGAATCGCTTGCGGCTTAGCGAGCAACCCTACACCCCACGACCCCTCCGGGGAGGAGCTAAATACCATGCCGTTTTCTTTCCGTGCTGTCCCCTCGGCCTGGACCGCCCTCGTCGCCGCCGCGCTCGGCGCGACCACCCTCCCCGCTAATGCTGTCATCACTCTCGACGCCGACTTCGATCACGGCTCACTCGAAAACTACTCCGTCTCCGGCGGCAACGTCAGCCTCGTCGGCCGCGACAACTTCTACGGCAGCGGGCAGTGGAGATGGGTCTACTTCAAGGCCTCCGGGATGACCGGCGAGGACCCCAACTTCCGGATCTCCACCAACTTCGCCGGCGGCTCCTCCGCCATCGCCAACCACAACGTCCTGTACAGCCTTGACAACGAGAACTGGGTGCCCTTCGACAACGCCGGCATCTCCGGCGGCCTCTACCAGTTCTCCAATAACGCCGCCTTCACCCAGGACGAGGTCTGGGTCGCCCACTCGATCCCCTACTCCTACGGCCGAGCCGCGGACCAGGTCGCGCAGTACAAAACTAGCCCCTACGTCTCCCCCACCATCAGCTCCGACGCCAACCTCGTCCTCGGTCAATCGCCCGGCGGCACCGACGACCTGGGCCGCACCATCGCGCCGCGCGACGTCTGGAGTTTCAAAGTCACCGACAACGCCGTCCCCGCCGCCGGCAAAACGCAGATCGTCCTGGTCAGCGGGGTCCATGCTCAGGAAGTCCTGGGCACACACACACTCGAAGGCACACTCGAATGGCTGCTCAGCGACGACTCACGCGCCGCCGAACTGCGTAAGAAAGCCGAGTTCTACGTCTACCCCATAGTCAACGCCGACGGCCGATTCGCCGGCAACAACCGCGCCACGATATTCACGCCCAACCAAGACCCCAACCGCGACTGGTCCCCCACCATCCCCGGACGCACATGGCACGATGAGCCCGAAATCAAAATCCACGGCGAAGCCATGCTCGCCGACCTCGACATCGCCAACGGCGGTGAGGCCGACTACTTCATCGACTACCACTCCACCATCACCACCAGCGCCGACGCAGACGACTTCTTCTTTATCCACCCCGAGAAGGGCCACACCGCCGACCCCTTCTGGCTAAACCTGCTGGATGAAACCGATACCTTGGGCTTCGTCGGGTCCACCAGCACCGGACCCACCAGCGCCAACTTCGGCGAGATCGAACTCGGCGCCGACTTCGACGCCACCTTCGAGACCGCCTTCCACCCAAGCCGCGGCGTCGAGTACTACGAAGAGATGGGCAAGGACGTCGGCGTCGCCTTCTTCATGACACTGGCGCGCATCAACGCCGACATAGACGCCGACGGCTTCGTCGGCATCAACGACCTGAACTTCCTCTTAAGCAACTGGAACACCAACGTCCCCGTCGGCGACTGGGACGCCGGCGACATCGCAGGCAACGGCGACGGCTTCATCGGCATCGATGACCTCAACCAGGTCCTCGCCCAATGGAACGCCGGCACACCCCCCACCGCGCCAGCCGTCATCCCCGAGCCGGGTTCGTTGCTCCTGTTTCTTGGGTTATACGGGCTGGCTCTGGTACGACGTGATGCCAGGCAGGATGCTTGCGTGTAGGGGGACCTGGTCCCTCCAACCCTCCTAAGCCCGCGCCGAAGGTGTTTTTGGGAATACCAACGCTTATTAATCTATCCGGAACCCCGATTTCCCTTGCTCGGTGACGGGCATGGGCCGTACAATATCAGTCTGTCGCGCGGTGTCGCGGCAGACTTCATGACGGGCGGGCCAATCACACAAACGATGTATTTGCCTACCTGCGGCGGAGCCGAGGCGGTCATCTATTCTGGACAAGTTTTAGGAGGGCGGGCATGTCTACTGAGCAATACGGCGTCAACTTTAGACCGGGTCGGTCCGGGCGTGATGTGGTGCGTTGCGGACTCGTCTTGGCCCTGGCGGCCACGGTCCTGACAACCGCAAGCCCGGCACGGGCGGTGGACTATTCCTGGATCAACCCGGGTACGACTGGCCAGTATTTAGACGGGGCCAACTGGCTCCCCGGCGGCGGCCCGACCAACAACTTTTTCGACAGCACGACGTTCAACCTCCCTGACGCTAATGGACACACGGTGAATTTCCCGGCCGCCACCGTCTTTATTGGAAGTGTCAGGGTCCTCCGATCGGACGTGTTATTCAGCGGCGAGGGCATGAACACGACGACCTATGATATTAATACATTCTTTGCGCCTAACGCAGTGGAGATTGGTTCGTCATCCGGCGCTTCGCTGACCATCAGAGAAATGACCGTCACTTCGGTCCAGCCGGTACGGATCGGTATCGCCGCCGGGGAGACCGGCTCGTTGACCACCACAAGGATTCCTAACGGGCCGTTCTCAAGCTTACCCTCCCAATGGGTGGGGACTTCGAGATTTATCGTCGGCGATTCCGGCACAGGCACACTGACTCATGGGGGTTCTCTGCTCGAGGCGCGGAGCCTGATGATCGGTCAAAACAGCGGGTCGATGGGCACGGTCACTTCAACGGGATTTTTCTATGTCAGCGGAGATATCACGGTTGCCGATGCAGGCACAGCCACGATGGATATTGCTATTGCTGAGCCACTTACAAGTGAAAACGGTTATATCGGCAAGTCGGCCGGGTCCAGCGGGACGGGGGTCGTGAGGAACTGGAACCTATCCGATTCGCTCTATGTCGGTGGGTCCGACCTTGCCGCCGGGGGCACCGGCGTGTTGAACGTCATAAGTAACGGAACTGTGAATGTTGCTCAGGACATGACGATATGGGCCGGTGGCACTGTTTCTCTATCCTCGAGTGAATTGGATGTTGTCGGGCAGCTGACGGTCCAGGCCGCAGCCGGACCCAATCTAACGCTCTCCGGCACCAGTTCATCAACATCTCTGCGAGTGGGAACACTCGCCGCCGCGCCCAACTCGATCGATTGGCAAGCCGGCACGATCGAGATCAACAACGGGGATATGGACATCGGGGCCGCCGGGAACACAGTCACGATCGATCTTGGCATGGACCTGACGGTTTCCAATACATTGAGGATAGGATCGACGTCCACCAACACGCTCACGCTCGACGACGGCACGGGGGCCGGGCTGCAGGGCGGCGTGACCGCCAACCAGATCGTCGTGGGTGACCAGGCACTCAGCAGCGGCACGGTCGATATCCTCGGTCCTGCCTCGGTGATGACCGCCACCGGCAACATGACCGTCGGCAACGCCGGGACCGGGCAAGTTAATCTCAGTGCAGGGACGCTTAACACATCAGGGGCCACACTCGGCACCCAAGGCTCGGGTATGGGTACGGTTGCGCTGACCGGCGCTTCGACACTTTGGAGCAACTTCGGCACCGTGACGATCGGATCCGCGGGGACCGGGGTGCTGACGCTGGGTTCAGGCGCATCACTTCTCACCAACGTATTCCAAGCCGCCTCGGGCGTAGGCTCGAACGCCACGATCACCGTCGATGACCCAGGCACCTCATGGGCCACGCTCGATTCGATGCAGTTGGGCGGCAGTATTTTCTTCTCCGGCGGGTCCGGGACGATGACCGTCAACGACGGGTCGGTGATGGTCGGCGGGACCTTGAGAGTCTTTGAAAACTTCACCCTGGATGTGAACGGCGGCAGCGTCTCTTCAGCTATGCTGGACGTATTAGGGGTCGTTAACCGGACCGGCGGATCGCTGGACGCTTCGTCTTCGGATGTCGTGATCCGAGACAGCGGCGCGGTCAACGGCGACCTCACAGGCAACCCCTCAACCGTCGTGACGATCGAAGGCCCCGGCGGGACGTGGATGCCCGACAGCGACGTCTTGGTGTCCGGCTCCGCCAGTGGGACCAACACCGTCGGCTCATTAAACATAGCAGGGGGAACCGTCGTCGCCCCGCTGATCGACTTGGGCGACCAGCCCTTCTCGGGTTCCGGAGCGCTGACAGGCAAGGTGCGGTCGTCCGATTCGATCACGGCCACGGGCGACCTGTCTCTGGGAGACAGCAGTGTCATCAATGCGCTAAACATCACCGGATCGATCGATGCCGGTACACACACGATCACGCTCAACCAGTTGGGCTTCTTCGGGTTGGGCACAGGGACGAATATCGGCACCGGCGGCACACTGGCGGCACCCAACGGCATGGTCCTGCAGGCGGCTCATACGATCAGCGCGGCCGGTGGTGCGCTTCAGGGTCCGTTTAACGCGCAGGCCGGCTCCACCATCTTCGCATCCTCCACAGATGTCTCGATCGGCGACGCCTCGGCGAGTGACGGGTACTTCAGCGATGGGGTGCTGATGGTCAAGGATGGGGTCAACGTGATTCTGCTGGACGCCAACGAGGCGGTCCTGGGATCGCGGACCGTGTTGGGCGACCCCGGGGCGGCCGGGTCGTCCGGCGAAGTCTCCGCCGGCAACGGTGCGGTGCTCGAGTTCGGCAAGAACGTCGAGGGCTTCGGCACGGTCAACACACCCAACGACCCACTCAAACCGCTGATCAACAACGGCAGCATCGTCGGCAACTCCGGCGCGGAACCGATCACCCTCACCGGTTACATCAAAGGCGTCGGCACACTCGACAACGTCGTCATCACGGGCACCGACGCGCCGGGGTTCAGCATCGCGACCGTGTCGCGCGGCAGCGTCACCTACGCGGGCACCATGGAGATCGAACTGGCCGCCGGCGGGCTGGACACCATCAACCACATCGGCACCGCAACACTGGGCGGGATACTCGATATCTCTCTGATCAGCGGCTTTACACCCGGACTCGGCGACACGTTCCAGTTCCTGACCGCCGCAAACCGCGTGGGGACCTTCGCCAGCATCACGGGCGCGAGCCTCGGCGGCGGATTGGCGTTCGATGTGATGTACGGCGTTAACAATGTGACGCTGGAAGTTATCAACGCACTGACCGGCGACCTCGACGGCGACGGATTCGTCGGCATCAACGACCTGAACATCGTGCTCGCCAACTGGAATCAGAACGTCCCCCCCGCCAACCCACTGGCCGACCCAAGCGGCGACGGCTTCATCGGCATCGACGACCTCAACGCCGTGCTCGGGAACTGGAACGCGGGGACGCCGCCAAACGCCGCCGCCGTCATCCCCGAGCCCACCACGCTCACCCTGCTCACCCTCGGCGTGTTCACATCGCTCCGCCGACAACGCCACTGATCCTGACACCAGGCCCCCGCCGCCAGCGGCTTAGCGCTCCGCAGAATCCCTGCCCCAAAGCCCATGGCCTCCCGGCCATGGGACCGCGATACACGCCGAACCGTATCTATGCGCACAATCAGATCCTTATACCAAACACAAAGTAAAATCCACCACAAATTCCTTTCCCTCGCCTCCAACACAACTTGTAGCTTTAATTCGCTACAAACAACCACCCCCATGCGCACAAACCTGTCGCACCGGCCAATAGTAGACCCCCAACTTTTTCCCGGCACGGCAACGAATGAAACACTTGCCAACATCCGGGGGCAGGGGAACAACCCACGACGGCGTCGACGGCTACCCTGAGCATCCAAAGATTAAAAGGACCAGGACTCGAGGGCTGCCCCCACGGAACGCTATGCTCAAAAGGCATTGCCGGTGACGGGACTTGGTAGCGGACGCCCCGGCTAGATGACGGACCAACAGGACACGGCCCCGGCCTGGTCCCGACGTGCCCGTGCCTGCCGTTACCGCCGGAACCTCGTGGGGTTTTAGATCTACTGATTATCTTTATGGATCGACAAGTGATAAGCCGCTAAACCACATGACAGCCCGTTAATTGTCGGATGGCCCGCCGGGGGTGTTGCGCGGCGCGTTATCGCCCAGGTCATTCTCTGCTAAGAGCGTGAACAGTTTGCGCCGCAGGATCTGCCCGCTGAGTACCGGGTCGTCCGTGTGGATCGCGATCGCCGACAAACCGCGCGGCCGGACCAGTAGCGGGTATGCGTAGTGGATGCTCAGCTCCGCCGCCAGCAGGCACCGGCACATCTCAGCAAGCGTCTTGCCCTGGCCCAATTCAACCGCCAGGATACTGACCTCGCTGAACGGCAGCTGGTGACGCTCAAGCAGGCGGCGTGCCAGGTCGCCGTGCGACGTGAGCAGACGCACCACCGCGTGGTCCGCCGAGTCAACCACGCTCAGCCCCGCCAGCACCAGCGGCTTGCCATGGAACACCTCGATCACCTCCAGCAGTCGGCCGACCTTGTTGTCGACGAAGACGCTGAACTGGGTGTTTCGGGGCGGCTCGAAGCCGCGTGCGGTCTGGTCGCTCACCGGCGCTTGGGACATGACAACACTATCCTAAACAACCACACCCGTCGCCGTAAAGAAAAAACCCGTAGAAATCAGTGTTTTGTGGATAACCCCTCCCCACGACGCCAACAAGGTCCGATCATATTGAAATAAGTGCCTTCCCCGCCGCCCGGCACCTACACGGTCTTATGCCGTCACTGTTTCATACCACCGCACGGTCGGCTCGAGCCCCTGCTCGAAACCGACGACCGGTTCGTACCCGATCGTCTTACGAATCAGATTCAGGTCTGCTAATGAATGCTTCACGTCCCCGGCCCGCTCCTCGCGATGCTCGGGCGTCAACTCCGGCCGGCCCAGCAGCTTCGCCATCATCGCCGCGAGTTCGTTCACGGTGACGCGCTGCCCGACGGCGACGTTGAGCACCTCCCCGCCGATCGTCTTGTCGCACCGCGCCGCCAGGAGGTTGGCGTGGACCGCGTTATCGATAAACGTGAAGTCGCGCGACTGCTCGCCGTCGCCGAAAATTACCGGGTGCTCCCCGCCAATTAATGAGCTTGCAAACGCCGCAATCACCGCCGCGTAGGCCGAGTTCGCGTTCTGCCTTGGGCCGAAGATATTGAAGTAACGCAGGCACGCCGTGTCCAGCCCGTAGCTCCCGGCGTACGCACGCATCAACGCCTCGCACGCCACCTTGGTCGCCGCGTACGGGCTCTTGGCCTTCACCGGCATCGTCTCGATCTTCGGCAGCGTCTCCGAATCCCCGTACGCCGACGAACTCGCGGCAAACATCACACGCTTCACACCCGCCGCCCGCGCCGCCTCCAGCACGTTCAGCGTCCCGGTCGTATTCACCTCGTTGTAAAGCACCGGCAGCTCGACACTGCGTGGTACGGACCCCAGCGCCGCCTGATGAAATACATAATCGCACCCGTCGGTGAGCTTCTTAAGAAGTTCCGCATCAAGGATCGACCCTTGGACGAAGTTCAGCTTGTCCCCGGCCCTGTCGCGGTAGGTTTCGAAGTTCTCCACGTCCCCGCCGGAAAGGTCGTCGATGACCGTGACCGAGGTGCCCAGGTCGATCAATGCTTCGCAGAGGTGCGACCCGATGAACCCCGCGCCGCCGGTGACCAGAGCGCGTCCCCCCTCGAAGAAGTCGCCGTGCTGCTGCCGCCAATCGATGATCGCCATGTCTGTTCCCTTACGGATAAGCGGATGTCGTGAAATCGAGAACCCAATCATAGCACCCCTCCGGGAGGTAATCACCACGCACTTGTTAGAAACAAGCGGGCATGCGCCGGGGCGATAGATGCAGCCGACTCACTCGGAATCGCCGACGACTTCAACGTGGGTGTATTGATCGAGATTAAACGACACGACTTCACCGTCGTCCTTGCGGATAACCAGGCGGTCCAGCCAGAGCTTGTCGTCATTGGAGTGGGAGTAACACTAGCCTGTCTTCTTATGCTCGGAACGGAGGACCTCGCCCACGATGCGGTCGGTCCAGACCTCGGTCTTGCGGGGGATCTGCTGGGTGATGGCGACCCGCTGGCCGGCCTTGAACTCATCCGTGGGCTGTGTCATCGTGCGTGGGCTCCTGTTCAGCTAGACGATATCGGATCGGCCCGGATATTCAAAGCCCGGTCCTATACAGTCCCCCCCAACACCCTTCCCCTATCAAGACGCCCCCATTTGGGAGGAGCGTAAACAGTGTGCCTCTATTAGAATATCCTGTATTAGACCCAACCGGATCGAACCGCCCCACCCAGCCGGCGTATAGACTTTCAACGACCCTCCATACCTTAGATAGAGACTCACCCATGAAAATCGTCCTGACCACCGCCCTGGCCGCCACGACCCTTCTGATGCCTCCGCTCGCCTCACAGGTGGTACACGCAGAAGCCTCGGCCGGCACGACCGCCACGGTGGCCACCACCCAAGCGGATGAGGCGGACCAGTCATTCGTCATCACCGGCGACCTCTCCGCCCTCTACGTTAGCGGGGAGATGGTCATCTACCGCCGATTCGCCAAAGCCAAAGGCGGCGGCATGGGCATGGCGATGAGCATGTCCTCGGCCAGCTCCTCCACCCCCTCTGACTCACCCGGCGGCCCCGGCACCGAACTGGTCGGCCGAGCCGAACTGGTCGACGGGAAATTCACGATCGAGGGCCAGACCGACGCGATTGAGCCGGTGTACTTCCACGTCTCGGAAGGCATCTCGCATAAGGGCATGCGAATGGGGCCGGTCAAGGGACAGAAGTTCATCCTCGAGCCGGGCGAGCTCACCATGACCATGGACGAACAATACAACTGGTCCGTGGACGGCAAGTACAACGACATCGTCTTTAACTCCTGGAAGAAATCCGACGCTTACCTGGTCCCCAAGACTCAGATGCATTCGCTCCCCAGGCCCGGCGAAGATGAGGCAGAAATCTCGGCTTACAACAAGAAGATCAGTGCCCTTCAGAAGGAGTTCATCGAAGCCGAATACGGCGCTCGCGAGAAGATCGCAACGACTCACCCCGACTTGCTCGCCCGGGAGTTGGCGATCAGCACGGGCTACATCATCTTCGGCTGGGAGGTCGATGCGGCCAAGGGCATACTCAAGGAAGACCCGGACAACCAATGGGCGGCGGATTACGTCGCGCAGTGGGAAGCCCGTAAAGCCAAACTCGAGAGCGAGGGCACGCGCGTCGCCGTCGGCGACTACGCCAAGTACTTCGACGCCAAAACACTCGACGGCAGCGATATCTCTCTGCGGGATGTCTGTGCCGACAACAAGTACGTGCTGCTGGAGTTCTGGGCTTCCTGGTGCGGCCCCTGCCGGGCGGAGATCCCGAACATGAAGAAGGCCTACACCAGGTATCACGATGGCGGGTTCGAGATCATCTCATTCACCATCGACAAGGACAAAGCCGCCTGGTCCAAGGCTTCAATCGATGAAGAGCTTCCTTGGATCGACACCGGTTTCGGCCAGGAGAGCAAGCCCAAGAAGCTCTACCAGGTCACAGGCGTTCCGAACAATTATCTGATCGACTGCAGCACCGGTAAGGTCATCGCGGTGAACCTTCGAGGCGAAGCCTTAGACGAAAAGCTCAGGGAACTTTTCTAAGACAGATAAATACGTCGATTCATCACACCGCCCCGGCCAGCAGGAACGTCCGGTCGTCGTCCGGGCTCCGATCGGCTTGGATATTATCCAGAAGCTCCTCCAACGCCCGCCCCAAGTCGGCCACCGTTTGCGTCGACTCGGAGGTGTGGAGCTCCACAAGGTGTTTCTCGATCTGCTCAGGTCCAAGCAGCTTGCCCTCGGCGTCCCTCAGCTCGGTCAACCCGTCGGTGAACAGTGCCAGCAGGTCGCCCGGCTGGATCACGGTCTGCTGGCTGATCATCGCCTGCCTTTCGACACCCAGCGGCAGGTTCGCCGCGTGCTGGAGCTTGTGCACCGCACCGTCTTTCTGGATCACCAGTGGCGCGGGGTGCCCGGCGTTCAGGCATTCGACCGTGTGGTGTACCAGGTCGATCGCGACCGCGGCCATCGTGACAAACGACTTGTCGTCGAGGTACGCACACAGGTGCTCGTTGATCCCCTGCATCATGTGGGCCAGCCCGTGGCCCGCGGACAACGAGGCGTGTGACAGGGCGTGCAGCTTCGCGGCGATCAGCGCCGCGGGCAAACCTTTGCCGGACACGTCCGCGATTAACAGAACGATCCGCCGGTCCGCCGCGCGGATCACGTCGGCGTAGTCGCCGCCGATCCACCGACACGGCTTAAACCCGATCACGATATCAAGGCCCTGCACCGAGGGTGTTGCGGGCAGGAGACTCATCTGAATGTCACGGGCGCGTTGCAGTTCCAGATCGCTGATGCCTTGGTTGCCACCGCTGTCTTGCGCCGCGACAGCCGCACCGGCTTCTGCTGATGATTCGGATTGTCCAGCCGAGCCGGTGATCGTTTCCATGACCGCCTCGGGGACCTGGAAGCGGTAGCCGATGTCGCGGATGGTCTGGATGAGGGTCGGCTTCTGCGGGTCGGGCTCGATCTTATTCCGAAGGGTCGTGATGCAACGGTCGACGCTGCGCCCGGTGACGACGACCTGATGGCCCCAGACCTCGTCGATGATGTCGTTGCGTGTCAGTGCGCGGTCCGGGCGACGCACGAAGTAGGCCAGCATCCGGAACTCTTTGGGGGTCAACGCGACCTCCTCGCCGTTCTTAAGAAGCCTGTGCGAACCCAGATCCAGCTCGCAGTCGCCGAAGCGGTGGGTATCGACCTGCTCGGGCTGGTGCCGACGAAGCAGTGAGGCCACGCGCGCGATCAGCTCGCGGATGTTGAAGGGCTTGGTGACGTAATCATCCGCGCCCAGCTCCAGGCCGCGCACGATGTCCGACTCCTGACCCTTGGCGGTCAGCATGACGATCGGCATTTCGAGCTTGCGCTCGCGGACCGCCCGGCAGACCTCGAACCCGTTGACCTTCGGCATCATCACGTCCAGCAGGACCAGGTCCGGCGGGTCGCTGATCGCCGCGTCCAGCCCTGCCTGCCCATCCGCCTCGGCACGGACACGGTAGCCGCGCTGCTCGAAGTTGTCGGTCAGCCCGCGACGAAGCGCCGGGTCGTCTTCGATGATTAAAAGGTACTCACGCGACATCGGAACGGGCCTCGTCTGTGTGTCCAGATGAACCGGGGCTGCCCTTGCCCGCGGGTATCTTGATGGTGAACGTGCTGCCTTTGCCAAGATCGCTGTCGAGGTCAATCTTCCCGCCGTGTGCCAGCACGATCGCGCGCACGATGCTTAAGCCAAGCCCGACGCCTGTGCTGATCCCGCTCAGCGTCTGATCGACCTGATAGAACCGCTTGAACACTTTCCGGCCTCCGGTACGTGAGATGCCGATGCCGTTGTCTCGCACCTGGAAACACACGTTGCCGTCCTCCGTAAAAGCACGCAAGCTAATGTACTTCTCGTCTTCCGAGTATTTGTACGCGTTGTCCAGCAGGTTGACGACCGCGGTGACCAAGGCGTCGGCATCCCCCTGAAACGTGCACAGGTCCGGGGCGGCCTCGATGTCGAATCGGCAGCCCGACGACTGGAACCGGTCGCGCACCGCCTGGGACGCGGCGTCGATGATGTCCATCGGTTCGAGTTCCGTGGGGTTGAAGGCGTAACGGTCCTGTTCGAGTCGTGAGAACGTCAGGAAGTTCTCGATCAGTCGGCTAAGCCGGGTGTTCTCCCGGCCGATCAGATGCAGGTACTCACGCACCCTTCGAGGGTCGAACTCTTCGGCATCCAACAGCGTGTCGATCAGCAGCCGCATCGAAGCGAGTGGTGTCTTCAGCTCGTGTGACACGGTCGCGACGATGTCGTTTTTCAGTCGTGCGACACGGATCTGCCGGCGGACCGCCCAGGCGATCAGGGCCGCCATCGCCAGGGTCGAGACGATCACGAGCACGCCGGTCCACAGGTAAGCCGTGATCTGTTTGTCTGCCGAGGCGTCGAACAGCGACTTGTCATTGAACGCAATCGATAAGCTCCAACCCGGCATCCAGTCGCTGGCCGGAGATAGCGCATGCGATTCGCTTGTTGGGCCCCGATTCGGAGGCAGGACTTCGACCTTCAATTCCGCAGGCAGCAATTGAGTGGATATGAACTCGCTGATCCGACGGCATAGGCCATCGGTTGTATATACCGCCATCACCCGGCCGTCTGCGATGGGGAGTTCCCAGACATCCTTTAATGGGCTTAGCTGAACGTTCTCACCTGTCGAGGGCTCTGCATCTGACGCCAACCATTGCGACGCCATTTCCTCAGCACGAAACAATGAAGATGCGGGCATGTCCGGGTTAAGCCGACGCAATTGTGTCAGCAGGAAGCGGCGCTGGGACGAAGGTATGTCGCTGTCGCTGTAATCCAGCAATCGCGACTTCAATCGTTTCAAGACTCTCAAGTACCGATCATCCGAGGGGTCATCCATCAACTGTAGCGCACGCAACTCGGCATCCGCGACAATCAATCGGCCACGCTTATCGACCGCCTCGCGGTACGAATCGTCAGCAAGCGTCTGCGTCAGAATTAAAAACGCTTCGTCTATCTGCTGTGCCTTGGCCAGGCAGCGAGCCTGCGCCTGAAGCGCACGCGCCGCCTGGTTAGGATTCGTGGCTTCTGATGCCAACTCCGCATAGAGCTTTGATGCGCCCAGCAGGTCGTTGCCCTGCTGTTCCAAGCGCAATGCCTGTATCCATGCGCCGTCTTCACCGTCATCCAAGGCCACCGCCCGGGTCGGTCGGGGATAAGCAACCTGCCCCGACTCATCAAACACGATCAGGCTATCAGCCAGGTCGGTGTTCACGGCATCAGCAAACAATGCTGGGGCCTGCGTTTCCCGATACATCGCTTCCAGTTGCTTGGCACGATGCCCCCAGTATTCATCGAGTTGATCTCTGAGCATACTGAGCTGGCCGTAGTAAATAACAGTCAGCTTCTGCTTTACGGCCAGCCTTTCGTTCTGCATCGCCTGGGTCATGAACCACAGCAAGCAGGCCGTCGGGAGCAGCACGACCAGTGTCAGCAGCCACACCACGGGCCACCAGCCTCTCTCTCGGCCCGAGCCGGATCGGAAACGTGGGAATCGGATCGGCACGGTTATTTCGCCTTATAAGTTGCGATGACCGTGTCTATCTGAGACTTGGCCTTGTCGATCTTATCGGACGTGGTGAGGATCTTGAACTTCGTCAGCGTGGTTTCGCCCGCGATGG
>JAJDCW010000032.1 GCA_029260635.1 Phycisphaeraceae bacterium | reverse complement strand
CGTTGAGCACGCCCAACCCGTACAGCCCGTCGTAGCGCTCGATCGCGCCGTGCGCGGCGACCAAATCAGGTTCGGTGTTGGGATCTTTGATCGAACCACGTTCCAGCGCCCGCAGGACGTGCGGGACGAAGTGCAGACCGTGCGAGTAGACGCCGTCCTGGCTGGCACGGACGTAGAGGTGGGCGGCGCGTTGCGCACGCTCATCCGAAACACCGGCACTAACGAGCAGGCGGGTCACGGTGCCGAGTGCGGTTTCGATGCTGACGTTAGCCATAGCAAATCATGTTACCGATCAATCCAACTCGACGGGTGTAAACGTCATGCCCTCAGGCGTGGGTTTTGCGTGGTAGGCTTCGATCTGTTTCAGGCCGATGGCTTCCGTGATGGTCCGGGCGGCTATGTTCAGGTCGTCGGCCTGGCGGGGGCGGAGGGCGTCGCCCGCGAGGTTCAGGTGGTGCTTGTAGAAAGCGCAGTTCTCGTGCTGGATGAGGATGACACGGTTTAATTCGTGGGCATCGACGAGGAACTTAAGCTCGGCAAGCACCGCCTGTTTTTCGATCGATGGTTTTTCGAACTCCGCGAGCCTCGCCGGGCCACCCGGCAGCGCGACGCGGTCGTAGCGTGGCAGGCACAACCCATTCTGGAGGAAGTCGTCGAAATGCTCGCCCACACGCCCGTCGCTGCAATACACCGCGGCGGCGTGGATACGTTTCTCGTTATACGGGACCGGCGAGGTATACGGCATCATGTGCGTCCTTTTCTGATTTGTGACGTAGATTATAGCAGACGGTCACACACGACAACAGAGTGCGAGTCGATGTTTGATTTCGTTGGTATGGCGCGTGAAGGTGAGCGAGATAATGGGTTTGGTGTGTGAGTTGAAGCGAGGAACTCAACTTGTCGTGTGTGCTTATAGCAGTTTGTTGATTATAAGTAATTATGAAGCGGTGAAGATGTAGGTTAAACCGATCAGAAGTGCACCTGTGACTAACGTACCTATCCCAAGCATAATGACGCCGATCACGATGCCTGTTGCCGCGATTAGTGGTGTCGTTGTGTCATTGAAGCCCCTCGCGGCTATCTTTCTTGCACGTATCCCGAAAAAGATAGCAAATGATGACAGAACCACCGTAAACACACCCCAAAAAAAGATGGCTGGAATGGAAGCGAAAGCAAGTGTCACTGATATTATTGCATCCGACTTACCGTTGTTAGCTTTTCTGCCAGCGCCACCCTTTTCTGCGCATCCCGGACATGACTTATCGTCACTAAGTTTGGTTAGGTTGTAGCCGCACTGCGGACATAACCTAAGCGGACGGCTGATATGAGAATCAGTTGGCATGCGCGCCCCCCTTATGGGTGATCTATGTATTTCTATCTTACCCCATATGCTCAATAATCGCGTCGCCGAACTCGCTGCACTTAAGCAGTTTTGCGCCTTCCATCTGGCGTTCGAAGTCGTAGGTGACGGTCTTGGCACCGATCGCGCCGTTGATGCCCTTGATGATGAGGTCGGCGGCCTCGGTCCAGCCCATGTGGCGCAGCATCATCTCGCCGGAGAGGATGACGGAGCCGGGGTTGACCTTGTCCTGGCCTGCGTACTTGGGGGCGGTGCCGTGGGTGGCTTCGAAGATGGCGCAGCCGGTGTCGTAGTTGATGTTCGCGCCGGGAGCGATGCCGATCCCGCCGACGCAGGCGGCGAGTGCGTCGGAGATGTAGTCGCCGTTGAGGTTCAGGGTCGCGATGACGCTGTAGTCGGCGGGGCGGGTGAGGATCTGCTGGAGCATGGCGTCGGCGATGACGTCTTTGATGGTGATGGTCTTGCCGTTCTTTGGGTTCTTGAAGGAGCACCAGGGGCCGCCATCAAGTTCGGTCGCGCCGAAGTGGTCCTTGGCGGTCTGGTAGCCCCAGTCGCGGAACGCGCCCTCGGTGAACTTCATGATGTTCCCCTTGTGAACGAGCGTGACCGAGTCGCGGTCGTTGTCGATGGCGTACTGGATGGCTGCTTTGACCAGCCGCTCGGTGCCTTCCTGCGAGACGGGCTTGATCCCGAAGCCGGCGGTCTTGGGGAAGCGGACCTTCTTGAAGGGCTCGGGGAAGTTGTCGGCCAAGAGCTTGCCGAACTTCTCGCAGTCGTCGGTGCCCTGCTCGAACTCGATGCCGGCGTAGATGTCCTCTGAGTTCTCACGGAAGATCACCATGTCGGTCAGGTCGGGGCGCTTGACCGGTGAGGGGACGCCTGTGAACCAGCGGACGGGGCGGAGGCAGGTGTAGAGATCGAGGATCTGACGCAGCGCGACGTTCAAAGAACGGATGCCGCCGCCGACGGGGGTGGTCAGCGGGCCTTTGATGCCGACGTAAAAAGTCTTGAATGCTTCGAGGCTTTCATCTGGGAGCCAGCTGCCGGTCTGGTCGAACGCTTTTTCACCTGCGAGGACTTCCTTCCAGGCGATCGCTTTCTCGCCGCCGTAGGCCTTCTCGACCGCGGCGTCGAAGACGCGCTGGCTTGCGGCCCAGATATCCGGGCCGATGCCGTCGCCCTCGATGAAGGGGATGATCGGGTGGTTGGGGATGTCGTACTTGCCGTTGGCGAAGGTGATGGGCTGGCCGGCGGTGGTGGATGGCGTCATGTCTGGAAGCTCCGAATCTTGGGTTTATTTGTGTAGATCTTTGTTATTGGTGTGAAACTGGGGGTTTTGGGTCTGCCCGGCCCTGTCCGGGGGGCTGCCAAAGACCGGGTAGTATAATCAATTAGCTTGATTCCTTCCCGCGACGGTATTTAATTCAGTATCCCTGGTTATTAAGGCGGGTGAAAACGGAGAGGCGGATGAAACGACCCCGGATGGCTGCTTGCCTGGTGGTCACGCTGACGATGGCGTGCGGCGGTGAGTTTGCGCGGGCCATCGAGTTGGCGGTCCAGGCCGTCGGGGCCTCGCCGACGCAACTGGCGGGGTACACCATCGCCGGGCAGGTCATCGACGGCGACGGCATCCTGATCGGCGATGTCGATACCCAGATCGATCCGGACCACCCGGCCCTGGTCGGCAAGATCGTCTCACACACCGACTACTCGGGGGAGGGCCTGATCGACCCCGATACCGAGTTCTTTGCTTTCAACACCATCAACGGGCAACGCGTCTGGGTCAACGACCTGCACGCGACCGCAGTCGCCGGGGTCATGATCAGCAGCGGGCTGGATGAGGAGGGCGTGCAGACCGGGCACGTCGGCATCTCGCCCGGCGCGACGATCGGCGTCGGCAAGTTTTGGGAGAGTGACCTGGATAAGAACACCGACGGCGCGATCCAGGCAAGCTTCGACCTGACGGTCGCCGGCGCGAGCATCCTTCTCATTGAAGACCAGACGGCCAACGCGTTTGCCAAAGGCAACTCGAATTTCACCGCGGCGGTGGATTATCTGGCGTATGCCAACGACACGCTGGTGGTGATCCCCGCGGGGAACTCGGGGCCTGACAACCCGGTCTTTTCGATCCCGGCCGATGCGTATAACGGGCTGACCGTGGGCGCGACGGATGAGACATACAACAAGGTCGCGCCGTTCAGCAACACGGGGCCGACCAACGACGACGGGGTAGGCCGACGCAAACCCGACCTGTTGGCTCCCGGCGTGGGTATAGTTACCGCGTTCGGCGGCTGGGAAGACGACGACGGCCGGGACGGCAGCGCGGCGGTGAATTATAAGCACGCCTTCACGCCCGCCGATGTCACGCAATTCATGGCCCCGAACATTACGGCAGAAGAAGACATCGATTCCGAATGGGTCACCGTTTCAGGAACGAGCTTCTCGGGCCCGATCGTCGCCGGGGCTGGGGCGTTGTTGCAGCAGTGGGGGGCACACCAGGGGTATGACACGTCAAACGAGACGATGCGTGCGGTGATGATTAACTCGGTCAATAAGATTGATGGCGTCATGGGCATGAACCGGACGATCGTCGACCGGCAGGACCAGGACTGGCTCGCCAGCGAGGCGTATGCGTCGCAAGACATCCCGCTTGATGACGAGATGGGGGCGGGACAGTTGGATGTGTCGCGTGCGTTGACGCAGTACGACGCCGGGGAGCAGGGGCCGGGCGTTGTCGAGAACATCGGATGGGACAAGCACACCGCCACCACCGAGGGCGATTATTTTGACTACCTTCTCGAAGACACCCTGCAGGCGGGCGACTTCATCTCCGCGACGCTTGCGTGGGACCGGCAGACGGTTTATCTGGACAACGGGATCACTGGCGTCTACGAACCCGGCACCGACTCACTGCTGGGCCTGCCCCTTGATAACCTCGACCTGTACCTGATGCTCAACGACGACACCGCGACCGAGCAGATCCTCTGGAGTTCGGTGAGCACCGTGGATAACCTGGAACACCTGTTCTGGGAAATCCCAGAGACCGCGGACTATAAGCTGCGGGTGGTGTTCACCGAGGACGTGACGTTCCTGCCGGGGTTTGAGGCGACGCCCGACTTTACCCTGGCCTGGTGGGCCGGGGTGCCGGAGCCGGCCAGCGGGGGGCTGATGCTGATGATGCTCGGGTTTATGGGTCGCCGGGGGCAGGCACGCTAAGCCGCAAGCGGCAGGATTTATTAATTCAATATTGCGGGGCCGATAGCCGATGGGAAAAGGGTTGACATCCGGTGGTCTGATGTCGTACACTGAGTCGCTTATGAACCACCGCAACGGCACTATCTTCGCGAATTCGCTCGTCGGGCTGCTAGGCAGCCTGAAGCTTATGGCACGCGCCGGATAGGGTCTTGCGAAGGTTTTTGTACCGATACCAACCGCCCTGTCTGGCCTACGCCGACAGGGTTTTTTTGTTTCCGGAGCCGTTAGAAGTTAGCAGTCAACAGTACCTTAGCATTCAGCCTTTAGCCCGATAGCCGCTCGCGGCTTAGCGATGGAGCACGACGATGAGCGATTCACCCGAGACACAGACCAGCCAGGCCCCCGAACCAACTTCCAGGGGACGCACCCCGATCCGTATCTTCGATACGACGCTGCGGGACGGCGAGCAGTCGCCGGGTGCGAGCCTGAACCACACCGAGAAGATGGAGATCGCCCGTCAACTCGAGGCGCTGGGCGTGGATGTCATCGAGGCCGGCTTCCCAATCACCAGCCAGGGCGACTTCGAGGCCGTCAACGCCATCGGAAAGGAACTGAAACGTGCGATCGTCACGGGTCTGGCCCGCTGCGTGCCGCGCGACATCGACCGGGCGGGCGAAGCGCTCAAGGGCGCGAATAACCCGCGTATCCATGTATTTTGCGCGACCAGCCGTATCCACCGCGAGCACAAACTCAAGAAGGCGTTCGAGGAGATCGTTCACCTCTCGATCGATTCGGTCAAGCGTGCCCGGCAGTTCGTGGAGGATGTCGAGTTCAGTCCGGAAGACGGGTCGCGGACCGAGTTGAATTATTTGGTCGATGTGACCGCCGCCGTCATTGAGGCCGGGGCGACGACGATCAACATCCCAGACACGGTCGGTTATGCCGTACCCGAAGAGTATGGGCATATCTTCTCCTATGTCCGTGAGAAACTCCCGCAGATCGACCGCGACGGGATATACCTGTCCGCACACTGCCACGATGACCTGGGGTTGGCGGTCGCCAATTCCCTGGCCGCGGTGGCCGGCGGCGCACGGCAGGTCGAGTGCACGATCAACGGGATCGGCGAGCGCGCGGGCAACGCGTCGCTCGAAGAGATCATCATGGCCTTGCGCACCCGCGCCGACTACTACCACCAGTACGAGACCAACATCGTGACCAAGAAGATCTACCCGACCTCGCGGATGGTCTCGAACCTCACCGGTTTACACATCCAACGCAACAAGGCCATCGTCGGCGAGAACGCCTTTGCGCATGAGGCGGGCATCCACCAGGACGGGATGCTCAAGAATCGCAATACTTACGAGATCATGGACCCGGCGACGATCGGCGTGCCCGAATCCAAGCTCGTGTTGGGCAAACACTCCGGCCGACACGCGCTAAGCGATCGTGTCACCGAATTGGGTTATTCATTGGACGTGGAAACGCTCGACAAGGTCTACGAGTCGTTTAAGGCCTTGGCCGACAAGAAGAAAGATGTCTACGACGAAGACATCGAGGCGATCCTTGATGAGCAGTTGGAACAGGGCCGTCGTTTGTGGGAATTGGAGCGGTTCCAGGTCACCAGCGGCACCGGTGTGATCGCCACCGCGACGGTGGTCTTGCGCGACTCGTCCGGTGAAGAAAAAACCGACGCCTCGACCGGGGACGGCCCGATCGACGCCTGCTACTCGGCGATCCAGCGGATCACCGGCGTGACCGTCACGCTCGAGGACTACCAGACCCGTGCCGTGACCGGCGGCAAAGACGCGCAGGGCGAGGTATCGGTCCAGGTCCGTCACCATGACCGAAAGGTCCGCGGCCGTGGCCTGAGCACGGACGTGATCGAGGCGGCCGTCAAGGCCTACCTCGCCGCGATCAACCGGATCAAGACCACGGAAGAGCGTGAGGTTGACGCGACGACGCTGAATGACGACGGAGTGCCGCCGGGGAAGGTGGCGCAGCCATGACGACGGTGACGCAAAGATCGGTGACACTACGCGACGGGCGGGAGGTGTCGATCCGCCCGGCCGTGCCGGATGATGCAGGAGCTCTGGTTGATTATATGAACCAGGGCCTGGTGGAATATACCGAGTACATACTGACCGATGCCGACGAGTTTGACATGACCGTTGAGAAAGAGCGGGAGTGGATAGCGAGCCAGAAGCACGAGTGCGGCGCCATCGCATTGATTGCCGAGGCGGCGGGTGAGGTGGTCGGCATGCTCAACTGCACCGTCCGCCCCCGGCGTCGGATATCGCATGTGGGTGAGCTGGGCATGACGCTGCGCCGGTCTTACTGGGGCTCGGGTCTGGGTTCAGCATTGATGGAGAGTTTGATCGAATGGGCCGAGGCGCATCCTGTTCTGGAGATGCTTCAGTTACAGGTTTACGCCTGCAACGATCGGGCGCTTGGGCTGTATCGCAAGTTTCGTTTTGTTGAGGCCGGCCGTTTTCCCGGGAGAACGAAGTTCGGTCCCGGTGAATACAAAGACGATGTGTTGATGTATCGTCGTGTCGACGGGGCGGTGGCGTCATGAAGCTTACCTACAAGATCGACGACGAGGTATCGCT
>JAJDCW010000031.1 GCA_029260635.1 Phycisphaeraceae bacterium | reverse complement strand
ATCGATCTGGGTGACGGCGTGGTGCTGGCGGGCATCGGGTACGAGGCGTCGGGCAAGCTATTTAAGTCCACCGATGCGGGTCAGACCTGGAAGCAGACCGCAGATTTCCCGGATGCACGCGACCTGATGAGTTTTTTACGCATCGATGACCGTATCTACGTCACCGCATCGGGTATTGCCACGCTCTATGTCAGTAAAGACGAAGGCGAAACCTGGGACAAAGCCCATCAGATCTGGGAGAAGGGCTTCCTCGGGGAATCCACCGCCTTCACACGCAACGGAAAAACCTACTACGTCCTGAGCGCCACCGACCAGCGAGTGAAACCCAGCAGGCACGTGCTGCTGATCTCCGACGATTCGGGCGCTTCCTGGCAGGAGTGGATCGAACTGGCCCAAGATCAATCGGGTGGAGCAAGCAACGTCACCCTGGTCAATAAGAACACCCTCATCGTAGGCACGGGTAATCACAGCGCACAGGGCCACGTCTATACACTGGAGATCGAGTAGTCAGTCGCGGGCCTGCTGTCTTTCAATCGCGGCCAGCCAGGCGTCGACCTGTCGGCGTGAGGTGAGGCGGATCTTATTCAGATGCGACCATTTAGAGCCCGCAAAGACTTTGGTGTACTGCTGCTTGCGGATGGTGTAGTACTTCAACGACCACAAGAGAATCGAATCACGCGAAAAGAACGACAGCCGCCAGCTCTCGGTGTTCCCGTGCCAAAATGGCTCCTTGGTCCAGGCCCGTCTTATGGTACGCCGTAGCAACTGGCCATGCACTTGATGGCGTGTCAGGTCCAACCAGACAAGCGTGTCGGCCCGCTGGAGAATAATCTCGTCTTGAGGGTGGCCAGTTCCGCCGAAGTTCCCATCTATGGTCCAGCCTTGGGCCTGCGTCGCTTTGTCATACTTGGGCACACGCTGCTCGTGCGGGACAAGCGTCCAGTTTGGACCCCAGATAATCGCGTCACTGCAAATATAGGTCAGCCCCAGCGTATCGGTGAGGCGTTGAGCGACGGTGGTCTTGCCGCAGCCGCTTGTGCCGACGACAACGATCCGGCGGCCGGGTATAGGCGTGGATGTGGCTGACATGAACGATCCGAGGATTATAAATCCATCTACAACGATTTCCAGAGCCGATGTGCCAGCTTAGGATCCCGGCATTATTAGCCGCTTGACTTTTCCAAGAAATACCGCCTCATAAGGCCATCCAAATAGACCATATTAAACTTAAATATTGATATTTTGGACAGGCTCTTTCGGCGGGACGGGTGAGGTACGGCGTGGGTTGCGTGGGTAGTGGGCGTAAGGGGCGGCGGTGGCTATCATGTCAGGCCCAACGCTAGTTATATAAGGATTCGAGATGGACTTTTTTCAATATCGTGACGGCCAGTTGTTCTGCGAAGACGTGGCGGTGGATGACATCATGGCCAAGGTCGGTTCGCCGGTCTATATCTACTCCAAGGCGACGTTCGAGCGGCATTATGATGCGCTGGTCGAGGCGTTTGCGGAGTTGGACCCGATCATCTGCTACTCGATCAAGAGCTGTGGCAACCTGAACATCGTGAAGCTGCTGGCTGATCGCGGCAGCGGGATGGACGCGGTCTCCGGCGGCGAGGTGTATCGCGCGCAGCTGGCCGGGGCGGACATGAGCAAGGTGGTTTACGCGGGTGTCGGCAAGACGGACCCGGAGATCGAGGCGAGCATCGAGGCGGGCATCGGCTGGTTCAATATCGAGTCCGAGGCGGAGTTCGAGAACATCGCCGCCATCGCCGAACACATGGGCAAGACCGCCAACGGCGCGCTGCGTGTCAACCCCGACGTCTACGACGCCAAGACCCATGCCAAGACGACCACCGGGAAGAAGGAAACCAAGTTCGGCGTGGACATCGAACGCGCCAAGCGGTTCTTCCAGAGCTACGGGCACAACAAGCACTGCCGACTGACAGCGATCCATCTGCACATCGGTTCGCCGATCTACTCGCCCGATCCCTACGTCCAGGCGATCACCAAGGCTTTGGAACTGATCGACGGCCTGCGTGCCGAGGGCTACACCGTCGACACGATCGACATCGGCGGGGGATACGCGGCCGACTACGAGTCCGGCAAGAGCCCGGCCTACACCGCCTACGCCGAGGCAATCGTGCCGCTGCTTCGTGGCAAGGACCTGCAACTGATCATCGAGCCCGGGCGGACGATCTCGGGCAACGCGGGGGTGTTGGCCTGCAAGGTGTCGTACATCAAGACCGGCGGGAGCAAGACGTTCGCTATCGTGGACACGGGGATGCACCACCTGATCCGCCCGTCGTTCTACGAGGGCTTCCACTTCGCCTGGCCGACGAAGGTGTCCGCCGAGCACGTGCCGGACAAGCGGGCCAAAGAGATGGACCTGCCGGGGCTGAAGACCTACGACGTGGTCGGGCCGATCTGCGAGACCAGCGACACCCTGGCGCACGGCCGGGCGTTACCACCGCTTAAGCGCGGCGTCGGGCTGTGCTTCTTCACCGCCGGGGCCTACGGGATGGTGATGGCGAGCAACTACAACACCATGCAGCGACCCCCGGAAATTCTGGTCGATGGGGCCAACGCCACCGTGATCCGTCGACGGGAGACCTACGACGACCTGGTCGAGCAGGAGCGGGAAGTCACCGCGGTCTGATCCGGCTTCGGATTTAGGATTGTGAGCCTCGCCGGTTAGGCCGTACAATAAACGGGCTTATGGCTCATCTTGAAGTACTCACAAGTTCCGGTGTCAAGCGTTGCAACCTGGCCAAGAGCCAGGTCACGATCGGTCGCCACGCCAGCAACTCGGTCATCATCGACGACGACAAGCTGATCAGCCGGCACCACTGCCAGATCGAGCAGTCCGCCAACGGGTATGTCCTGCGCGACCTTGATTCACGCAACGGCACGAAGATGGACGGGCTGGATATCGTCTCGGTCGTGCTGCGGTCGGGGACGAGCTTCCTGGTCGGGGGCACGGAGGTGAGGTTCATCGACGACGGTGCGACGGTGCAGGTCGCTCCGGGGCAATTGCCCGGGCACGGTAATGAAGCGCACGGCGGGCGGATGTCTGACACCATGGCCGGCGACGACGGGATCGAGGTCGAGGACGGCGCACCGGTGTTGCTGGATGAAGACGAGTCAGACCCGATCACCGGCGGGGGCGGTTACGGGATCGGTTCATTCACCGCCCTGCTCACGGTAGGCAAGGATGTGCCCTACGGTTTATCCGAAGTCGCGCTGATCAACGCGCGGGGCAACACCGTCCACGCGGCGAGCGGCGGTGCGGCACGGGGAAAAGACACCACCGCCGAAGCGATCGACGTGGTTCGGCTATTAATGCTCGGGTGTATCCGCGCCAGCGCCTCAGACATCCACCTGGAACCCAAACGCGAGGGCGGGCTGGTCCGCCTGCGGATCGACGGCGCAATGGTCGAGGTATCGAAAGTCGATACCGGCATGTACCGCCGACTCGCGAGCCTGATCAAGGTCCTCGGCGACATCGACATCGCCAAGAAAGGAATCGTCCAGGAGGGCCACTTCTCCGTGCAGGTGCCCGACCGACGGATCGACTACCGCATCAGCTTCACGCCCTCCATGTTCGGCCAGAAGATGGTCATCCGGGTGCTGGACCCCTTCAACGCGCCGCAAAAGCTCGCAGACCTCTGGCTGCCGGACTGGATGTATCAGAAGATCCGCGACCTGACCAAGCAAAATACCGGGATGCTCTTAAACTGTGGCCCGACCGGCTCGGGCAAGACGACGACGCTTTACGCCGCGCTAAGGCAGATCGACGCGCAGATGCGCAACGTCATCACCATCGAAGACCCGATCGAGTACGAAGTCAAAGGCGTCACACAGATCCCCGTCGATGAAGATCAGGGGCACAGCTTCCACCAGCTGCTCCGCTCATGCCTGCGTCAGGACCCGGACATCATCGTGCTCGGCGAGATCCGCGACAAAGACACCGCGACCGCGGCCATGCAGGCCGCCAGCACCGGGCACCTGGTGCTCTCGACCGTCCACGCCAAGGACACCATCGGCACGATCTTCCGCCTGATCGACCTGGGCGTCGAGCCTTACCTGGTCGCATCCACACTAAACCTTGTGTTAGCACAACGCCTCGCACGCCTGCTCTGCAAGCACTGCAAGACTCCTAAGCGTCCGACCCCCGAGCAGGTGATGCGGATGGGCCGAAGCGTCAGCGGGATCGAAAAAGTCTACGCCCCCGGCGGCTGCGCCAAGTGCTTCGGCACCGGGTACGCCGGGCGACGCGGCGTGTACGAGTTGCTGACCACCAACGACGCGCTGCGGGATGTCATCATGGATCGCCCGGACATCGCCGCGATCAAGAAGGCGGTCGACCTGACCATGTTCACCAGCCTCAAGGAAGGCGGCTATGGCATGGTCATGCGTGGCGAGACGTCGCTCGAAGAGATCGAACGTGTGATCGGGATGGATTAAGGCGCAACCGGCCCCAGCGGGAGGCCGCCGCCTCATTTTCGACTTCCGACTTATTGTCCGGCCTGATCCAAAGGCGTGTAGGGCAGCAGCATGCTCCGAAATTATCGAATCTTGATCATAATACTTGTGCCGGTACTTATCGTTGCGATAAGTATTGTTGTATGGAAAAATCAGCCGATTCGGAAAGCATTATATGTGGTTCGAGAGAGAGGCGGGGTGCATGCTCATAATGCAAGTTCCTCTATGATTTTTGACAATACCATCTGGCGTATTTTGGAAAAGCCATTAAACGCAAACCTTGCAGGAATTAGTTATCAATCACTTGATCTCACGGAATCTGAATTACAAGCACTAAGATTATTTCCGGAACTCAAATACCTTAATATATCTGAATCGACTGTTGTCGACCGTGATTTAAACTTAATAGGCAAAATCATATCTCTCGATGAACTGTCTCTCGATAATACTTCTATTACCGACGAAGGAATCAAACAGATTAACAATCTTAATCAACTTAATTCTTTATGGTTGGTAAATACAAATATAACAGACCATGCTATTGAGACGCTTCTGAATTTGCCCCGCCTCACCGAGATCGATGTAAGGGGCACTAGGATCAGCGCAGACGGGTTGCGCCGTCTCAAGGATAATGGAATTAAACTTTTGTATGAAAATGAAACGCTTTCAGATTCTATCATTCAAGAGTGATTATCAAGACCGGATATAGAAGCGTGAGTTAATATTTTTGACTGATTGCGACCCCTACTTACGCCAGCCATGTCTGCAAACGCGTTTTCATTACAACAGGACACCGCCTCAGAGACGTTGATAATCCACCACTGAGTGTGATTCTGGTTTGTGCCACGTCCATGTCTACCTCGATACGGATCCAGGTTCTCATTTGAAAACAAGAGTTCATGTACCGGGGAGAGTTTGTCGCAAAATAATTAGCCTCAATGCTCAACCAAGCTGCTGATGCCACCGCTGCGCCTTGCGGAGCGAAGATGGGTTGAGCCGGTAGATGCGTTGACGCCCCTGGACACGGTGCCGAACCAGGCCGGTGTCGCGGAGGACGCGCAGGTGCTGGGACATGCTCTGCGACGTCAAGCCCAGAGCCGACCGTAAATCGCCGGCGGAACTCTCGTGCTTATCCAGCATCAGGATCACCTGTCGCCGTAATGGGTGCGCCAGCCCCCGAAACACATCCGCCCGATCCGCATCACTAAGCACCGGTCTTGTCATAATAGACCATATTAAACTTAAATAAAATCTATTGTCAATCGGTGTTATTGGGGTCGGATTGTGGGTTCGGTGCAGAGTCATGAGAGTCGTGCTTGGGCAGATCGGTAGGCCCCAAGGGTGGCGGATGGGGCTGGGCGGTGCGCAATCGCGGCGTCGTTGGCAGGCATGGCACGTCTGCGGATGGCTGGCGGTTAAAGTTACAGGGGGCCGATCAAGTTACTCGACCATCGGCTATCATCTGGCGATGGCGACCGAACGGATTATTTCAGGGAAGACGCATAGCCCGGCGGAGGAGGCGGTGAACCTGTCGCTTCGGCCGACGACGTTGGACGAATACGTCGGGCAGCCCAGGCTAGTCGAGAAGCTGCGGATCACGTTACAGGCCGTAAAAGAACGCAACGAGCCGATGGAGCACGTCCTGCTGCACGGCCCCCCCGGCCTGGGCAAAACCACCCTCGCCCACGTCATCGCCAACGAGATGGACGCCCACGTCACTGTCACCAGCGGCCCGGCCCTGACCAAGCCCGGCGACCTGGTCGGTTTCCTGACCAAACTTCAGCGCGGCGACGTGTTGTTCATTGATGAAGTGCACCGGATGCCGATCTCATTAGAGGAGTATCTTTACTCGGCGATGGAGGATTTCAAGATCGATGTCACGGTCGATCAGGGGATGCACGCCAAGACGATCACGCTGCCGTTGCAGCCCTTCACGCTGATCGGGGCGACGACGCGGGCCGGGCTGATCAGCGGGCCGATGCGTTCGCGGTTCGGGCTGACGCACAACCTTGAGTTCTACCCGCAGGACGACCTACTAAAGATCCTACACCGCAGCGCCGACCTGCTTGGGATGAACGCCAGCAGCGAGCCGATGGGGTCGATCGCGTCGCGTTCGCGCGGCACGCCCCGGATCGCCAACCGTCTGCTGCGACGGATACGCGACTTCGCCCAGGTCAAACACAACGACAAGCTCACACCTGCCATCGTGGATGAGGCGCTGGAGCTTGAGGGCGTCGACGACCTGGGCCTTGACGAGTTGGACCGCAAGTACCTGCGCGTCATCGCGGACACCTACGAGGGCGGGCCGGTCGGTGTCGAGGCGATCGCGGCGACGCTTGGCGAGGACGCCGGGACGCTGGAAGAGGTCTGCGAGCCCTACCTGTTGCAGATCGGATTTCTCGCTCGGACGCGCAAGGGTCGGCAGCTGACCAAGGCGGCGGCGGAACACCTGGGCGTGTCGATTTCGCTCGATGAGGCCGGGGGCGATCTGCTTTAAGTCTGTTTACAAATAAGACCTTTATCAAAGGAGTCGATATGCCGCAGGGATTTATGCGTGTCACCGGTTGGCTGTTGTTGATCGCTGTATTGCTTATCCCATCCGCTGCATCGGCAGAAGAAGGCGCGAGGCCGGAAGGGATCGGCCAGACGGTCGCGGACACCTATGACTTCGCCCACTGGGATCAGATTGAAGAGATACATTTCACCTTCAATGTACTACGTGGGGATAAGCACACCAAACGGTCGTGGAGGTGGCGGCCTAAAGAAGACTTCGTTTCATATAGCGAGTATCCGGGCGCGCCCATCGCATACAATCGGGGCGACTTGGACCAAAAGAGTCATGAAGACGTTATCAAGACCGACCACCGGTTCATAAACGACAGCTACTGGCTACTGTTCCCGTATCAGCTCGTGTGGTCGGATCCGACGATCACGGATGAAGGCGAGTCGGGCCTGCCGATCGGCGAGGGGACGGGACGCAAGCTGATCGTGCAATACCCCGACGACGGCGGATACACACCGGGGGATGCGTATGACATCTACCTCAACAACGCGGGCACGATCGTGCAGTGGGATTTCCGAAAGGGTGGTGGCGACACCGGCCGAGCGATGACCTGGGAAGCCGACGTCCAGCTAGGTCCGATCAAAGTCTGCACCGACCATTACAACGCGGATAAGTCGTTTCGGCTGTGGTTCGATGGGTTGAGTGTGACGACGGTGGATGGCGAAAAATTTAAAATCGAATGATTAGCTGTTCGCAACTACTCCTTACTCACAAACGCCTCCCCTAAATGTGAGGCGTCGATGCCTTGGGGGAGGGTGCGGTTGGTGGCGAAGGGGAAGAGGAGTGCCTTGAAGACGACGCCGGCGGCGCTGTTGACGGCCATGCCGATGGCGAAGAGGACGAGGCCGACGACGACCGCGGCGATGACGCCGGTGGAGCCCATCGACTGGGTGGCGAGCCAGATCAGACCTGCGCTAACCAGGACGATCGGGATGATGACCAGCAGGCCCAGGAAGCCGAGCGAGAACCCGCCGACCAGGGCGGTCCCCCACTGGCTCTTGAGGGTGCCGACCGAGCTCTTGAAGGCCTCGATCGGCCCGACGCCGTCGACGACGATGACGGGGACGACGAAGTAGGTCAACGCGGTCCAGGCGCTGCCGAGGATCGAGGAGATGAATCGGCCGACCTTCTCGTTTGCGTTCTCGATGATCTGGAGGATGACGCCCACGATCGCGGAGACGAACGCCCAGCCGATGATCTGCGGGAGCCGGCTCATGGCCACGGCCAGCCCGTCGCCGACGGTGGGCTGCTCGCCGTTGATCACGCGCATCGCACAGGCGGTGAGCGCGGCGTTGAAGAAAACGATCACGAAGTAGTTGCAGAAGTAGAATGCGAAGAGGATCGTGTAGATCACGCCGTTGCTTAATTGATTGGCCGGGTCATCAGACGTCATCCGCTCGATCATCCCCGACGACCACAGGGGCACGATGAAGCTAGCCATCACGAGGATGGCGGCAACCGAGGATATGATCGGGAAGATCACGAGTTGCTTGTTTTCCCAGATCACCCCGTAGCTGATCTTGGCGTATTCCCAACTGCGGGCGAGTGTCTCGAACATGGCAGGCTCCCTGGGTGAAATGTGTGGCGGTTATTGTATATGCAAGAGCCGTTGAAATGAAGTGTCGAAATTATCGCGGCAAAAGGGACCTGCGGGCCGTAGGCCCGCGGCTGGTACGGGTTGCGGGGGGTGACGGGTCCGTGCTGTTAGATCGAAACGACGTAGCCGATGATGGTGTACGCCACATACATCACGACGAGCGGCGCGCCCATCCATCTTGAGAAGCTGCCCACACGTGTCGCGCGGGAGATGTAGACGCGGAAGAGGGTGAGCATGATGAGCATGGTGGGCAGGTGAAGCCAGAGGAAGATCAGGGGTTGAGCCGTGCCGGGCTCGGTGATGGGCAGGGGCTTGGCCAGCGCGGCGGCCCCGATGACGAAGAGGACGTTGAGGATATCTGCGCCAATGACGTTGCCGACGAGCAGCTCGGGGTGGCCCTTGCGGATGGCGGTGATCCCGACAACCAGCTCGGGTAGCGATGTGCCGAAGGCAACGATGGTCGCGGCGATGACGGCTTTGGGGACACCCCAAATTACGGCAACTTGACTAACAGAAGACACTAGCATGTCGCCCGAGACGATGACGATGGCGAGCCCGACCAGCCCCATGAGGATCAGCGAGGTGAAGGGTTTGCCCGGGTGTGTTTCATCCTCGACGGGGACCTGGCCGATGTCGTCGTGCAGCGGGCCGTGGAGCCTGGGCACGGCATCGGTGTGTTGGCGGCTCCACTTGATGGACATGGCCATATAAGCAACCAGCAGCGTGATCAACAGAACGCCAATCGGCCGGCCGAGCTTCGCGGCGGGGCTGCCATCGGCTAGCAACGCATCTCCGTGGATGGCGTAGAGCCCGAAGCATAGGCCTGCGAGCAGGACGGCCGAGCCGAACTGGACCCAGCCCTGGCGTTTGAGGACAAAGCGGTCGGCGGGGAGGCGGGTCATCAGGCAGCCGAGCCCGAAGATCAGGCCGGTGTCGGTGATGATCGAGCCGACGCCGTTACCCAGCGCGAGCCCGGCATCGCCCTGCCAGGCGGCGAGGACGGAGACGGCGGCCTCGGGGCTGGTCGTGCCCAGCGAAACGATGGTCGCGCCGATCACGATCTTGGGCATGCCCAGCTTCGAGGCGATCCCTGCGGCGCCTTCGACCAGCCAGTCCGCGCCCTTGATGACACCGGCCATACCGATGAGTGCCAGAAGCAGCAGCAGCCATTGAGGTTGGTCGAGGAACCACATTTTGGGGAGGATGGCTAGCAGCATTGGCGGGGATGATAGCAGGCAAACGAGCAAGACGCGGCACCCCCATCAACCCGGCCCGTAGAAATAATCAATATTAAACTTAAATATAGTCATTGAAACGGAGCGGGGAGAATAGTGGGTTAATGGTGGCGGGTTGTTGATTCGGTTGGCTTGGTGGGCAACGACGGGTCGGAATGTTGGGGCCGGGTTAAGGCTGTGAAACAAGCGTGTTCGCTTAGCCGTTGGGATCCGGTGGCGCGACGACGCCTATCGAGAAGGGGCTGGAGAACAGGTGCTTGACCTGGGCGGGGCTGCACAGGAGGCATGTCCGGCGCCAGAGCCAGTCGGCGAGTTCCTGGTGCCCGGCACGGGTCGCGGAGGTGGTGAGCATGGCGTGCATCGCGCCGCAGTGATCGGCGGGCATGAGTTCAGCGAGCATAAGCTTCTGCTTCACGCCGGCGAGCGCTGCGGCGTCGTGGCCTGCGAGGACCTCGTACCGGGTCTGTAGCGCGAGCCGTTGCAGGGACTCGACCAGTGGCAGTGGCTGGGCGTGCAGTTCGAGCAGGGCCGCGTACGCACCGTGGAGATTGCCGCATTGCAGCTGGGCCTCCAGGAGCATCAGCAGCAGCGGGCCGCGTTGCCGGCGGGCGGGGCCCAGGTTCTGGCCGAGCAGCGACTGGCAGATCACCGCCGACTCCTGGAAGCGTTGCTGGCGGTGCCGGATCGACGCCAGGCGGTGGTAGAGCATGAGCCTGACCCAACGGACCAGTGGCCGGCGCTTGAGGTGTTCGGCGAGCAACGCCTCGGCACCCACCGGGTTGTGCCCGATCAGTTCGGTGATCGACGGGAGCGTGCGCCAGACGGTCGCGCTGATGGTGTTGATGGAGATCCACCCGAACGCAAGGAGCATAACCACGGCGAGGCCCAACGTCGTGTCGGTCTGTTCACTGAGGATCAGATACCCGGCGGCGACGACCACAACAACCAGGGCGGTCCAGCGTATCGTCGAGTCGATCCCCAGGTCACGCAGGAAGCGGTCCGGCGTGAACGGCGGGATGGTTACGGGCGATGCTGATGCGTTCAGCGCAGCGCGGTCATCCGTCGGCGGCGTTTGATCGCCTTGATCGGTTGGGCCGTTCGCGTCGGGATCCGGGTTGATAGGCGGTTGCTCGTTCACGACAACTCCGTGAGTGGCTGGAGTTCCGGGAAACGTTTGAGCAGCGTGTCGGGCGGCAACAGGAGCGTCGCCTGCCGCCACCAGGTCTTGGCCGGGTTGGAAACGTCATCACGGTCGCCTGCGTTAAGGTCGGTGTGGAAGTGACACAGGGCCATGAGCGCGTGGCCGTAGCCGGCATCGACACCCAGGGGGCGCAGCTCGTCGATCAGGCCTTCACTCTCCTGCACGCCTTCCTCAAAGTGATGGGTGCGGACCTGCTGGGTCAGCATCGCCAGGCGGTAGGCGGCGCTGATGGGTGTGTTAGTAAAAGGCTCGACCGGCCCGCGCAGCCGGCGGATGCCGTCGTCGGCGTCGGAAAGCCTCTCGGCCCCGAGCGCGGCGGCGGCCCGGCTGACGCCGATATGGACCGTGATCGGTTGGCCCGGCGGGAGCTGCGCCAGCAGGTAGTCATACCCGACGATGGCGGCTTCGTACTCGCCGAGTGTGTCCAGGCAGTGCGAGATCATCGCGACCGTCTGGCCGTGCAGCATCGGGATGGGCGTGACCTGTGGCAGCATCCGCCAGCCTTGGCGCATCGCTTGGGTGTACCGCCTGAGCATGGCGGTCTCCTGCGTGCGCCTCACGCCGACCTGCAAACTCACCATACGCCGAGAGCGGAACGAGGTATGCCCGATCAGCCAGATGAGTGCAACCCAGGGCAGGACCGCCGACACCGGCCCACCGGTCACGAACGACAACACGATCAACACCAGCGCGATCAACCAGGGCGTGCGCATCTGCCAGGCCGTCGGCGGGTTGGCCGGGTGGTCGCGCAGAAAGGTCTCGAACTGCTCGGGCGTGGGCGGCTGGAATGGATCGGTTGGGTCGGCCGGCATGATTGACTTATTCCTCGTCCAGCAGTCTGCTCAGGTCGACCAGCAGCTCGATCCGGCCGCCTTCACTCAGCCCGTCGTAGTAGCCACGGATCACACCGGTCCGGTCGATCAGAAGCATCTTCCCGCTGTGCAAAATATCCATCGCGTCGCCGGGCTTGCCCTCCTCGACCGGCAGCTTCAGCCCGTCTTGAACCAACGGCCAGACGTCGGCGGGCGTACCGGTGAGAAACAGCCATCGTTCGGGGTCTGCGCCGAAGCCCCGCGCGTAGCTATTAAGAACTTCCGGGGTGTCGTGTCCGCCGTCGATGCTGATGCTTACAAGGCGGACCTCGTCGGCCGCGCGGGGATCGCGTTTCAGCGAGGTCTGGACCTGCTTCATCCCGCCGGTGAGTGTGGGGCAGATCGCGTTGCAACGGGTGAAGATCGTGTCCACGACCCAGACCTTGCCACGCAGATCGTTCAGGCCGAAGGGTTGGCCGTGTTGGTTGGTCAATGAAAACACCGGGACCACGCCGAGGCTCGGCAGCCGATCGGGTATTACATCAACCGCTGACTCTTCTGCGGCGACAAGAACCACTGAGCCCTCGCCGGCATCCTCATTGGAGATCGGGCCGTAGGTCAGGACGGTGAACGTAATGGCGGCGGTGGCCACCCATGAGAAGATCGCGACGAGTACCAGTGCGGCTTTGGGGATCATTATTTACACCCCGTCCTTCCTGGGCTGACTCACGATCCACACAGCCAACGAGAGCGCAGCGGCGGTGAAAGTCATAGCCAGGAACACATTCAAGGACAACGGCAGACCGGTCTGCACGGCGTCGTAGCCCAGGATAGTTTCCGACAACGCGGATTGGCCGTAGGTCAAGGGATTCGCCCACATCAGGAAGCGCAGCCAGGGCATCGCGGTGGACACCGGGAAGATCGCGCCGCAGAGAAACCACATCGGCATCAACACCAGCATCATCACGGCATGAAACGCAGCGGTGGAATCCATCGGCCAGGCGATGCACAAACCCATCGCCGTCATCGCGACCGCCAGCAGCAACAGCAACCCCCCCACCGCCGCGGCGACCGCCCACCCGGGGAACGTGCCGACCATGGGCCAGAGCAATAGGAAGACCAATGCCTGGATCATAGCGATGCTGGCGCCGCCGAAGACTTTGCCCAGGACGATCGCGAGCCTTGGGATCGGCGCGACCAGGACGCCTTGCATGAAGCCTTCCTTGCGGTCTTCGATGACGCTGATCGTGGAGAAGATCGCGGTGAACAGGAGGATCATCGAGATCGTGCCCGGGAAGAAGTAGGCCATGTAACCCACACCGCCCCCGGATGCCTCCCCCACCGACTCGCCGGTCTGGACGAATGCCCGGTCGAGCCCGGCACCGAGCCCCACCCAAAGCAGTACAGGGGTGACCAGCGCACTGACGACGCGGTTCTTCTGCCGGAAGAAACGGACCATCTCTCGCTTCCATAGCGTCGCGGTGGCCGCCCACAGCCCCCCCGTCGCGGGACGCGGCCGGTTGGCTTTCATCGGGATAGAACTGGCGGCCTCAGCCATGGGGTGCGAATCCTTGTATCGCCCGATCCGGGTGACCGGGCTGGTTGGGTCATCTTAGACCGCTAAGCCGGTCGGGCCAAGCCGGTGTGGACCACCTGTAAACGACAGAGCCCCGCTTGGAGGGCGGGGCTCTGTCCGAGATTAAGTTATTGAAGTGGGGATAATCAGCGACGACGGAGCATCACGAAACCACCCACGCCAAACAGGGCAAGCGTCGTCGGTTCGGGGACAGCCGCGCCACCCGTCGGTGGTGTGCCCGCGTTCCAGTTGCCCAGGACCTCGTTGAGGTCATCAATACCAACGAAGCCGTCACCGCTAGGGTCGGCCAATGGGTTGGCGGGCGGGACGTTCTGGTTCCAATTAGCCAAAACGATGTTCAGGTCATCGATGCCGACAAAACCATTACCATCCAGGTCGCCGGAGATGGGACCGCCACCGGTGAAAAGCGTGAGCATGCCACCGGGGGAGGTGAAGCTACCGGTGAGCGTGCTGGAGGCGTCGGTAAACGCGGGGGTGTGGCCGGCGGAAGTAATCAGCGACATCACCAGGTGGAAGACCTCGCCAGGCTCGGCGGTGAAGGAGATGCTGCCGGTATCATCGACGGGGCCATCGACGTTGCTGATCGTGCTGAACGTGTCTTCGGGGAAACTGCTGCTCTCGAAGAAGTTCTGGATGGCGGTATCAAAGAACTCAGGATCGACGACGATCCCGCCGCGTCCGCGGACGAAGGCGGAGGTGGTGTCGGGGTCGGGTTCGTTCAGGTCGGCGGTGAGGTGGTAATCGAAGGTCACCAGGCCGGGCGCTGCGCCGTTATATTGATAAGGGAGGATAACACCGGCGTAGCTGCTGGACCCGCTGGACGAGGTGGCGGCGGTGTTGGAGGCCTTGAGTGTGGGAGTAGCGACGCCGCCGGAGGTGTTGCCGTCGGTGTCGGCTTCGGAAAAGGCGACACCCTCGCCGACGTCATGCGTGCGTGTGTCAAAGTCGATGCCTTCGCCGCCGCCGCTGGTGCCGGTCACGGTCGCACTGAAGAACGTACCACCGGTCGTGGTCGCGGTCTGCCCGGAAGACGCGGAGGTTTCAACGCCTGTAAATGGCCCGCCCGCGGGGACACCCGCCGAAGCCGATAGGGACGTAATACTCATCGCAAAAGCGGAAACAATGGCGGACCCAGTCAATGATGCGGGGTGTTTCATTTTCAATCTCCTTAAATCCATAAAACAAGGTAATCGGTTGGTCGGTGTAAACAGACATCAGGCGGTGAAAGTCTAGTTTTGATCCACGATGCATCATCCCCATGATGTAGGATACGGTGGAGGGTCTTTCTTGGCCCACCTGTCTTGGCGAAAATGAGTAGTGTGTGTTGAAATCAATAAAGACTATGGTTCAGCGATATGATGCAAGATAAATCGATCCCACTCCCATTTCGAGTACGCAGGTAGTCTACCCGGAGTTAATCCCGAGACCAAGCTTCATTTCGTCGATTACCGAGAATTAATAATCGTTAATATGATGGCCTCTGTATGGGGCTGGGCCTGAATTGGTGTATGTTGCCCAGATTAACAGGCCGGACCTAAATCCTTATCCTAAGCAAGAACGACCGATCCCACGCCCTGACTGGAGGTCGGGTCGCATGTTTTAAGACTTAGAGATCAGGTCCTGCTGGTGTGGATTTTACTATTTTGAAGGATCGTAGCGTGTCAGAATCCAAACTGCGTTGGGGTATCCTGGGTGCCGGGGCGATCGCGGATGCGTTTGTGAAGGGTGTGCAGGCGGGCCAGACCGGTGAGGTCGTCGCGGTCGGTAGCCGATCGATTGAAAAAGCCAAGGCCTTCGCCGAGCCTTTTGGCATCCCACGGGCGCACGGCGATTACGACGATCTGATCGCGGACGACGGCGTGGACATCATCTACATCGCCACGCCGCACCCGATGCACCCGCGCTGGGCGGTCCGGGCGGCGCGGGCGGGCAGGCACATCCTCTGTGAGAAGCCGATCGCGTTGAATCACGCGCAGGCGATGGTGATGCTCGAGGCGGCGCGGGAGCACGGCGTCTTCTTTATGGAAGCGTTCATGTACCGCTGCCACCCGCAGACAATCAGGCTCTTTGAGCTGATCAGCCAGGACGTGGTCGGTGAGATCAAGTATGTCAGTGCAACGTTCGGTTTCGCCACAGGGTTCGACCCCGACAGCCGACTATTTAGCAACGCGCTGGGTGGCGGCGGGATCATGGACGTGGGCTGCTACCCCATCTCGATGTGCCGGATGATCGCGGGCGCGATGGATGGCAAGGGATACGCCGACCCGGTACACGTTGATGGTCGCGGCGAGCTGGTCGAGACGGGCGTGGACGCGACCGCGGCGGCGACATTGAAATTCGAGAACGGGCTGATCGCTCAGGTCGCCTGCTCCGTCCAGGCGGGGCTTGACAACCGTGTGGTGATCTACGGCAGCGGCGGGCGGATCGTCGTGCCGAACCCCTGGCTGGCGAATCGGGGCGAGGCCGAGGTCGGACTGATCGAGGTCCACAAGGGCGGGGAGATCGAACGCATCGAGGTGCCCGCCGACCGGACGAGTTTTTCATACGAAGCCGACGTCG
>JAJDCW010000030.1 GCA_029260635.1 Phycisphaeraceae bacterium | reverse complement strand
GGTGCGGACGGTATACCCTTCTCGTGACAGGTTGAACCGGACCACTTCCAGCAGGTCGCGCTCATCTTCCACAACCAGCAGAGAAAACTGTGTTGTCGCGGTTGTTCGGCTCATGACATTCACACTATCCTAACGGACTGGAGCCCCTTTACCGTCCATCATACGCTTATTAACACCTGACTCATCGTTACAAACCGGGGCCCGTCCTTGTCCTCACACGGATAATATGGAGCGTATCTTAGAAATAAACCGTTACGGTTGTACTAATATTGTGTTAGCAAAGGATTAAATCCGGGCCGGGCTGCGTTAATCAGGGGGCAAACGGTATGATCGTATCCAGGGAAACACCATGTCGACAGGGAGTGTAAAGCCGTTTCGAATCACCGCATCTCCGCCGGACCCGCTGCGGCGTTCGCTGTTGCGTGCCACGCTGCCAGCGGTCGAACACGCGCTTTCTTTGCCCGCCCTGAACGACATCTATGACGAGATCAACCGCAGGCAAACCGACAGCCAACACTTCGCGGATACGGCGCTTCAGGTCCTTCAGGCACGGACACGGGTGCTGGGCAATCATCCCGGGCGCATCCCCGCCACGGGCCCCCTGGTTGTCGTGGCGAATCATCCGTTCGGTGGGTCGAGGGGCTGATCCTGTGCAGCGTGTTAAGACGCGTCCGCCCGGATGTGAAGCTGCTTGCAAACTACATGCTCTCCGTGATCCCTGAACTGCGGGACAGCTTCTTCTTCGTGGACCCGTTCGGCGGCCCCGACGCAGCTCGACGAAACATCGCCTCGATGAAAGAAGCGACTCAGTGGGTCGCTAACGGGGGAGCATTGGGTGTCTTCCCGGCAGGCGAGGTCTCCCATCTGAAGCTGCGCCAACGCACCATCGCTGACCCGGCCTGGTCTGCAACGGTCGGGAAGATCGTCAAGCGGACCGGGGCGTCGGCATCACGACGTACTCGTGTTCAGACATCCAAGTTACCCGTTGCTTGAATGCCCCCCACTTGTCGCGCTTTGTGCTGTCCTGAAGGGTTTCTTTTAGAAGGTACCCGTGATACTCCTGGACCATAGACGTGGTCAAATCTCCCGTGGTCTTATTGTCCCCTGCCCAAGCCGTAAAGGTATTCAGGTGCCCCTTGATCGTTGAAGCCCGTGCCCCCGATCGCTGTTTAGCTTTGGCCTGGCTAATCTTGTGGGCTACGAAGGCCGTGATGAGGTCATTGAGTTTGTAACCAGTTGACTTTCTGGGCTTGGCGGGCAGGTCATTCACCACGGTCGATTCTTCTGCGAGGAATGGCTGCATCAACTCAGCCGCTGAGATGGTCAGGTTGTGATGCTCAGCGTAGACCTTGGCGTGAGCTAGAAGATCACTGAGGGTGTTTTCGGGCGTCGGATCTTCAAGAAACATCTTCTGGGCTGCCCCCGGCCTGACATCCAAACGGGCCTTGGTCAGGATCCACTCTGCCCAAGCCTTATCGTGGGTGTCTCGGTTAAATTTGACACCGTAATCGCCTAGGTAGTGACGCTTGCCCTTGTACTCCTTTCGCCACACTTTGCGGGCGGACCACCAGTTCAGCTTTTGCCAACTCGGTTTCTTTTTGTTCTTGGCCATACGGGCGCAATAACAAATACGCCTCGACATTCAACTATATCGGATACATTATTCCGGATACAGTATCCGATTATGTATCCGAACTGTATCCGATTATTATAATAATTACGCCTCGTAACCCCAATTATTAGCCATTAATGCCATATACGCCTCGTTGACATCGAGGAGGTCACTGGTTCAAGTCCAGTATGGCCCATTCACATAAAAGACCTTGCAATAGGCGTTTACATAAATATTTGGCCTGGCGGTGTCGGCCGGATAATCCGGTCAGATGACAGGAAAAACTCCCGCTAAAAAAATTGCGTCCCGAAGCTACGGCACACCTACACTCGGGATCAATAACGTCACGCGCGCCATGCACCCTGGGTAAAACAATAAGGCGATGCCTGTAAAGCAACCCAGATAGACCCAGCTGTGAGGCCCCACCAGTTACGCCATTCCGGCCGCCAGAGACTCAAAGTATCGAGCGGACGGCAGCAGCAGCCAGCAAGTCGGAAGTGAATAGCTATCCCTCTACGGCGTGAGTGCACCGATACGACCCGGGTGTATTTTTTCCGTTTACGAATATCGTGAAAAAAGGTGGGGAGATCGGCATACTGAAGTTCATGTGATATGGCCTAGATGGGCCGCTGGGTTTCACGCAGCATCCTCATAGCTAGATTGATCCTACGATGCATTTAATATGTTTTGGGGGGCATACTAAAATGATTTCTAAACCAGGTTCGAAAGCGGCTGTCTGACTGGCCCATCCATTCCGCCATCTCGGATACTGATAGATTATATACCTCCGATATCTCATCGAGTCTTCTAGTCAACTCATAGACACGGCTATCCGTCGCTTTTCCGATCATACTACAACTCTGTTCTTACACCTGCCCCAGGATTTTCATATGGCCAGCGAGATCGCGCATCTGTGCGACCCGGAGAAGTTCACGATCCTGTCGGGCGACGACACGCTGACGCTGCCTTTGATCTCGGTCGGCGGCAAGGGCGTCGTCAGCGTGCTCTCGAACCTGCTGCCCGCACGGGTCAAGGCGATCGCCGACGCGGCAGCATCGACACGCGGCACTCATCCGACTTCGTCTCATTGGGCACGCCAATAATCAACGCTGACTCCATACACGATGTTAAAACAGAACGACAAACACAAGACGGTCAAGAACCCACATGATCCGCATGCTATCGATAAACGCCATCAGCGATACGGTCATTCGGAAGTTGGCCTGTAAATGCATCTACAATTTCTGAGAAGTAGTTGCCCAGCCCCACGACGTCGGCGCCGGTGCTGATGAAGCGGTAGCCCAGTTCGATCAGTGGCTTGATGTTCGCGGCGCCGCCGACGGTGCCGGCAAACTTGCCGTGCTTAATAGCGGCGTAGGCGACCTGCTGGCGTGCGTCGGCGATACGTGGATCGTCGAATTGGCCGGGGACGCCCAGGGCGTGGCTGTAGTCGCCGGGACCGAAGAAGAGCATATCGATCCCCTCAATCTGTGCGATCTCGTCCAGTGATTCGACGGCCTGGGGGTCTTCGATCTGTGCGATCACCAGCTTCTGGGTGTTGGCGTGCTCAAGGTAGGTCTTCAGGTCGACCTTGCAGTATGCGCCGTCGGCGTTGCCGCCGTCCAGCGCGCGTTGGCCGATCGGGTGGAAACGTGTGACGCGGACAAGATCGGAGGCGTCCTGCGGCGACATGACGTGGGGCACCATGATCCCGGCGGCGTCGATCTCCAGCGGGCGGATCGTGTCGGAGTAGCTCCCGCGGGGGATGCGCACGATCGCGTCGATCCCGTAGGCCTGGGCGGC
>JAJDCW010000029.1 GCA_029260635.1 Phycisphaeraceae bacterium | reverse complement strand
CGGCGACCAAATGAGCGAGCTTTTGAAGAGGATTCAGATGGCTGGAAGGTCTGAATTTGAAGACGAATTAAAAGATGATGTTGCTTTTTGGTCCGATTGCGATTCAGAGTGGGGACAAGGCGGCGGCTATCGAGACAAGGTTGCTTCAAGGAGCCGTGAGTGGTTCTCTGTCGAGCCTCATCAGACCAAGGGTGACCAGATTGTCGAGCTTATTGTCGAGTCTTGGGCGGGAATCAGCAGCCACATACGGGACACTATTGGGCGCGTTTCTTCGCCTGATTAGGGTGGTCACTCGGGGATAAGCTGTCGTCAACATGAGTCACAATCCGGTGGGCCGGTACACGTGTGCGATGCATCGACAGCCATGGTTCATTTTCGATCTTTCCGGCGATCGATAAGGAACGTCGCGCGAATGACGTCGCCTTCAAGAATGTAGTCGCGGTTGCCCGATCCTGTCTTGGTGTACAGCGCATCTGTAGCGGCGTCATAGTAGATGCCGTAGGTGCTTGCGTAATACTCGCTGTTGGCGCCCATGTTCATCGCGCGCGACGCTGGCCCCAGCTCGACAAGTTGGTCACAAACCGACTGGAATCCGCCGGCAACCGGTTGCGTCGAGCAACCGCCGTTCATCATTGCCAGCAAGATTACGAGACTGATGCAACTTCTCCAATGCATACGCTAGCTCCTTTCGTGACGTTAGCGAGGGACGTAGATGGGACGATGCAAGTCATACTCGGCCTCGCTAATAGGATCGACCGTATACGACGTCGTTACTGTCACGCCGCCAGTGCGGGGGTCTGTTAGTGCAATCGATGCCGGCAATTTGTACGGCGGTGTAGGCAGGGTCTTATAGAAGGTCTTGCCTGTCTGGTTGTCTGTGATCCTGTAGTGGTACGTTTGACAACTTGATAGCGATAGAAGGCCGATAGTAAATAGAGCAGCACTGACGTTTCGCATATAGCTTCCTTTAGGCGCGTTCACCATGCCTATTAAGATTACAGATCTAAGGCCTCTGGCACAATCCTTTCATGCGAAGCAGATTCGAGCTTTCTCATCCGCCCCTTCAAACTGATATGATATTTGATCAGGCGGGCCGGGGTCAGGGGCTTGGGAGGTGATGGGTTAGCTATTCCAGTTTATTGGCTGTAGTGATCAGGCCCTCGTCATCACGGAATTGTAGTGTCCCGTTGCGGTCGATCACGAAGTGGTCGTTGGCGTAGGTCTCTTCTTTTAAGTTAAAGCGTCGGCCGAGGGGGGACGGGCGCTCGACGAGTTCTTTGGTCATGACCGAGCCGTCGGTGAACTTCTGCTCATAAATGTACTTGCCGTTGTCGCGATAGATCGTGATGATCCCGCCGGCGTAGGGCGAATCGTCGAGCCATCGACCGATCTTATCGTGCTCGGTATCTACGGGGGCCTCAAGCAAGGACTTTTCGTCTTCGACCGTCAGGCCCATGATCACTACTTTCAGGTCGGGGTTGAAGTGCGTTGTCGCCCAGGCCGCGACGGGGTTTTTGATGTCTTTTAAGTAATACAAGATGAAAGTTCGCTCATATTCGTTCGGGTCTTCGTTCTTCAGTTTATGCGCGAGCGCGCGTAGCACGTCCTCGGTGATCCGCTGATCCAGTGTCACCTCGAGGCTACGTTTGATACCCGGCATGATCTGTTTGACGGCGACGGTGTATGTAACGTCAGCGGGGATCTCTATTGTCGGCGTGCTTGGTTTGGGCGCACTCGGTTTGGCGGTATTACTGGGCCGATACGTCGTCTTGCTCGGACGATGGTTTGTCGGCGTGTTGTACCCGTTAATCGCAGCCAGGCAGATCACGATGGACACACCAAGTAAGACCACCACCAGGCAGCCACCGGCGCAACTGGTTGGTTTGGCGATCGGAGCGCCACATGACGGGCAGGTTTTGGCTTTGGTACTCACCCCGTGGCCGCATTCTTTGCATTTGATGACAGACATGACACGCCCCCCATTTGGCTGGTGATCCGGCCACTATAACTGAAATGAGCCAATTTGAGGACGGTTACCTGAGCATGTTTTCTGAACGCTGACCCTTGAGGACCCGGCAGAAGACGATCTATTTATATACCGCCGTACACCCGCAAGCCCACGGAAAATCGACGCATGATGCCGCCATCCGACCCGCCCTCTCCGAGGTCGGGCCGACCGGCTTAGGCGGCCAAAGTAGGGTCAGAATGAGCGTGTCAGGGTCAACAGGGGTGACATGCCGTAACCGACAACACACCAAACACTTACGTGTTTGATGGTACTTCTAAGACAGACACATTTGCCAACACTTAGCTGATTTCAGGCCAAAACCAGCATCTCCAACTCCCCATATGATGCCCCCGCTATTAGATCTAGAGATAACTCTAGGTTTTTAATTGGTTACATCAATTCGAAATCGTTGTAATCCCCGCGTTATGAACCCGGCTAGTCAGGCTCATAACGTCCACTTCCAACCCGATATAAGCCCGACAAGTCGGGCTCATAACAGGGTGGAAAGTAACTCTTCACTATTAAGATAAACGGCCCCAAGTAGCGTTAATAACACTGCTCAAAAATCTATACTTGCAGCGAGTTTGGCCAGTTCCTCGTAGGACCGATCACCCATAACGCAAAGCCAGCGGTCACCATGGTTGGCCATCATCATGCGGATGCCGTTGAGTTCGTGGCCGAAGAAGCTTCGACCGTCGATCTGGATGCGGGTCCCCATCTCATGGGCGAAGTCCGGGGCCCGGGCGACAACTAGGGTGACGGTCTGGCCTTCATCTTCGAGAACAGCCACGGCAACGAGTTCGCCTTGCACATCAGCCAGACAGCAGGACTGAACGCGGGCACCTGCGATATGGTCAGGCAAGTCGGGAGCGGTATCACGTTGTGTTGCGATCCAACGGTTTGCCTCGGTGGTTGACGTGACGGTTTTTAGTTCGATCCTACCGGCTACCAGGTCCTGATGAAGTTGGGAGAGATCGAACACGGCGGCGGAGGCTTGGGGCGTGCTGGAACTTAGCGTGATGAATAGCGTGGCTGCCAACATGATCGCCGCAGCGATGCCTGCAACCGGACGGAGCCAGTGGCGGATCGGGTAGGTGGGCGCAGGATCTGGCGTGTTTGTGTGTGGTAAGTCTTCTGAGGGAGTGTCCGTCAGTGATGTTTCGAGCTTGCTTTCGAGAGCGGATACATCCACGGGACGATGAGCCAGTTTTGCCAAGCGGCGAGCGGTCGCCTCGTCGAGTGCATCCGGATAGTTAGGTTCGGTGTTCATGGTTTTATTCTCCCGCGTAGTTGGCCACCCACCCCTTTTGTCGGGCGACGGGCAGCAAAAATTCACGGAGCTGGGCACGCGAACGGCTTGCACGTGACTTGATCGTGCCCGGCGGAATGTCCAACGATTCGGCGGCGTCATTGATCGACATCTGTTCGACATCTACCAGCAGAAGCACCCACCGCATAGGGTCGGGCAGGGCATGCAACGCGTTTACTATCTCATCGTCATCGAATCGATTCAGCAACTCATCCGGGTCAGACCATTGTAAATCCCCCTGGGCATTGGCATCTGATGGCGCAGCCGGATCGTATGACATCCCATCAAGCGACCCGGCTTCGACGGCCCGCGATTCTTTGCGGTGTGTGTCGATATGGACACGCCGGAGGATAGTCATGAGCCAGGCCTTCATGTTGGTGCCGGGTGTGAATGACTGGATGTGTCGGTAGGCCCGCATCATGGTTTCCTGAGCCAGGTCCTCCGCCTGGTGGTGATCGTGCGTGAGGATGACAGCGACGCGCAGCAGCGACGGCAGCAGCGGCCAGGCCTCGGCCCTGAAACGCGCCAGGGCGTCGGCTCGCGTGTCGTCGGTTCGGGGGTCATCCATTTATCCGTTCACCTTACTAAACGTTCGACCGCAGAGGATAGGTTCCATCAGCAGGTGATTATCTGATTATTCTCAAAATTATGCGATCGGGGAACCCGGGGCACCTGTTTTGGCGTTTAGGAGATTGAAAGGACCCTCTAATGTCAATGAATACCCTATGTAATGTGCTGTGTGCGTCTCTGGTTACAGGTCTTATCGGATGCTCGGAGGAGTCGGAAACACCCGCTGCGACACAGAGCTCGGCACCTGCTGAAACGGTCGCTGAATCTACCCCAAGTGACTCCGGGGCCTACCCGATCGACTACTGCATCGTCTCGGGAGATAAACTCGGGTCCATGGGTGACGCTATCGAAGTCACGGTTGACGGCCGCACTGTGATGCTCTGCTGCAATATGTGTGAATCAAAGCTGCGTAAGGACCCTGCGGATTACCTGGCCATACTAGACGCCGCGGCGGCGGGCGATGCTAAAGTCCCTGAGACCGACGACGCTCACGGCAGTCACGAACACTAAACATGATCCATCGTTTCAGTCATCATGCTGCTTGTGTGTTAATCATGTCATTGGTTTGGCTATCGGGCTGCGCCGGGCCGGACCCGTTTAACGAATGGTCCGACCGAGAATTAGCCGAGCGAGTTGAAGAACTAAGCCGATCTGACCCGGGGACAGCGGCTAATACATGGGCCAGGGCTGAAGCAACCAATAGTCTGCCGGAAGATGCAGACCTGGCGTGGTATATCAAGTCTGCTTTGCGCGATAACCCCGAGGTCCGTGCGGCTCGTCAACAAGTAGAGCGATTGCGTGAACGCGTGCCGCAAGCGACGGCATTGCCCGATCCGGTTGCGATGTTCACGTTTGGTGAGTTGGCGCAAACCGCAGCGGGTCAGGTGGATTACATCGTCGGTGTGCAGCAGTCGTTGCCACACCCAGGAACCCTTGACGCCAGGGGTGAGGTGGCACGCCAGGAGGCTGTGGCTTCTCTATATACGTTGCAGACCGTGATCGACCGTATCACAGGTGATCTGCGGCGGGCGTACTGGTCATACGATGGTGCAACACGTGAGATCGATGTATTAAAACAGAGCCAGGCACTACTGGCGCAGATCGAATCGTCGGTCCAGGCCCGTGTGCGTGTCGGCGAAGCCGGGCAGGCGGACCTTTTGCGCGTCTCGCGCGAAGTGGCGGCGTTGGAGAACCGGATATCTGATTTGCATCGGCGGCAGCGCACAGCATCGGCGATGCTGGGCAGGCTGATGAGCCGTCCCGTGCCAGTAGCATGGCCCAGGGTCAAGTCGAATGAATGGGTAAGAACAGATCATGACTCCGAAACGCTACGGCGATCGGCCGCACAGAACAGCCCGAGGGTTGCCGAGGCGCAAGCCCGGGTGCAGACGTATTGGCAACGGCTGGAGCTTGCCCGCCAGGAGCGGAAGCCGGATTTTGTCGTGGGCTTTCAGTACGGTGCTGTTCGTGCTAGCGGATTGGCACCCAGCGCCAACGGGGATGACCAGATCGCGGGCACGGTGGGCGTGAGTATCCCGCTGTGGTCCGGGCGATACGACGCGTCTGAGCGAGAAGCAATGCGTGGGATGGCCCAAGCGTTGGCCGAGGTCCGTGCCGTGCAGGATCGAGTCGCATATGAGGTTGATGAAGCGTTAGCTCGGATCGAGTCATACGAGCAATCGCTGCATCGTCTTCAAGAACAGATGATGCCCGACGCACGCCAGACTATTGAAGTGGCGTTGGCATCGTACCGAACAGGTGATGCGGACTTCATACAACTGCTGGACGATTGGCAGGTGCTCCTGGGTGATCAACTCCAAGAGGCACAACTGATAGCCGATCTGCACAAAGCCGTGGCGGATCTGGACCAGGCCGTGGGCGGCTCCGAGACGGGGGATGCAACAGGATCAAAGCGTGAAATTACCCAGCAGGGAGATTCCTGATGGCAGGTACTACCGGAAATACTGTTCAATCTGCCTTGGCATGGATACGCCGTCACAATGGTGACCTCGTTGTGGCGTTGGTTGTTTTGGTGGCCTTCCTGTTGGGCTTTGCCTTTCGAGGTGGAGGTGATGGCGTGAGTCATCAAACTAGCACGCCTACTGGATCGGACATAGTTGTGCAGGAATACACCTGCTCGATGCACCCCGAGGTCCGGATGCCTAACCCGGACGACAAGTGCCCGATTTGCAATATGAGCCTGATCCCGGTGCCTGCTTCCGGTGGCTCAAGTACGACAGGATTGAAACTCAATGAGATCGAGCTATCGCCCGAGGCGGCGGCGTTGATCGATGTGCAGACCACGCCCGTGAACCGCAGGCGGATAACACACCACGTGAACATGGTCGGGATGGTTGCCTACGACGAGACACGGCTGTCTTATACCACGGCGTATATGAGCGGTCGGCTAGACCGAATGTATGTCGATTACACAGGAATCCCCGTCAGTAAAGGTGACCACCTTGCCGATATTTATAGCCCCCAACTCCTGGTCGCAAAGCAGGAATTGGCGTTGGCGCGACAGTCGCTGAATCGGCTGGGAGACAACATCAGCGCTACGGTTCGAGAAGGTGCTCTGGCGGTACTCGAATCGGCACGCGACCGGCTTCGGCTGCTTGGACTCAATGCAGATCAGATCGAGGCGATGGAGGCAGGCCGCGAAACAGGCGACCAGATCACACTCTACGCGCCTACTAGCGGAGTCGTGATTGAGAAACACGCCAAACCGGGTAGCTACGTGAACGAGGGCGATCGTATCTATACCATTGCTGACCTGTCACAGGTTTGGGTTATGCTTGAAGCGTATGAATCAGACCTGCCCTGGCTTCGTTACGGACAGGAAGTCTCGTTCACAGTCCAGGGGCTCGGGGATTATCACTTCGATGGCAAGATTGTGTTTATCGATCCGATATTTGACCCACGCAAACGGACGGCACGGGTTCGAGTGAACGTAGACAACACACAAGGCATTCTTAAACCCGGCATGTTTGTGCGCGCAGAAGTGAGTTCAGACCTTGCCGAGGCGGGCCGTATCGTTGCGCCGGATCTGGCAGGCAAATGGATTTCACCGATGCACCCGGAGGTAATCCGAGATGAGCCGGGACCTTGCCCGGTGTGTGGGATGGACCTGGTGCGCGCCGAGGACCTTGGGTATCTCGTGGCCTCAGATCAGGGGCAGCCTCCCTTGGTCGTACCGGACACCGCGGTCTTACGGACCGGCCAGCGAGGAGTGGTTTACGTGCAAACACGACAGCAGGAATCGCCACGGTTCGAGGGCAGAATTGTCGAGCTGGGGCCCAGCGGCGATGGATTCATTATCGTGCAATCTGGATTGGAAGAAGGCGACCTCGTTGTCACCCGAGGAAACTTCCAGATCGACAGCGCCTTACAGATTCAGGCGAAGCACAGCATGATGAACCCGGAACACACTGGTGACACGATCAGTTCAAACACAAAGGAAGTGAATAACGTACACATCCATGGTTCCACTGCCGATACCGTCCGACAGGTATATGCCGCCTACTTCGATCTAGCAAAAGCGCTAGCCAACGATGACATCGATGCTGCGCACCAGCAGGCGCAGACTTTGCGGACCGCTTTGAGTTCGGTTGATATGGCCGATGTGCCCGATGTATTCACGGCCAGCTGGGCAGATCAATTGAGTGAAGCAGATGACATCGAGACGATGCGTTCGGCATTTGAGCCGCTGTCGGACATGTTGATCGCATTGCTTGAGGTGTCCCACATCGAAGGGTTGGGCAGCGTGTATCGGGCGCATTGCCCGATGGCATTTGACTTCAAGGGGGCATCCTGGCTCACGCCCGAGCCGGTGATTGCCAACCCCTACTTCGGCGAAAGCATGCTCAAGTGCGGGACTATCGAAGAGACGCTCTCAGAACCAACCAAGAGCACGGTGCCCGCCCGCGAGTCACCCAATCAAAGCGGGCATGTCCATGAGTGAACCAGGCCACAAGGAACACGTCGGCGTTCTGGGCCACCTTATTCGTTTCTGTTTGGAGCAGAAACTGGTGGTATTTCTTGTCGCGGCCCTTGTCCTGTCGTGGGGCGTGTTGGTCGCACCATTCGACTGGGAAATCACTTCACTACCCAGGAGCCCCGTACCCGTAGATGCGATCCCCGACCTGGGCGAGAACCAGCAGATCGTCTTCACCGAATGGATAGGTCGCAGCCCGCAGGACATTGAGGACCAGGTGACCTACCCGCTAACGGTAGCGTTGCAGGGTATCCCCGGCGTCAAGAGTATCCGCAGCTTTTCCTATTTCGGTTTCTCATCGATCTATGTCATCTTCGATGAAGATATCGAGTTTTACTGGTCGCGCAGTCGGATTTTGGAAAAGCTCGCGAGCCTTCCGGCGGGTACGCTGCCGACAGATGTACGCCCGGCGTTAGGCCCGGATGCCACAGCGCTTGGGCAGGTGTATTGGTACACCCTGGAGGGTCGTGGGCCAGACGGCCGACCCGTGGGCGGGTGGGACCTGGATGAGCTGCGGTCGGTGCAGGATTTCATGGTTCGGTATGCGCTGGCCGGGACAAGTGGCGTAGCTGAGGTCGCATCGGTCGGCGGGTTCGTGCGCGAGTACCAGGTCGATGTTGACCCGGACGCCATGCGTGCGGCGGGAGTAACACTATCACAGGTCTATGACGCGATCCGCCAGTCCAACCTGGATGTTTCCGCCGGTTCTATCGAGAGCAACCACGTCGAGTACCTGATCCGTGGTCTGGGTTTTATTGAGAATCTGGACGACATCCGCAACGTCGTGGTCGTCGAGCGGGACAACACGCCGATCACCGTATCTCAGATCGCGTCGGTTTCATTAGGCCCGGCACCTAGGCGCGGCGTGCTGGATAAAGACGGTGCCGAGGCGGTCGGCGGTGTCGTGACGGCACGCTACGGCGTGAACCCGCTAAAAGTGATCCTGGGTATCCATGATGCGGTGGATGAATTAACGGTTGGGCTGCCACGCAAAGCTGTTGTCGACTGGTCGGTTGCGTCACGAGATGAAGTGACGGAGTTTGCCGAACTAAATGGCTACGCCGGGTTCACCGGATCGGCTGGTTTTGACCTGGACCAGGACGCCTGGCTTAACTGGCTCGATACTCATGATGCTAAAGACTGGCCCACGTGGGTCACGACAAGCCAACTCGCCATCGTTCCGTTCTATGACCGTAGCGGATTGATCTATGAAACACTGGATACGCTCAATGATGCCCTGATCCAGCAGGTGTTGATTACGATGATCGTTGTGTTGGTGATGGTTTTACACCTGCGCAGCAGCCTGCTAATCAGTTCTATGTTGCCGATGGCGATCCTCATCGCTTTTGTGGCGATGAAGTTGTTCGGCGTGGATGCCAACGTGGTCGCTTTGGCGGGGATCGCGATTGCGATCGGCACCGTCGTCGATGTCGGGATCGTATTAACAGAGAACGTACTGAAACATCTGGACCGGGCCGGGCCCGATGAGGCTAGGGTCGAGGTGGTGTACCGAGCCTGCCGAGAGGTGGGCGGCGCGGTGATGACGGCGGTGTTGACCACCGTGGTAGGCTTCCTTCCGGTATTCACGATGGTCGGGGCGGAGGGTAAGTTATTCCGCCCACTAGCTTTTACAAAATCGTTTGCACTCATCGCATCGATCTTGATCGCGTTGACCCTGTTACCACCCCTCTGCCACTTGTTATTGGCAGGTCGCCGGAGTCAGCGTCGGCGAATACTACCCGAGCGTGTTGCCAACATCGGCCGGGTCGTGCTGAGTCTGGTGGTCGCGTTGATCGTCGCGGGATTCTTAAGTGAGCAATGGGAGCCTTTGGGACGAGACCGATCGTCTGTTGTCAACTACGCGTTTGTCGTGCTGCTGGTCGGTGGTTTGTTACTCGCGTTTCGCCTGTTCCAATTGGCATATGCGAACATCCTGCGCTGGGCGTTGGGGCACAAAGCGTTGTTTCTTTCGATGCCCAGTGCCCTGGTACTGCTTGGGCTAAGTATCTGGTTGGGCTTTGGTCAGCTAACCGGTTGGATGCCGGATACGGTCAAGCGGACAGCCCTGTGGCAGCAGGCGCATACCGTATTTCCGGGCCTCGGGGCGGAGTTTATGCCCGCCCTTGATGAGGGGTCGTTCTTATACATGCCAACGACCATGCCGCACGCTTCAATCGGTCAGAGCGCCGATGTGCTCAAGCAGTTGGACGCGTCGATCCGTTCGGTCCCCGAGGTTGATCTGGTTGTCGGCAAGATCGGGAGAGCAGACTCACCCTTGGACCCGGCACCGATCTCAATGGCCGAAACGGTCATCCACTACAAGCCCGAGTACAGGATCGATGAGAACGGAAAGCGTGTGCGGCAGTGGCGCGACCACATCCGTACCCCCGATGACATCTGGGCCGAGATACAGGCGGCCGCACAACTGCCCGGCGTAACCAGTGCGCCGAAACTTCAACCCATCGAGACACGCCTGGTCATGCTCCAAACCGGCATGCGGGCCCCAATGGGGATCAAGGTTCGTGGGCCTGATCTTGCCACGATCGAAGCGTTCGGTTTTGAGTTAGAGCGTATCCTCCGCAACACGCCGGGCGTCAATCCCGCCACGGTCAACGCCGACCGTATCGTCGGCACACCGTATCTGGAGATTGACATCGATCGGCAAGCCATCGCACGGTACGGCATCAACATCGCAGACGTGCAGCGTGTGATCGAGGTGGCTATCGGTGGCAGAACGGTGACAACGACCGTCGAAGGCCGGGAGCGTTACGCGGTGCGGGTTAGATATATGCGTGAGTTGCGAGACTCTATCGACACATTCGACGAAGTGCTGGTCAGCTCGGCGGACGGGTCACAGCAGGTTCCGCTGACCGACCTGGCCGGAGTACGTTACGAACGCGGCCCACGCATGATCAAGAGCGAGGACACATTCCTGGTGGGCTATGTGACATTCGGCCCGGATGCAGGGAAGGCCGAGGTCGAGATCATCGAACACGTCAAGGCTCGGATAGACTCGGCCATATCGGATGGTTCGCTCTCGATCCCGCCCGGCATCAGCTACCGGTTTGCGGGCAGCTTCGAACACCAAGTGCGTGCGGCGAAGACGCTGATGGTTGTGTTGCCGCTATCACTGGTTGTAATCTTCCTGATCTTGTATTTACAGTTCCGTACCGTCGGGAGTGCATTAATCATCTTCTCAGGGGTTGCTGTGGCCTGGGCCGGAGGCTTCATCCTGATCTGGGCCTACAACCAGCCGTGGTTTATGGACTTCAACCTGTTCGGCGAGAACATGCGGGAAGTATTCCGCATTCAGCCGATCAACCTGAGCGTAGCCGTCTGGGTTGGCTTTCTGGCACTGTTTGGGATCGCGACGGATGACGGTGTTGTCATGGCGACCTACATCAAGCAGAGGTTGGCAGAAGACAAGCCAACCTCCCGCGAAGCGGTTAGGGCCGCAACCCTGGAGGCCGGATTGCGCCGTGTCCGCCCATGCCTGATGACCACAGCAACAACGATCCTCGCATTGCTGCCCGTGCTTACTGCCAGCGGTCGGGGTTCAGACATCATGCTGCCGATGGCGATCCCCAGCGTCGGCGGCATGTTGATCGCGCTGCTGACGATGTTCGTCGTACCGGTTCTATTTAGTGCTGTCACCGAGCTAAAGTGTGAGAAAATAAAATATGAGCCCGACAGCTTATAATTACACACAATACGGCTACAATATACTTTACTCAGTATCTACTCTTTCTCAGATGTCGGGTATGTAACGAGGAAGTCGCAGGCTCGAAGGGAACCCCCGCTACATTGGTACAACAATTGAGGACACATCATGTGACTGATCTTGATACCGCAATGAATAGCAACCACTGGGCTAGCCCCTCTCAAAGTACACCTTCCCGGTCAGGTGAGCCAATCATGCAGATGCAACTTTATGAAAGCGTCATCATTCAAATGTGGATAGCTACGGTAAAGCCGATCAATCGCTTCGAGCTGACCAGAACCAAGGGTTTGCGCCGAGTTCAGGCACTGCCGTTCCGCTAGCAGGCCTTGTCGCCAAAGTACCTCGTGCAGCCCCAGTTAGTCATCGTCTCGACCATCACG
>JAJDCW010000028.1 GCA_029260635.1 Phycisphaeraceae bacterium | reverse complement strand
TAGCAAATGCAATACTAAATGCTGAGCATAAGCCTGACTATGTGATCTTCCCGGAGCTTTCGATTCCACGCCGATTCATTCGCACACTCGCTCATCATTTCCTACGAGCGGGCATTTCACTTATTGCCGGTGTCGAATACGCTGTTAACGGACCATATGTCCGCAATGAGGCGAAACTGTACCTTACTGACCATAGCCTTGGTTTTCCTTCCTACATTTCGCTTGTTCAGACAAAGTTGGTGCCGGCACATGTCGAACGCGATCTGTTGCGCTCACACCATGGTCTTAGTTTCGCACCACCACCAGCTCCCCATGTTGTTCGCCCGATCTATAGACATGGCCCATTAACATTTGGATTACTGCTCTGTAGTGAATTGACGAAAGCGGAGTACCGAGCAGACTTCCGGGGCCAGATCGATGCTCTCTTTGTACTGTCTTGGAATCAGGATATTGAGTCCTTTGGATCGCTAATTGAATCGGCCTCTTTAGATATTCATGGATTCCAGGTACTTGTCAACAACCGAAAATATGGAGACAGCCGAGTCCGTGTCCCCTCTCGTGACCGTTGGCTTCGGGATTGTGTACGGGTCCGAGGTGGCCTTGACGACTATTTCGTCGTTTGTGAATTAGACGTACCGGCGCTACGTGAGTACCAGAGTCATGTCGAACCTGATCTTAATGGGCACTTCAAGCCCACTCCTGAAGGATTCGTCATCTCACCAACGCGTCGAAGAACACCGGGAAGCAAGGGATGACAAGTAGTGTATAATGATCAGGAGTTTGCCTGGTTACTTACGCGACTGCATCACGCCGATGTTGACGTTCGCCGTGATACTGTCGTCAAGCTTCGTGACCACATCACGCTGCCTGAAACGGAACACGCGGCCCGGCTCGCCAGGAGGTACTGGTGGAACCATCTACTCTTGAATATGACAGCCAGATACATGTATCTCTGCGCCCTAAACAGCGCCCTAAATTGTTTTGCGAACCATCCTAACGAGCCGTAAATGACGATTTTAAGATGGGCGGGCCTGTTCGAATCCCGCCCTCACCGCTTTCATGGACCCCGCCTGACGTAAACGCCGGATGTACAGAAGGATGCATCAGGCGGATGAACCTCTGAAATACCCACTGTCCTAAAACTGTCCTAATTCGCAGGGTCTGGGTTTAGCGTGCCTTCCAAGGGCAAGTTCAGCCAATGCTCATCCGGTTTCGATCTCGGCTTCGATACCTCGCTGGGTCAGCGATTCTTTTATCACCAACTCAATCGTGTTCTCCCGAATCGCAGATTCCCCTTTCGCGACGATCGTGACATCACAAATTACGTCCGCTCCCTCCTTTGAAAGGGGATCGATGACTTCGGTGTACACGTCATGCCAGTTCTCCCACGGCACGCGCATCTGGATGCGGACCCGGTCAAGTCGGCGCTCGCCCTGAACGATCTTAACGCCGCTACCCGAACTACTGGTTGACTGCGGATCGCTGTAGATAGCGGCCGTCGTACCTGTGCCCGTTATCGATGCGCCAGAAGTCACATCTACCGAGGATGGTTCTGGCAGCAACGCCTTGGCGGCCTCAGGCCTGACTAGCCAAGCGGAGTCAATGGATTCTGGAGTAACGCCACTCTCACGGTAGTGTATGGTATCGAACTGCTTAGCCGGCCCATCTCCGAGGGCGTATGCAAACAGACCCCTCTCAACACCGCGAGCGATCGAATCCAACAGGACTTCTGGTCCCAGAAGCGAGGGAAGATGGGTCAAGGTGGTGAAATAACCCGCCAATGTCGGAATGTGTAGCACCTCTTGATCATCGGGCCAGAGTTGCCAGCGTGTACCTATCAGCAGTGATGGATCAAGTTTAGATAGTAGTTGGTCATTGGCCTGCAGCGTCTCAATGACCTTCTTGCTCAGAAGCTGCTCGGTCCCCAAGGTTGCAAGACCCATGTCAAACGCGCGAAGATCCTTGTTCACCACCGGGACAACTATGTGTCTGTACGCCGCCGATATCGAACCTGGTAGCCTAGCCTCTGCCTCTTTGAGCCTACTGGCTAGATCCTTCTTTTGCTTTGCTACACAGGATCATGGGCCGCTGACCGGCGTGCTCTGCGGCCCGGCTGAAAAGGCCGAAAATAAAAAGAGAGGGCAAAAGAGGAAGTCAAAGAAGACCAGATACTACCGCCACCGCAAGGGACGGATCGGCTACAAGAAGGGAAGCTCCTACAACAAGATGATCGCCGCCGAGCCTTTGGAGAAGGCGATCTTGGAACTGATTCGCGAGATCATCACAGACGCGCCAGAGATCAAGAAGCGGATTATTGAGGCCGTCGCGAAGAAGACGACGTCAACAGAAACAGAACAAGAGCTGACTAAGCTGCGATCGGTCCGCGATGAAAAAGCGAGACGGATTCAGTGGTTGGTACGCAATCTCAAGGCTGAGGATCTGGAGGAGGCCAAATCTGAGTTTGACCAGATCGCTGAGCAGTGCCGCGAGCTTGACCGGCAGATTGCTGAGTTGGATCAGGAATTGACCCACCTCGCAGAGGATCCTGGCGTCATCGCGAAACGTGTTGTTGATCGCTTGGCGGATGCAGATAGGAACTGGGGCGACCTGTCTGCAAATGCCAAACGCGAGTTGGTCCAGCAGTTCGTCGAGCGGGTCGATGCTGATCTGGTGACCAAAGAGGTCGCGGTTTCGCTGCGGCTGCCGCCCTGGGCGATCCAGAACGGCGATTTGAAGATGCGTCTCGCGAACAGTTCGGCGTCGCAAACTATAGGCGAGACGCATCCGTTGATCGGGATCCCGCTGGCGTATGCAGAATGTCATTGTGTCCGCGTCCCGGGGCGGAGCCTCTGCTGCCCGGATGCGCCTTGGATAGACCTCGATGCGCCTACGGACGGGTGGACCACCCGAGTGCAGGGGCTCGGCACGGAATAACGACCCTGGGCGGGGGCAGTTGGGGCTGATCCTCGCGCACACCATCGTGGGGTATCAGGTCCGGTTGCCGGGCAGCTGTGGTGACGGTTCAGGCGGCATGCTTTGTACCCGCCTGGATGTCAACTCCCGTAAGATCGAGTCGTATGAAGTGACCCAGTACGCCAACCGGATGATCAAACCGCGCGATCTGCTGCCTCACGATCTTGTTTCGGGTCCATAGGCGTAATGAAACGGATTGGCCGTCGCGGCCGAAGTTTTTATAAGGCTCATGTACTCTGTGGCGGGAGCCCAATTTTTATACGCTGTAATATCAAATGCTTACGTCCCAGCCGCTGGCGCGGGCGGGCAAACTCGCAATAAAAAGACCGTATTATCTTGACATTATGTGTCGGACCTTTACACTTGATAAAGAAGCCTTATGGCAAGATCGAGGACCCGTGAAATAGGGGTTTGGCATGTACCCCGCCGCTACGACTGGATTTAAGAATCGACGCCGCCGATGGCACCTGACGGGGCAGGTCCAAGGTGTCGGGTTCAGGCCATTTATCTATCGACTTGCTCAACGTTATGAACTGGCGGGGTATGTACGAAACGATAACCGGGGCGTCACCGTCGAAGCCCAGGGGTCGGTTGCTCAACTAAAGCGGTTTTCACGGGCCCTTGATGAAGAGCGGCCGCCCCTGGCCTTTATTGACCACATCACCGTAGATAACCTGCCCCCGCTTAACGAACCCGGGCCGCTCCGGTTCAGCATCATCGACAGCGATGAAACCCCGCCCGGCAGCGCACAGGACATCACCCGTGTCGGCGTCACCATCGACGCCGCCGTCTGCGACGCCTGCCTGCGCGAGTTGTTCGACAGCAAAGACCGCTGCTTCCGCTACGCCCTGACCAACTGCACGGACTGCGGCCCGCGCTACACCATCATCGACCGCGTCCCGTACGACCGGCCGAACACGACGATGCGGCATTTCGCGTTGTGCGACGACTGCCGCGCGGAATACACCGACCCGGCCGACCGCCGCTACCACGCCCAACCGATCGCCTGCCACGATTGCGGGCCGACGCTGGGGTTGGTCGATCCGAAAGGTGCACCGTTGCCCGGCGACCCGATCGCGTCCGCGGCGAAACTGTTAGAAGCCGGCGGGGTCGTCGCTGTCAAGGGCCTGGGTGGGTTCCACCTCGCCGTGCGCGCCGATGATGAAGCGGCCGTTTCTCGCCTGCGCCAAAGCAAGCAACGGGACGGTAAACCCTTCGCGCTGATGTGCCGGTCGGTTGAAGCGGCGAAGTGTCTGGTCCACCTAAGCGCATCGGCCCAGGCGTTATTCAGTTCACCGGCGTCGCCTATCGTGCTCGCGCCGCGCAGACAAGACATCAACGTCGCCGCATCCGTCGCGCCGGACAACCACCGTCTGGGTGTGATGCCCGCCTACACGCCGATCCATCATTTATTGTTCGCCGAACTCGATCCCGCCATCGACGCGCTGGTGATGACCAGCGCCAACCCGTCGGGCGAGCCATTAACCATAGACAACCGTGAGGCGTTGGAACGCTTGGCCGAGCTGTGTGACGCGATGTTGTGGCACGACCGGCCGATCCGCCGCCGGGTCGACGACTCCGTGGTGCTGGATGCCGGCACGCCGCACCCGTTGCCGCTGCGCCGCGCCCGGGGGTTCGTGCCCACGTCCATCCCATTGCCGGTTGGCGGCGTGGCGCACGGCCTGTGTGTCGGCGGCGAACTGAAAAACACACTCGCGCTGGTCCGTGACCGGCGCGCGATCCAAAGCCAACACCTTGGCGACCTGAGCTATACCCCCGTGTTCGACCACTTCCGTGAGACGATCGACGACCTGCTCGCGTTGTTCGACGTGAACCCCAAGTGGATCGCGCACGACCTTCACCCGATGTACCTGGGCACAGTGTACGCACGGCAACTCGCCGACCGCTTGGGTGTTCCGTTGATCGGAGTGCAGCACCACCACGCACACGCCGCCTCGGTCATGGCAGAGCACAACGAGGCCGGGCCGGTGCTCGCGGTCGTGTGCGACGGTGTGGGCTACGGCGACGACGGCACGAGTTGGGGCGGCGAATTGCTGCTGGCCGATCTTATTTCCTATAAGCGTCTGGCCCACCTGCGTCCTATCGAGCTGATTGGCGGGGACGCCGCATCCACGGACACGCGGCACTGCGGTTTGGCGCTGCTGCGTCAGGCGTACGGTGAGGATTTCGCGAAGCACCCGGCCGTGGCGCAACTAATACAAGACGAACACGAGCGGCAGGTTTTCACCGCCGTGCTCGAGCGCGGCCTCAACTGCACGACGACCACCTCGCTGGGCCGCTACTTTGATGGTGTCGCGGCGCTGCTGGGCTTAAGCACGCACAACAGTTACGAGGCGCAGGCGGCGATGCGGCTGGAATCCGCCGCGTTCGCCTGTGATACGCCGCTTGTTGAAGGCCCATTGTTCCAATTTATTACGGGCGAGACCGGCGTGATCGACCTGTCCCCGTTGATCCGTGCATTGGTCGAGGGCAAGGCGGACGGGCAACCCGTTGAGCAACTCGCGGCGCTATTTCACGATCAGACCGCGTGGGCTTTGGCTTGTCTGGTGGAAGAATCGGTGAAGCAAACCGGCATCGGCATCGCCGCACTTAGTGGTGGTGTGTTCTGCAACGAGCGTCTGACCCGGAGCCTGACAGACCGGCTTTCCGGGGACGGTCTGCGTGTATTAGTTCACCGGACGGTCCCGGCGAACGACGGCGGGCTGGCCTTGGGGCAGGCAGCGGTGGCGGCGGTGCGATACGAAACCGGGCATAACAGAAAGGCGGGTGTGTGATGTGTCTGGCTGTTCCTGCGAAGTTGGTTGACTGCGGAGACGGGCAAGGCGTCGCCGATCTGCACGGCAACCGCGTCCCGGTGCAAACGCTGTTCGCGCCGGAAGCGGTGGTGGGCGATTGGGTACTTGTGCACGCGGGTTTTGTCATCAAACGGCTCGATCCGGGCGAGGCGGAGGCGACCTGGGCCGTGCTCGGAGATTTGGCGAGGTGCGCCGAAGGGACCGACCATGACCAATACTAAAGACACGACGGCCCGCTCGCTCAAAGCGCTGCACGAAACCGCCGCGAAGGTCGGCAAACCGCTTTCGTTCATGGAGGTCTGCGGCACGCACACGATGAGTGTGTTCCGCAGCGGCCTGCGCAGCCTGTTGCCCGAGAACGTGACCTTGTTAAGCGGCCCCGGTTGCCCGGTCTGCGTCACCGCGCAGAGCGACATCGACATGCTCATCGAGTTGGCGTGCGACCGTTATGTGACGATCTGTACCTACGGCGACATGCTGCGCGTCCCCGGCGCACGCGGCAGCCTCGAACGCGCACGCGGCGACGGGGCGGATGTCCGTGTGGTCTATTCGAGCATGGACGCAGTGGACATCGCGCAGCAGGAACCGCAAAAGCAGATCGTGTTCGCCGCCGTCGGCTTCGAGACCACGGCGCCCGCGACCGCTGCCGCCGTCGATCGCGCCGTGAAACTCAAGCTGACTAACTTCGCGGTGCTCGCCAGCCACAAGCTCGTCATGCCCGCCGTCACCGCGCTGCTCGAGGGTGGGGGTGTCAAGGTCGACGGCTTCCTCCTCCCCGGGCACGTCTCGGTCATCACCGGCTGGCGCGCGTTCGTGTCGATCCCCGGGAAGTACGGCCTGCCCTGCGTCGTCGGCGGGTTCGAGGACGAGCAGATCGTGGTCGCGCTGGCAGACCTGGTAAGCATGGTCCATAAAAGCAAGCCCAGCTTGATTAACCAGTACCCGCAGGCCGTCAGCGAAGAAGGCAACACGGTCGCACGCGCGCTACTGACAAAAATCTTCGAGCCTTGTGACGTCCCCTGGCGCGGCCTGGGTGTGATCCCGCTAAGTGGTCTGGCGTTGCGTCCGGCTTACAAGGCGTTCGATGCGCAGCGCAAGTTCCACTTGACCCGCCCGCCGGACCGTGAGCCCAAAGGCTGCCGTTGTGGCGAGGTCATCACCGGCGCGGTCACTCCGCCGCAGTGTGTACTGTTCGACAACGGCTGCACGCCCACGCACCCGATCGGCCCGTGTATGGTCAGCGGCGAAGGCACCTGTCAGGCATGGTTCAAGTACCACCGCGTGAGAGTACCAAACAAGCACCGCGCCCATGCGGACAGCACGGCGGAATACGAGGTTACGGCATGACAAAAGCAACTACCCAACCCAGTACACCTATCACCCCGCGCGTCCACCCTACGCCACACGGCCGGGTGTCGCTCGCGCACGGCGGCGGCGGGCAACTGACGGATGAACTCATCCACGACACTATCCTGCCGCGCCTGGACAATAAACTGCTCAACGACCTGTTAGATTCAGCGACCCTGCCCGCCACCGGCACCGACCGGCTCGCCATGACCATCGACAGCTACGTTGTGCAGCCCTGGCGTTTCCCCGGCGGCGACATCGGCCGGCTCGCGGTCTGCGGCACCGTCAACGACCTCGCCGTCTGCGGCGGGGAACCGTTGGGGATCGCGCTGAGCCTGATTCTCGCGGAGGGGTTCGAAATGACCGCGCTGGGTCAGGTGCTGGATTCGATCGCTGTGGCGAGCATTGAGGCGGGTGTCCCGGTCGTCACCGGTGACACGAAAGTCGTCGGGCGGGGCCAGAGCGACGGTATCTACATCACCACCGCCGGCATCGGGCGCGTCCCGAAATCAAGAATGCTCAGCCCGCAGCGCGTCCAGCCCGGTGATGTGTTGATCGTCAACGGCCCTGTCGGTGAGCACGGCCTGGCGGTCATGCTCGAACGTGAACTGCCACAGGTCATAAGCGTCCTGCGCAGCGACGCCGCGCCGCTGAACGGGCTAACCCAAGCGCTGTTGCAGCGCGTACCGGACGTGTTGTTCATGCGTGACGCGACACGCTCTGGGCTGGCCGGCGTCGCCTGTGACATTGCTCGCGATTGTGGCTGGCGTGTCACGCTCGATGAGTCGTGCATCCCGGTCCGCCCCGAGGCGCAGCACGCCGCCGACATGCTAGGGCTTGATCCGTTGGAGGTCGCCAATGAGGGCAAGGTCGTTGCGGTAGTCCGGCCATACGAAGCCGACGCAGCGGTGAGCGCGATGCGGCAGCACCCATTAGGTCAAAACGCGCAGGTCATCGGGCACGTCGGCCACGAATCCGACGGGCTCTGTGAGTTGCGCACATTGATAGGCGGACGACGGATTATTCAGAAGCCCTACGGGGAACAACTGCCACGGATCTGTTAGAGCCATCGGAAAGGAGTCGGTTATGACCGGCGTAGATCAAGGTGTTCAGGATGTCTGGTTTCTGTCGATGCAGGGATTGGGCCACATGGTCAGCACACTGCGTGACAAGATGTACACGGTCGTCGCGCCGACGGCCCGAGACGGTGTGATAACATTTGCCGAGATTGACAGTGTGGATCAGATCGCCGCCGGGGTGCGCGACGAGATGGGGCCCGGGAAGTACAGGCTGATCGACGACCCTTTGAGCCGACCTTTCAATTATGTCGTTGGGCAGGACAGCCCCAAGCGTTTCTTCTTCCCGCCGAAGCTTGAGCTTGTCTCGATGCATATCGAAGGCAAGCGGTTCGTACTCGATAGCACCGCGCCCAAACCGCCCAAGCTCGCGATCCTGGGTGTGCGCCCCTGCGACCTGGCCGCGATCCATGTACAGGATCGTGTCTTTGGGTATGGCGATCAGGCCACAGCAGAACGCTGCGAGACTGATTCCTACTACAACCTAGCACGCAAGCAGTCGCTGTTGATCGCGGTGAACTGCACGCAGCCAAGCTCGACCTGTTTCTGTGACTCCATGGGCACCGGCCCCCGCGCCAAGCAAGGCTTCGACCTTTCGATGACCGAGCTGGGTGGCGGCTTCATCCTCCGCGCCGGATCAGACGACGGCCGGGCGATTGTCAGCGAACTGCCGGTACGCGAGCCCTCGCCATCCGAGGTCGAGTTGGGCCAACTGAAGATCGATCAGGCCATCGAACGCATGGGCCGACACCTGGACACCGACCACCTGATGGAGCTGTTTGATGAGCAGATCGATCACCCGTCCTGGGACGAGGTCGCCAAGCGTTGCATGTCTTGCTCGAATTGCACGATGGTCTGCCCGACCTGTTTCTGCTCAACCGTGAGCGACTCGAACGACCTGGCGACCGATGCCGCAACGCGGACACGCCACTGGGAGTCCTGTTTTACCCACCAGTTCAGCTACACCACCGCCGGCCCGGTCCGGGGGTCAACACGTGCACGCTATCGGCACTGGATGCGACACAAGCTGGGAACCTGGTGGCATCAGTTCGACAGCTCCGGTTGCGTCGGCTGCGGCCGGTGCATCACCTGGTGCCCAGTCGGGATCGATATCACCGAGCAGGCACACCGCCTGCGTCATGACAGAAACACGGACCATAGTCAAGACGAACCGATCCGTGAAAGGGGGTTGATGGTATGACTTCTCTGGTAACAGACACACGCCCCAAGCCGATCTGCGGGATCGATACCTGGGTCCCGGTCGCCGCCGAGATCATCGAGATCACGCAGGAAAACTTCAACACGCTCACGTTCAAGATGCGTTTTGTTGAAGATATCCACAGGGAGAACTACCGCTTCCAATCTGGCCAGTTCAACATGCTCTACATCCCGGGCGTCGGTGAAGCGGCGATCTCGATCAGCAGCGACCCAGAAGAAACCGAAACCATCGACCATACCATCCGTGTCGTCGGTTCGGTGACACGCGCAATCCAAAGGCTGGGCGTCGGCGGTATCGTCGGCATCCGTGGCCCCTTCGGTCGTGGTTGGCCGATCGATACCCTGAAAGGCCAAGACGTCGTGATTGTCGCCGGTGGGATCGGATTGGCGCCCATGCGTCCGGCTATCTACGAGCTGCTGCGCAAACGCGACCAGTTCGGCCGGGTCATGCTTCTCTACGGCTGCCGCTCTCCGGACGACCGCGTCTTTGCGGATGAACTCGAACAGTGGACCGAAGACGAATCGATCCAGGTCCTGGTGACCGTTGATAATGCTACAGGTGGCTGGGTTGGCCCCGTCGGCGTGGTGACCAACCTGCTTCAGCGTGTGCGCGTCAACGCCGCCAAGACCGTGGTCATGGTCTGCGGCCCGCCGATCCTCAACCGGGTCGCCGCCTGGCAGTTCCTACAACTGCACGTCCCGCCGAACCGCGTCTACGTCAGCCTCGAACGCAACATGAACTGCGGCTTCGGCCGATGCGGCCACTGCCAGTACGGACGCAAGTTCGTCTGCACCGACGGCCCGGTATTCGCGTTCAGCGACGTCGCCGAAATCTTCGGCAGGGAGGAGATCTAATCATGTCAGGCATTACCATCCCCGTCCAAACAGATAAACCCAAGCTCGCGGTCTACAAGTTCTCAAGCTGTGACGGCTGCCAACTCACGCTCCTGAACTTGGAAGACCACATCCTCGACATCGCCGGCGCGGTGGAGATATCGTTCTTCCTGGAAGCACGCCGCCGTGTCCTTCCGCCGCCTTACGACATCGGGCTGATCGAGGGCAGCATCTCGACGCCCGAGGAAGAAGAGCGTGTCCACCAGGTCCGCCGGGACTGCAAGTACCTCATCGCCATCGGTGCCTGCGCCACCTCCGGCGGGATACAGTCGCTGCGCAACTGGGCCAATGTCAAAGAGTACGCGGACCTGGTCTACCCAAGCCCCGAGTACCTGAAAACGCTGGAGACCTCGACCCCCGTCGCGGCCCACGTCTTCGTTGACTTCGAACTGCGCGGTTGTCCGATCAATGGCGACCAACTGCTTGAGGTCATCTCCGCGCTATTGGCCGGGCGTAAACCCAACATCCCGTCATACAGCGTTTGCATGGAGTGCAAGCGAAAGGGCCTGCCCTGCGTACTTGTCTCCAAGGGTGAACCCTGCCTTGGCCCGATCACTCAGGCCGGTTGCGACGCCCTGTGCCCGGGCTGCTCCCGTGCCTGCTACGGCTGCTTCGGCCCCATGGGGCAACCCAACATCAACGCCTTGGGCGGCAAGCTCACAGGCGAACTGAAACAGAGCAACCGCGACATGAAGCGGATGCTCCGGACCTTCAACGGCTACCTTGAACCTTTCAAACAAGCGAGCGACTACTATGAGCGACTCGAAAAAGAATAACGGCAACACACGCACCATCCGTGTCGGCGCTCTCGCACGGGTTGAGGGTGAGGGGGCCCTGCACCTGGTCATGAACGGCGACCAGGTCGAGAAGGTCCACCTGGAAATCTACGAGCCACCACGGTTCTACGAGGCCTTTCTGCGCGGCCGGGACTTCAGGGAAGTCCCCGACATCACCGCGCGTATCTGTGGCATCTGTCCCGTCGCCTACCAGATGGGCTCCTGTCATTCACTAGAAAAAGCGATGGGTGTCTTCGACGACCTCACGCCCGAGATCCATGGGCTCCGTGATCTGTTGTACTGCGGGGAATGGATCGAGAGCCACGTCCTGCACATGTTCATGCTCCACCTGCCTGACTTCCTGGGCTATGAGAGCGCGATCAGCATGGCCGAGGACCACGGGGACACCGTCAAGCAGGCTTTGCGCATCAAAAAGTTCGGCAACACCCTGATGGACACCGTCGCCGGCCGCAGCGTGCACCCGGTAAATGTCTGTGTCGGCGGCTTCTACAAAGCCCCGGACCCGCAGGCCATGAAGAGCCTGCTGCCAGAGTTAGAGGTCTGCCTGGACCTGATGTGTAAGCTGACGCTCTTCCTCGCCGAGAACATCACCTACCCGGACCTGGTCAGGGATTACGAGTTCGTCTGCCTGAATCCCGACGAGGGCTACCCGATGAACCTCGGTGGATTGATCAGCAACAAGGGATTGAACGTGTCCCAGGAAGAGTTCGGCAAGGCGATCGAAGAGATCCACGTCGAGCACTCGACCGCGTTGCAATCGATCATCAAGGGCCGTGGCGAATACCTGGTCGGCCCGCTTGCTCGGTTGAACCTCAAGTCCGAAGGTCTGCATCCGCGTGCCAAGGAACTGCTGCCCAAAGTCTGCAAACTCATCGGCCAGGACCTTCCCTGGTGTAATAACTTCCTGAGCCTACCTGCGCGTGGGATCGAGGTGGTTCACGCGCTGGCGATCTCCGCGGACATCATCCGCAACTACCAGCTGCCCAAGATCAGCCGGGTCCCGATCACACCCCGCGCCGGCTGGGGAGCCCACGGCACCGAGGCGCCCCGGGGAGTCTGCTGGCACGAGTACGAAACCGAAGCGGACGGCTCCATCAAGTCGGCCCACATCGTCCCGCCGACCAGTCAGAACCAGATCACGATCGAGTCGGACCTGCGCGAGTTGGCCCGGCTGCTGGTTGATGTGACCGACGAAGAAGCCGCGTTGCGTTGTGAGCACCTGATACGCAACTACGACCCGTGCATCAGTTGTTCGGTGCACTTCCTGAAGTTCTCTCGCGACTGGCAAGGGGGGCGATCCAAGTCGCTCGCACGGATAGCAGGTGGAGCGTAAAGTGATGAATCAATCAGGCCCCTCGATCCTGGTCGCCGCTTGCGGCAACGTGATGGCATCGGACGACGCGTTCGGCCCGCTGGTCGCGCGCGAATTGCGTCTGCGTGCCCCGGCCGGGATCGAAGTGGCCGACCTTGATATCCGTCCCGCCGCCTTGCTGGACTTCCTGCCAGGCAAAGACAGCCTGATCCTTGTCGATGCGGTTAACGCACCGGGTCAACAAACCGGTGAGTTATTGGATATCGACTGGTTCAGTCCCGACCGGCCTAATCTAATAAACGACGACACCATGAGTACACATGGCCTGTCTCTGGCGATGCAGCTGGACCTCGCTAAACAATTGGAGTTGCTCCCGCAACGGGTCCGCCTGATCGCCGTCTGTATCGACCCCGTCCGGGTTGGCGAAGCCGCCAGTGAGTACCTGCCCAAGGCCGTGCTGGATGCCGTAGACCTCGTGATCAAACACACAACGCTCTGGTCCACTCAAACACCGGAGCAACAACATGCATGAATTATCGATCGCCAGGTCGTTGCTTGGTCTGGTCAAAGAAAATACGCCGGAACATGCCAAGGTGCGCTCCGTCCTGGTAAGGGTCGGCCCGCTTCAGGCGATCGAGCCCGGTGCGATGCAGCTCGCTTGGCACGCTGTGACCGATGACTCGCCGCTCGACGGTGTCGAGTTGTCATTGACGCTGGTCCCCTGGGAACTGCATTGCTCGGCGTGCGACCGGCGATGGACAAGCGAGAACTGGTCCGACCCGTGCCAATGCGGGTCCTGCCGCGTTGATCCGATTGGTGGCCATGAGCTGACGCTGCTGTCGCTGGACATCGAAGAAATTGAACCCGAGGAATCCAAAGGGTCCCAACCCGTGATGCGCAAACCAGCGTAGAAGGAGACTTGCCATGTCAGAGATCCGTGTCGTTCAGAACCTGCTCAAGCACAATGATGAAATAGCCGCCATGAACCGTCAGCGTCTGCACGATGCCGGTGTATTCTGCATCGACCTGATCGGGTCACCCGGCTGCGGGAAGACGTCGCTGCTCGAAGCGACGATGCGCCGGCTGAACCAACGAATGAATATCGGCGTCATCGCCGGGGATCTGGCGACCGATCGAGACGCCCAACGCATCCAGGCGTGCGGCGCGAAAGTCGTTCAGATCAATACCGGCAAGGGCTGCCACCTCGACGCCAACCAAGTCCGCCACGCTCTGGACGGGATCGAGCTGGAAAGCCTTGATCTGTTGATCATCGAGAACGTCGGCAACCTGATCTGCCCGGTCGGGTTTGACCTCGGACAGGACGCCAAGGTTGGGATGTTCAGCGTCTGTGAAGGCGATGACAAGGCCGCCAAGCACCCGCATCTAGTCTGTGCCGCGGACGTGCTGCTGCTGAACAAAACCGACCTGCACAAACACGTCCGCTTCAACCGGGAAGTGTTCATCAAAGACATGCGCACGCTCAACCCCGCGGTTGAGTTGATCGAACTGTCGGTCGTGCAAGGGAACCTCGACCGTTGGATCAGCTGGCTTACTTCCAAGATCCAAGCGGCGCGGTCGAACAACACCGCCGTCGCAATCATGCCGTAAGGTAAGACCAAGGAGTTTTCAGATGCCCGTTGAACAAATGATCACCGTGGACGGTAACGAGGCCGTGGCCCGCGTGGCTTACCGGCTGACTGAGGTTGCCGCGATCTACCCCATCACCCCCTCGTCCACCATGGGCGAACTCGCCGACGACTGGGCGGTGCACGGGCAGGAGAACCTCTGGGGCTCGATCCCCAGCATCGTCGAGATGCAGTCCGAGGGTGGCGCCATCGGCGCGATCCACGGCGCAATACAGGCCGGCTCGCTGGCCACAACTTTTACTGCGTCGCAGGGCCTGCTGCTGATGATCCCCAACATGTACAAGATCGCCGGGGAACTCACCAGCTTCTGCATGCACGTCGCCGCGCGCACCGTCGCGACCCACGCGCTATCCATCTTCGGGGACCACTCGGACGTGATGGCATGCCGGCAGACCGGGTTCGCCATGCTCTCCTCCGGCTCGGTCCAGGAAGCGCAGGACCACGCCGCCATCGCGCACGCCTCGACGCTCGCCAGCCGCGTGCCGTTCTGCCATTTCTTCGACGGCTTCCGCACCTCGCACGAGGTCGCCAAGATCCACCCTTTATCCGATGAGGTGCTGCGTGAAATGATCAAGTACGAATGGATCACCGCCCACCGCGCCCGCGCGCTGACGCCAGATGCGCCGATGATCCGTGGCACCGCCCAAAACCCCGACACGTTCTTCCAGGCGCGTGAGGCCTGCAACCCTTTCCACATGGCCGTCCCGCAGACCGTGCAGGACCAGATGGACCGGTTCGCCGAACTGACCGGCCGGCAGTACCGGTTGTTTGATTACATCGGCCACCCCGAGGCCAAACGCGTCATCGTCATGATGGGTTCCGGGGCGGAAACGGCGCACAAGACGATCAATGAGATGGTCGCCGACGGCGAGAGGGTCGGGCTGGTCAAGGTCCGCCTGTACCGGCCGTTCTCGATAGAGCATTTCATTGATGCGCTGCCTAAAAGTGTTAACCGTGTCGCGGTGCTGGACCGTACGAAGGAACCCGGCTCGACCGGCGAGCCGATGTACCTGGACGTGGTCGCCGCCGATTACGAAACGCCGCGCGAGAACCGCCCGGTGATCGTCGGCGGGCGCTACGGCCTTTCCTCCAAGGAGTTTACCCCAAGCCACGTCAAGGCCGTCCTGAATAACCTGGCCGCCCACAAGCCCAGGAACCATTTCACCGTCGGGATCACCGACGATGTGACCCACCTGTCGCTGCCGATCGAGGATGAAGAAGTCAATGTGCCCAAGGGCGTGACCCGCGCGATGTTCTTCGGGCTTGGCGCGGATGGCACGGTCGGAGCGAACAAGAACTCGATCAAGATCATCGGCGAATCCACCGACTTCTACGCACAGGGCTACTTCGTCTACGACTCCAAGAAGTCCGGCGCGATGACCGTGTCGCACCTGCGCTTTGGCCCCGAGCCGATCCGCGCCGCCTACCTGATCCGCAGCGCCGGGTTCGTCGCATGCCACCTATTCACGCTTTTGGAAACCGTGGACATGCTCGCCGTAGTCGAGATGGGCGGCGTCTTCCTGCTGAATTCGCCTTATGGCCCCGACGAGGTGTGGGAACATCTGCCCGGCCGTGTGCAGGAACAGATTATTGAGAAGCAGTTGAAGTTCTATGTGATCGACGGGTACGCCGTGGGCGAGAAGGCCGGGATGGGCCGGCGGATCAACACCGTGATGCAGACCTGTTTCTTCGCAATCTCAGGCGTGCTGCCGCGCGACGAGGCGATCGCCAAGATCAAGAAAGCCGTCGAAAAAACATACGCCAAGAAGGGCGAGGAACTGGTCAGCCGCAACTTCGCCGCGATCGACCAGTCGCTTGAAAACCTGCACGAAGTGAAGGTCCCAGGCAAGGTCACGGCGGCGATGGAAGTCCCGGCGATGGTGCCCGGTGAGGCCCCGGACTTTGTCAAGCGCGTCACCGCCGCGATGATGGCCGGGCACGGCGACGGCCTGCCCGTCAGCGCGTTCCCGCCGGATGGCACCTGGCCCACCGGCACGACGCAATACGAAAAACGCAACATCGCCATGCAGGTCCCCGAGTGGGACCCGGATGTGTGCATCCAGTGCAACAAGTGCGCCTTGGTCTGCCCGCACGCTGCGATCCGGCCCAAGGTCTACGAAGCGGACGAACTCAAGAACGCGCCGGCCTCTTTCAAGAGCACCGACTACAAGGCTCCCGACTTTAAGGGCCTGAAATATACGCTCCAGGTTGCCGCCGAGGACTGCACAGGTTGCACGCTCTGCGTCAACGTCTGCCCCGCAAAGAATAAGGCCGTACCTAAGCGCAAGGCCATCAACATGTCCGGCAGTGACGGCGAAGAGACACGCCTGCGCGATCACAACGATTACGAATTCTTCCTGAAGATCCCCGACCCGCCACGCGACAAGATCAAACGGCTGGACGCCAAGGGGTCGCAGTTCCTGCTGCCACTGTTTGAGTATTCCGGTGCCTGCGCCGGCTGCGGCGAGACGCCCTATGTCAAGCTGCTCACCCAGCTCTACGGCGACCGTTTACTCATCGCCAACGCGACCGGCTGCTCTTCGATCTACGGCGGCAACCTCCCGACCACGCCGTACTGCAAGAACAGCGACGGCCGCGGGCCCGCTTGGTCCAACTCGCTGTTTGAAGACAACGCCGAGTACGGCCTGGGCCACCGCGTCGCCATCGATCAGCACATCCGCCAGGCGCATGACCTGCTAACCGAGCTTGGCCCGCAACTGGACGTCTCACTGGTCAGCGATCTGCTTAGCGCTCAACAGGACGAGGATGCGGGCATCGCCGAGCAACGCAAGCGTGTGCTGCAACTGCGCAACGCGCTCAAGGCGATCCATACGCCACCCGCGCGTCGGCTCGAGGACCTCGCCGATTATCTGGTCAAAAAGGCCGTCTGGCTGCTCGGTGGGGACGGCTGGGCCTACGACATCGGCTACGGCGGGCTGGACCACGTCCTGTCCCTGCAGCGCAATGTCAACGTCATGGTCCTCGACACCGAGGTCTACTCGAATACCGGCGGTCAGCAATCCAAGGCCACACCGCTGGGCGCCGCTGCCAAGTTCGCCGCCGCCGGCAAGAGCACGCACAAGAAAGACCTGGGCCTGATGGCCATGAGCTATGGGCATATCTATGTCGCCAGCATCGCCATGGGTGCCAACGACAATCACACCGTCAAGGTGATGCAGGAGGCCTGCTCATACCCCGGCCCGTCGCTGGTCATCGCGTACAGCCACTGCATCGCGCACGGGTACGACCTGTCGCACGGTCTGGAGCAGCAGCAACGTGCCGTCGCTTCGGGTATCTGGCCGTTGTACCGCTACGATCCGCGACGCACCGCTCAGGGCCTGCCCGCGCTACAGATCGACAGCAAGCCGCCGTCCATCCCGGTCGGCGAATACATGAGCCAGGAGACACGGTTCCGCATGGTCGAAAAGATCGACCCCGAACGGTTTCGCCACCTAGCCAAGGCGGCGCAGCGTCACGCGTCTCAGCGTGTCAAGCTCTATGAACACATGGCGGCGTTGAGCCTGGGAGACGCCAAAGGTAACGGCCAGTCCAACTAACACCAAAGATGACGGCGAGGCCAAGCACCGCCGGGAACGGAGTAACACATGGACCTTTCAACGGACTACATGGGGATCGATCTGCCACACCCTTTGATGTCCGGTGCGTCCCCGTTGGCATACGACCTGGGAACGGTCAAACGCCTTGAAGACGCGGGCGCGTCGGCGATCGTCATGCCGTCGCTCTTCGAGGAGCAGGTGTTGCGTGAACAGTTGGCAACATTCACCAGCATGGTTTCACATAACGAAGTCTCGGCCGAGGCGCTGGATTACTTCCCTCGCAACGAGGAATTCAAGCTCGGGCCTCACGAGTATCTGGAGAAGATCACGGCGATCAAGCGTTGCACCACCTTGCCGGTCATCGCCTCACTGAACGGGACGACCGGTGGCCGGTGGCTGGATTACGCGCAGATGATCGAGCAGGCCGGCGCCGATGGGCTGGAGCTTAACGTCTACTACGTCGCGATGGACCCGCACGAGACCGGTCGGGTATTGGAAGACCGGACCGTCGATATGGTCAAGACGATCAAGGAGTCAACCAAGCTACCGGTAGCGGTGAAGCTCTCGCCGTTTTATACGTCGATGGTCCACGTCGCAGGCCGTCTCGTCGGTGCTGGGGCCGATGCCCTGGTCGTGTTCAACCGCTTTTATCAGCCCGACATCGATGTCGAGGAGTTGGAAGTCACCCGTGTCAACCTGTCCGATCCGTCGGAATTGTTGCTGCGTTTGCGTTGGCTGGCGATCCTGTCGTGCCGGGTGGATGCTTCATTGGCTGTGACCGGCGGGGTACACAGCGCAGTCGATGCGGTTAAGGCGCTGATGGCCGGTGCGGACGCCGTGCAGATGGTCTCTGCGCTGTTGCAGCACGGGCCGGAGCACCTGCTCGCCGTACGCGAAAACCTGGAACACTGGCTGATCGATCACGAATACGAATCGCTCGCCCAGCTGCGCGGCAGCATGAACCTTGAGAACTGCCCGAACCCCACCGCCTATGAGCGCGGTAATTACGTGCAGATCCTCCAGAGCTGGACATGCTGAGAAATGATATGCTGATTAGCACGGTGCCCCGTACCACCACGTGTCGGTAGTGGGTACCCCCCCCGACTGCTTACGACACGTAAGACCTGTATTGCACCGCCGGTAATTGCTGGTGTCAGTCCACGCTGGCAAGGATTGGCTCGGCAGACGCAGCCTACGGATTAGCACCAAACATAGCGTTGATTTTCCTTGAGGACGATCACGCCTGCGGTGTAATACTCGGCCCACTTGCAGCCGGTTATACTCTGACCTGCCCCCTGAAAACTGACCTGCCCCGCAGGGACCGCCAATTTTGCCGATCTGGACGTCGCCGAAACCCGCCAGTTTAGGGCGCTATTTAGGGCGCAACCGCCCTGACGGGCTGGGATCTAAGCGGAGAGGGCGGGATTCTATAGAGGCGATCTGGGTCGATTGGTCTGAGCATCACATTCGTCCATAAGCTTATGCATGTGCTGCATTAGGCGTTTTTTTACTGGGCGCGATGGAAACCGATTCGTTCCTGTTTGGCGCACCCCCAAAAGGGCGCTTTTAGGGCGCAAGGAATTGCACCTAGTTTTCGGGTAACTCATCCCAGGCTTGCTTGGCTGCCGCGCGGAACTTTGTGACGGAACCGGCAGCCTTATAGCAGGACCGTTCTCGTTTCACCACGGGCGGGTTCCGTGACCGCCAGAATCTCAGCAGGACGCGGAGCACATATTCACTGGGCTTGTTGTTCTCGGCGAACACCTCGTAGAGTACCGGGAACTTCACCGGGGCGTTGGCCGCGACTTTGGCCACTGCTTTCACGGCACGCGTGTAATCCGAATGGCTGATGAGGAAGTCCCGCGCCTGGGCGTGGGGGCGAGATTCGGCCAGGACGATCTGGCCATCGGGGTCTTTACGGCGGAAGTAGACGATCCCCCGGCCAGACCGTCGGCGTTTGGTTGAGTTGTC
>JAJDCW010000027.1 GCA_029260635.1 Phycisphaeraceae bacterium | reverse complement strand
GATGGCACTTTTTATGCCCTGGAAAACCGCTGCCCCCACGCGGGCCTGCCCCTGGGCGACGGCGAACGCGCGGGCATGACACTCATCTGCCCGTACCACGGCTACACCTACCACATCAGGACCGGCAAGAACATCGACTACCCTGACGAGGAAACGCCGGTTAGAACCTTTCCCGTCCGTGTGGAGGCCGGCAAGCTACAAGTTCTGACCACCAACGACGAGGCACCGTCCCCATGAGCAACACCCCGATCTCAGAGAATCTTTCCTTCGACCGCGACGCGGCGGTGGCCCGGCTGTGTGATTTCCTGAAGATCCCTAGCGTCAGCACCGACCCGGCCTACAAAGCTCACATCCAGGAGGCGGCGCAATGGGTCACCGACCACATCCAAGCCAGCGGCCTGAGCGCCCAAATCTGCACGACCGCCGGCCACCCCGTGGTCCTGGCACGCACCACAGACCAAGACGTCCAAGACCCCAACGCGCCGCGTGTCCTGTTCTACGGCCACTACGACGTGCAGCCCCCGGACCCGGTGGAGAAGTGGACGACGGGTCCGTTCGAGCCGACCGTGCGCGACGGGGCCTTGTATGCGCGGGGCGCATCCGACGACAAGGGACAGGTCGCCTGTTTCCTGGAGGCATTGCGTTCGTATAAAGAGGCCGGGCGGAAGCTGCCCTGCCATGTCACGGTGATGATCGAGGGCGAGGAAGAGTGTGGCAGCGTGGGCCTGCCGGGCTTCCTTAAGGAACGCCACGAACAGCTTAAAGCCGACATCGTCGTGGTCAGCGATACCACGATGTGGGACGCAGATACGCCGGCGATCACCTACGCGATGCGTGGGCTGGTCTACTTCGACCTGAAACTGCACGGCCCTAACCGAGACCTGCACTCCGGGGTCTACGGCGGGTCATTGGCCAACCCCGCGACCGTCCTGCCGCGTGTACTTGCCAGGCTCCTGGACGACGAGAACAAGGTCACGATCCCCGGCTTCTACGACGATGTCGCGCAGCTTGAGGATGAAGAATCCCAACGCTGGGCGGGGCTTGGCTTCAAAGATAAAGATTTCCTGGGGCCTTTGGGCTCCGAGCCTTTCGGTGAGGCGGGCTTCTCTACACTCGAGCGCCGCTGGGCACGACCGTCCTGTGATGTCAACGGCCTGTATGGCGGGTATATGGGCGAGGGTGCCAAGACCGTCATCCCCAGCTTCGCGGGCGCGAAGGTCAGCTTCCGTATCCCCGCGGATATGGACCCGGACAAGGTCGCCAGACAGTTCACCGACTGGTTGAAGTCACACAACACAGGCGGATGCCGGTGGGAGATCACCCAGCACGGCAAGGCATACCCGGTGGCGGTGTCGATCGATTCGCCCTACATCGCCGCCGCCGGGCGGGCGATCCAGCAGGCCAAGGGACGCGCCCCTGTCCTGGTGCGCGACGGCGCCACCATCCCCGTCATCGCGGACTTCAAACAGAAGTTGGGGTTGGATACGTTATTGATCGGCTTCGGGCTCAACGACGACAGCATCCATTCCCCGGACGAGCGTTTCGGGCTGGACCGGTTCGAGCTCGGCTGCAGGACCCACGCGCTGCTGCTGGAGCAGATGGCCTCGGTTAAAACGGGGTAAAGAGGTCTTGTTAAAACATGCATCACTACCGCGCAAGCCTGAGATCTGTTATAGTGGCAGGGCTTGTGAATCCCCACGCCGACCCGGCCAAACCACCGGGTAAGCAGCAGTTATATAACTCTATAAGAATCAGGTGTCAGAATAATGGCCGTGATCTCCATGCCTAAGGTGAGCCTCTCTCGGTCGGCCGAGATGGTGCTTGAAGAATCTAAATCCGTCACATTCGTCGGCAGCGTTGAAGAGCTGGTCAAGCTCGCCGTGCCCGAAGGGGAGACCGACGCCCGGGGCTACTACACCGTCGGGTACGACGTGCCGGGGCAGGGCTTCGTCCCCGAGATGAAGGTCTGCCGGGTCCGCAACGGCATCAGCGCGAACTACCTCGAGGCGTACATGCGTCGCCGAGACGCCGACTGCATGGTCATCGCCGATGACAAGCCGACCGGCAAGGCCAAGTGGGAGAACCGCTTCCCCGACAAGCAGTGGGAAGACGTCCGGCAGGAGACTTTCGCCTGGCTTAAAACCCAAGACCTGGCGTGCTTCTTCTTCAACGTCGGCATGCAGGGCAAGGGCACGAAAGCCGTGGCCATCTGCCCGACCAACGCCGCCAGCTTCGCGCTGGGCCTGGCGATGCTCCAGGGCATTATCCCGCTGGATCAGATAGACGAAGACTTCCACCACGAAGCCATCGTCTACGTCGCCCCGCCGTTACGCCACACGCACTTCGGTGGCAAGCAGGTCGTCGTCCACAACCGACGCGAACCGCTGCACGAGCTGTTCAGCTACAACCTCTACCCCGGCCCCTCCGCGAAGAAGGGGATCTACGGCGTGCTGCTGAACCGCGGCGAGCAGGAGGGCTGGATCACCGCACACTGCTCGACCGTCCAGGTCATCACCCCCTACGACAACGTCTGCACCATCATGCACGAGGGTGCTTCCGGCGGCGGCAAAAGCGAGATGCTCGAGCAGATGCACCGCGAGCCTGACGGCCGGCTCCGCCTGGGCACCAACGTGACCAACAACGAGACTCGCCACCTGGCGCTGCCCCGCGGTTGCGACCTGCACCCGGTGACGGACGACATGGCCCTGTGCCACCCGGATTACCAGAAGCCCGACGTCAACAAGCTCACCCTGTTCGACGCGGAGAACTCCTGGTTCCTGCGGGTCAACCATATCACGCGTTACGGCACCGACCCACACCTGGAAGCGATCACGATCTCGCCACCCTCGCCGCTGCTGTTCCTGAATATCGATGCTGTGCCCGATTCCACCGCCCTGATCTGGGAGCACATTGAAGACGAGCCCGGCGTGCCCTGCCCGAACCCCCGGCTGGTGATGCCGCGTAAGGATTACCCGAACATCGTCTCCGAGCCTGTCACGGTGGACATCCGCAGCTTCGGTGTGCGGACCCCTCCCTGTACACGTGAGAAGCCCAGCTACGGCATCCTGGGCATGCTCAATATCCTGCCGCCTTCACTGGCCTGGCTCTGGCGACTGGTCGCGCCGCGCGGCTACGCTAACCCGTCCATCGTCGATACCGGCGGCATGACCAGCGAGGGCGTCGGCAGCTACTGGCCTTTCGCCACCGGGCTCGCGGTGGACCAAGCCAACCTGCTGCTGGATCAATTCGTCAAAACCTCGGACACGCTGTTCGTCCTGCTGCCTAACCAGCACATCGGCTGCTGGGAGACCGGGTTCGCGCCGCAGTGGATCGTCCGCGAGTACCTGGCCCGACGTGGCTCGGCGGAGTTCCCGCCGAATCGCATCGCCCCCGCCCGCTGTTCATTGCTGGGCTACGCACCGAACAACCTCCTGGTAGAAGGCACGGAGATCAGCCGGTGGTTCCTGCGTGTCGAGACCCAGCCCGAGGTCGGCGAAGACGGCTACGACGCCGGGGCCAAGATCCTCTCGGAGTTCTTCCACACCCAGCTGCGAGGCTTCCTCAACGAGCAGGGGCTTAACCCGCTGGGCAAGAAGATCATCGAGGCGTGCCTGAACGGCGCGACCGTGAAGCAGTATGAAGAACTACAGGCGTAAGCGTGCAATACTATAACTGCATAACAACCTTTTCCATAAAAAGAAGCCCACGTTTTGAAAACGTGGGCTTCCTGTTTTATGAGTTCTGAATCATTATTCCGGTGGAACTACTTCCCAAACAGGTTCACCTGCGCGAACATGCCTTCCTTCTCGAAGTAAGCCAGTGCCTCCTCGGTGCTCTTGAAGACCTTGGTCGCCGTCTCCGTGATGAACGGGCTCGGAGACCGTTTGGGTTTCCAGACGACGTAGACCTCTCGGCCGTGCTCGAAGGCGTGGTGCAGTTCGCGCTCGACTCCGCTTGAAAGCCCGGGCATCCCGTCGGGCAGCTCGGGCACCAGCGAAACAATCATGTCGCTCTGGCGGACCATCTTGAAGTCACGGGAGTAGATCTGCCCATCGACGTCGCCGGCGATGTCCAGGACCTGTTTGACCGAGACATTGATCTTCTGCTGACCACCCATGAACGAGCCGGGGTCGATCTGCACGAACTCCTTGGCTTCCTTCGCGGCATCGATGGCGGCGTCCAGCAGCAGCTTCTCGTCCACATCGGCCGGGTCGAAGGCGATGAAGTGCTTGGCCAGCTCGGCACGGAACGCGTCGATCTCCGCCAACGTGTCCGGCAGGCCAACGACGTGCGTCATCGGGAACGACGGGTACACCGTCTTCATCTCCGGCCGACAGACCAATCGGTAGCACGTCTCGATCGTGTCCTTGTGACGGCCGCGCGAGAGGACGTAAAAGCGATTCGGGATCTTCAACGCCTGAGCCAGCAGCTCCGTCGCCATGATCTCCTCTTCACGCCAGACCATCAGGTCCTTGAGCGTGGCGTCGGAGGTGTGGTCGCGGTGCAGACGCTCAGCGACCACCTCGATATTATCCAGCAGGCAGATCAGCACGTCCGGCTTAAGCGCCTCGACCTGATCGAAGTCGAAGGCGCTAAAGAGCCCGTGCCGCCAGCGGAACGTGGCGTGGGTGTTAACGATGATGTTGGGCTTGCCGTCGGACTCGCTGATGATGTCCTTGAAGGCGCCGCGCCTCAGCGAGTTCAGCCGACTGAGCTGCAGGTCAAGGATACGGCCCGCGCGGACGTCCGGGTCCTCGGTATACATCATGTCCCCGACGTTATACAACTCGACCGCCTCCCCCTGCTGCCCGGCGAAATCCACCACCGCCTGGAGGTACTCTTTCTTGTCCATGCCCACCTGTCCGGTGACGATCGCTCGCATACGCTGATTCCTCAAAAGGGGTTATTGCAGAATTCGAACGGATTATACCCGGAAGGTCGGATATCCGAGCGTTAAATCCCTGAGAAGACCTGGCCGTAGCTGAGAAACCCGGGCCGCCATTTCACGCACGCGGGAACCGGTGGGGTTCGCCGCTTGTCGATTCGCCGCCGATCGTGGATGATATGGTGGTTCAGACATCTACTAACCCCACATGTTCCCCGAGGGAGTCGACATGAATACACCCACCCCCCTACTCACACTTGGCGCAGGCAACGCGGCATTGATCGCCGTAGCTGTGGTCGTCGCACTGATTGTCTTCGCTTTCCTGATCTTCATGTTCCGTTTTCTGGGATTGTGGATCCAGGCGATGGTGTCCAAGGCCCCGGTCGGCCTGATGTCGCTGGTGGGGATGTGGCTTCGGAAAGTCAACCCGCGGATCATCGTGTTGTCGCGCATCCAGGCGGTCAAGGCCGGCATCCAGATCTCATCGGACCAACTGGAAACGCACTACTTGGCCCGTGGTAACGTGCCGCGTGTCGTCAACGCGCTGATCGCGGCGGACCGTGCGAAGATCGATCTCCAGTTTGACACCGCCTGCGCGATCGACCTGGCGGGGCGTGACATCCTCGACGCGGTGCAGACGTCGGTGAACCCGAAGGTCATCGACTGCCCGCATGCCGGAACGGGCCGTGCGACGATCGACGCGGTCGCACAGGACGGCATCCAGCTCAAGGCCCGCGCCCGCGTCACCGTGCGTGCCAACCTCTCCCGTCTGATCGGTGGTGCGACCGAGGAAACGATCATCGCCCGTGTCGGCGAGGGCATCGTGACCACGATCGGTTCGGCCAAAACGCACAAGGCCGTCCTCGAAAACCCGGACAACATCTCCAAGGTCGTGCTGAGCAAGGGCCTGGACGCGGGCACGGCGTTTGAGATCCTCTCGATCGACATCGCCGATATTGATGTGGGTGAAAACATCGGCGCGAAGCTGCAGAGCGACCAGGCCGAGGCCGACAAGCACCGCTTTCAGGCCGAGGCCGAGAAGCGTCGCGCGATGGCGGTCGCCCAGGAGCAGGAACACAACGCCGACGTCGCCAAGAACCGGGCGCTGGTCGTGCTCGCCGAGGCCGAGGTGCCTAAGGCGATGGCCGAGGCGTTCCGCAACGGGAACCTGGGGATCATGGACTACTACAAGATGAAGAACATCCAGGCCGACACGTCGATGCGTGACAACATCGCCGGGGCGGAAGATAAGTCCAGCTAGAACGCACTCACCCAACCTTCTTTGCCACAATTAGCGCCATTGTCTCGTTTAGCCGCCGCGGCCACGCGGCGATCTGCGGGTGTGCCCGTCCGGATTTAATTCAGGTAATCTGACAGGTCTTGTGTTTTCCCACGGATAAACCGGCGGAGGGTATCGCTGAACGCCCAGAGTATGTCGCCACCGAGCCGACTTAACCCCAACGCTTCAATAACACGTTGCTGAAGCATATCGATCCCATGCCCAGTCACGGCGCTGATCGGGATCGCGTCGGGCCAGTCCGTGTCAGACAAGTCAGATTTATTAACGACCTTAATGTCAGGCTCGCGCGGCAGGTCTTGAACCGATGGCCAGTCGCTGTCCGGGTCGCGCATCACGATCAACACGTCGGCCGACCCAATCGTCTGCGAAGCCAGCCCGATCGCGTGCTGCTCGATGTCGTCGTCGCTTGCGCGTAGGCCGGGGGTATCGATCCAGCGGACGGCGATAGCATCCCCTGCGCCGCCTAACTCCACCAGCCCCCCGACCCAGTCGCGCGTCGTGCCGGGCAGGTCGGCGACGAGGCTGACGGATCGGCCCATCAATCGGTTGGTCAGCGTGCTCTTGCCGACGTTGGGCCTGCCGACCACGACAATCGTTGGCGGTGTGATTAAACGATCGAGCGAGCGCGAATGGTGTTGAATCTTGTCGCGACCCATTTGCTTGAGGCCTTTGCCTCGCTGCACCGCCAACCGCCACAGCGCCGGCTGTGCCAGCAGGAGGTCGATCGCCGAGGGGCTCGCCGCTTTGGCAACCGAGGCCAACGCTTCTGCCTGAATCGGAGAGTCGGCTTCGGGAAACGCCGTAATCGGGTCGGGTAGGTTATCGACCACGATACCTAAGGACGTGATCGCTTCGATCAGCGAACGGACCACGCGCGGCCCGCCGTGGGGCATAAGTTGGGCGAAGCCTTCGGAACCGGGTTTGAGTAACACCGCCATGCCACGGTCGATGCCAGCAAGATCGACCAGGCACAGGCGCCCCGCTTCCCACACTTGTCGTCCGGTGAGTTGGGCCAATACCTGTTCCACACCGGGGCCGACGAGTTGAAGGATCGCGACCGCGCCGGGGTTGGGCGCGGTTGTCAGGCTAAGGCGTGTGACTGACAGTTCGACGGTCACTTCGGGCTCGTGGAATAATCGGGCGGCGTATCCTGCATCGGCAGCCCGCTTGGGAAGTTGACGCACTGGACCGCCAGCGAGGCGACGGCGGGGAGGATCAGCGGAAAAAGTTGGCCCGTCACCATCACGAATACGAGCGTGACGAAGGATGATAATTCCAACAGGGCCAGTAGGATCAGATTGCCTTGGAAAAATCCGGGAGGCGAAACACAATTCCCGTGCCAGTGTTTCTTGTACGACTGGTTGCGTGCGAAGTACCCCAGGCCGATCGCGCCGATCAGGATGCCCGAAGCGATCGTCAGCATCTGCCCACTGAGTTGGGCCTGGTCCCCCGCCTGACCGGCCTTGACTTGGAAATACACCACCCCGCCGAAGCCGAGCTGACCGACCAGCAACGCCAACCAGATGATCCGCACGACTATCAGCGTCCCGCGTCGGTTGGCATCGGTATGGATCGTGTCGGACATGTGGTTGGTGGTTGGTGGTTGGTGGTTGGTGGTTGGTGGTTGGTGGTTGGTGGTTGGTGGTTGGTGGTTGGTGGTTGGTGGATCGTATTGAGTAAATAAAAACCGGATGGTGTTTGATGTCTGGGAAGAAATAATCACTGTCAGAAAAGTATGATGCCCCGGATTAATCTTTCTAACCACCAACCACGAATTCAATTCTCGGTCTGGCTCTGCTGCTCGTGGGCGACGCGGAGCGTGGTGTACAGGCCCATCATCGTCAGGTTGGGGATCACCCGGTCGATCAGTTCGTAATCGCGGAACAGCAGGTTCCCATCGCCACCGGTCGCGACAACCATGGGGAACGTGCCGTTTTTTTCAGCATATTGTTCGACCAGTTCGCGGACCATGCCACGTAGGCCGTAGTACACGCCGGACTTCATGGCGTCGGCGGTGTTGTGGCCGATCGGTGTTTCGGGACGGGCCATCTCTACCTGCGGGAGCAGGTGCGTGCGGCTGGTCAGGGCGTCAAGCTGGAGCTGCGCCCCCGCGGCGATGGCGCCGCCGTGGAACGTGCCGGCCCCGTCAACAAAA
>JAJDCW010000026.1 GCA_029260635.1 Phycisphaeraceae bacterium | reverse complement strand
ACCCACAACACCCCCGCCCCACCGAGCACCCGCCCGGCCCCCACCCCGATCGGCCCAAATGCGGCATACGCCCACTTCATCAACACAAAGTTGCTGCCCCAGATCACACAGATCGCGATGAAGATGACGTGGTGCATGGGGGGAGTATAAGCCCAGAAGGTTGTCGTTTATTCCGTGTACATAGACTGTTGGCTAGCGCAATACCGGCATCCCACGCTGGTCACGCTCCACATTAACTCTCGCCAGCACCACGGGCTCTTTCTGAAACAGCTTGACTAACTGCGACCCCGTCACGCCGAGAACCACTGCGGCTTTGGTGGTGTCGTAGTTCAGGGCGGCGAGTGTGTCGAGGGCCTCGGCGAGCATCACGGGGAAGTCGGCGTGGTCTTTGTTCAGGACGATGCGGCGGGCCTTGATGCGCGATTGCCAGAGGTCGCTTGGGTCCCCCGGAAGATCGGCGTAGTCGGTTAAATTCCGGGGGCGGTGTTCGATGGCGAGTTTAAGGCGGAGGCGTTTGAGGGCGACACGCTTGTTGTCGGCCTGGCTTCTTCTTTCGCTGGCGCTGGCGGTGATGCCGGTGGGGGTGTGGGTCAGTTCGATGGCGGTCTCGACCTTGTTGCGGTGCTGACCGCCGGGGCCGGAGGCGCGGGACCGGCGGGTGGTGCACTGCTTGAGCAGGGCGTCATCGTCCAGGCCGGCCGGGTGACCCGGGCTCCGGCCCCGGAGATTGGGGCCTCGTGGTTTGCGGCCGGGTTGGTCTGGCGGGGGTGCGGACATGGGCGTATGGTATCGCGGGTTTGGATTTATGATTTGGGGTTGATGATTGATGATTTGGGATCGAGTGACGCGTGGGTCTTCGATCCACCGCTACACGGCAAGCCAGGACCGATGACGACTGGCGGTATGGAAACGGCATGAACCAAGCAGCAGATAACGAAACTCAGGGCGGGCGGCTGGCGGGGCTGGACCGTGCGATGAACGAGGGGCCCTGGCTGGTTCGGCTCGCGCCGCTGCTGCTTTGGGTGGCGTGCATGTTTATTGTGGGGCTGACGCGGGACTGGGACCCGCGGACGCTGCCCTATCTATATGGATTGCAGTGCGTGCTGACGGTGGGGATGCTCTGGCGGTACCGCGGGCTGTTGCCTGAGATGACGCTCTGGTTCCACTGGTCGGTGATCCCGTCGGCGGTATTCCTGACGGCGGCGTGGGTGCTGCTTGGCTGGTGGATCGGGGACGACAGCTTCGCGGATCGTTGGGCCTGGCTGATGGCCGGGGTGCCGGCGGACGACCCGATCAACTCAACCGGGGAGCTACACTACTTCGTGGAGATGCGAGAGCCACACCCCGGGACGTACACCGTCGGCATCGGGCTTCGGCTGATCGGGATGGCGATGATCGTGCCGTTCGTCGAGGAGATTTTTAACCGGAGCCTGTGCCTGCGTGCGATGCACTCGATGAAGAAGACGGGGGTCGCGGTCTTGCAGGTGGTGCACGACCTGCCGGGGATCGGCGAGTGGCTGATGGATAAGCCGGCGGTCAAGGCCGCGGCCCAGCAGGAGCCGATGTTCACTAAGCAGTTCAACGAGACCCCGCTGGGCGCGGTCAGCGTGTTCGGCGTGGCGGCCTCGACGTTGATCTTTATGCTCAACCATATCCCGCGCGACTACGTGGGCTGCATCGTATGCGGCGTGCTCTGGTGCCTGATGGTGAAGCTGACCAATCACGAGGGGCGTAAACGCAAGCTGGGGCTGGGCCCGGTGATCTGGTCGCACGGGCTGACCAATGCGATGCTGTGGGGGTACTCGGTTTACAGCGGGGACTGGCAGTTTCTTTAGATACGTCACGAGTGATGGGTTTGGAGATGACCCCACGGAAGGCCGGGGCGGCCATCCGTGGGCTTCATGGGGGCAGTATGGGGGCAGCATGGGTCATGGCCTGTAAGGAATACATCGGTGGCGCATCGGCGGATCAGACAGTACGACGCTTTAACGATACCGACGGGTTCGGCTTCGGGGCTGGGCTACCGGATGCCGGCCGAGTTTGAACCGATCTCATGTATCTGGTTAACGCCGCCGAAGAACACGGTCACCTGGCCGGGGTGTCTGGCGGAGGCGCAGCGGGAGTTCGCGGGCTGGGTCGCGTTGTTGCGCAAGGTCGTGACGGTGCGCACCACCGATGAGTTGGGGATCGATACAAACGACTCGTGGATCCGCGACTTCGGGCCGATCTTTGTCGTCAAGGAAGGCTCGCTGGCCTGCCACGACTTTCATTTCAATACCTGGGGCGGTAAGTACGAGGTGCGCGACAAGGATGATGTCGCGCCGCAACACATCGCTAAAGCATTGGATGTGCCGATCTGGGTGCACGACTTCGTGCTGGAGGGTGGGTCAATCGATGTGAACGGGCGAGGCACGGTGATGACCACCGAGCAGTGCCTGCTGAACCCGAACCGAAACCCCGGGATGTCACGCGGGCAGATCGAGTCGCAGCTGCACAGCGCGTTGGGGACCCGTCACGTCATCTGGTTGCCGGGGGGGATTGAAGGGGATGACACGGACGGCCACATCGATGACGTGGCCCGGTTCATTTCACCAAACATGGTGGCGGTGGTGTCGGCCCCTAAGGGGCACCCGGACCACGGCATGACACAGAAAAATATCACCGCTCTGCGGGAGGCGATGGACCAGGACAGCCGACCGCTACGGGTGGTCGAGCTGCCGGTGCCCGAACCCATCCATTATGATTACCCGGATGGCCGTGGGCCCGTGCCCGCCAGCTACGCCAACTTCCTGATCGTCAACGGCCACGTCTTCATTCCCATATTTGGGCAACCTGCGGACGGGCAGGCGGCGGCGGTTTTGGAGGCCGCAATGCCTGGTTATTCGGTAATCCCGGTGCTTGCCCGGTCACTGGTAGTCGGCCTGGGTGCATTGCACTGCCTCAGCCAGCAACAGCCGGCCGTCGTCGAGGGCCCGGGGGGCTGATCGAGGGTGGAATGGGGAGAAATCGGCCCCGGGGGTTGTGGATATCTTGAGGTAGCCAGCGGGTGGTGGTCTGGGGTATAATCCGGACTGGTCCTTACCTCGGGGTGGGGGCATAACCTAAAACCGTGGTATTTTAAGAAAATTGGAGATCGCCATGTTCCGTAATTCACTGTTTCTCGTTCTGGGTCTGATGGTTACTTTCGCACTTGGTTGTGAGAAGAAGGAAGAGGCTCCTGCCGCCGCCGCCGCCACTCAGGCTAAAGACGCCGCCGGTGACATGAAGGACGCCGCCAAAGACGCCGCCGGCGACTTGAAGGACGCCGCTGATGACGCCGCCGACAAGGCCGGCGACGCGGCTGATGACGCCGCCGATGCCATCAAGAAAGCCGCCGAGTAATTCGGCTCACGCGGTCACGCTGACCGTGAACTCGAATACCGCAAAGACCCACGGACGCTGTCCGTGGGTCTTTGTCATTTAAACGGGTGATGGACTGAGCAGGATCACTCTGACTCAGTGATCGTGCAGCGACTGGTCGACTTCGTGCTCAGTAGCGATCGGGCTAAGCGGCTCCGCGATGCACGGGGCATCCAGCCGGACCGGGGCGCTGGACTTTGCGGGGGCGACATGCCTGACCGCGTTGGCCAGGACCCGGCGGACCTGCTTGTGATAGTAAATCGGGAAGGTCTCGTGGCCGGGGCGGAAGTAGAAAACCTTGCCCTTTCCGCGGTTCCATGTGCAGCCGGAGCGGAAAACCTCGCCGCCCTCGAACCAGCTGACAAATATCAACTCGTCGGGGGTGGGGATATCAAATAGCTCACCGTACATCTCGGTGTGTTCGATCTCGAAGAATTCGTCCTCAAGCCCGTCGGCAATAGGGTGGCCCGGCAGCAGGCACCAAAGCCGCTCCTTCTCCCCGGCCTCGCGCCAGCGCAGCGAGCAGGTCGTGCCCATCAGCTTCTTGAATATCTTCGAGTAGTGCCCGGAGTGCAGGACGATCAGGCCCATACCTTCCAGGACCCGGCGGTGAACCTTCTCCACAACGGCGTCGTCAACCTTGTCGTGGGCGCAGTGACCCCACCAGGTGAGCACGTCGGTGTTGGTCAGGACCTCGTCGGTCAGTCCGTGTTCGGGCTCTTCCAGCAACGCGGTGTGGACAGTCACATCGCTGCCGAGGTGTTCCTTGATGGCCTGCTTCATCACCGTATGCATGCCGCCGGGGTAGAGTTTTTTGACCGCCGGGTTGGTCCGATCGTGGACGTGTTCGTGCCATACGGTGACACGGGTGGGGGCGTTAGGCATGAAAAAACTCCGAGGAAAATTAAAAACAGGGGTGAAGCGGGCCGTTGTATAACCGAAGCGGTTGGGCCGCAAATAGGTCAACCCCGTACCGGGTCCGGGGATCGGTCAGCGGGAAAATCCGGGGCCGGGCAGGTTTTTGGTCTATAATCCCATATATGAAACACCGTGGGACCCGAACGCTGTTGTGGATGATGCTGGCTGTGCTGGTGATCGCTCAGTCCGACGCGGTCGCACCCGACTCGGACACGCCCCCGGCACCGCCTGAGACCCCGACGGAACAGGTGACCGATCTCGAGTCATACCCCCCCGCCGACATAACGCCGGCCGCCCCCACAACCTCATCGGTTCCCAACACCCCGACGGCTTCACCAACCCCGACAGCCCCCACAACCACAAAAGCCAAGCCACTCTCGGTATCAAACCTCGCGCTGCCTTCGGGTTCGGACATCGTGGTAATCCCGATCTCCGGGTTGATCTACGACTTCACACTGGTCAGTCTGGAACGGCGGGTCAATATGGCGATCGACAGCGGCGCATCACTGATCGTGATCGAACTGGACACGCCCGGCGGGGTCGTGACCAGCGCGTTGAAGATCAGTAAGTACATCAAGGGGCTGTCCGTGCCGACGGTCGCGTGGGTCCACAACGAGGCCTACTCGGCTGGGATCATGCTGTCGGCGGCGTGTGACGAGATCGTGATGTCCCCGGTGTCATCGACGGGCGACTGCGCGCCGATCATGCTGGGTGGGAATCTCATGCCCACCGAACGGGCGAAGATCCTCTCGCCGATCCTCGAAGAGTTCCGCGACAGCGCCCGGGCCAACGGCTACGACTACGCCATGTTCCACGCGATGTGCGTCCTGGGCGTCGAACTCTATCTGGTCGAGAAAGGCGACGGGTCGGGCGAGCGTCGGCTGGTCAATCAGGTTGACTACGAAGTTATGGTCAACGGCAAATCAACCAGCGAAGTCAAGCCCCAGACCGCACCGCCGGTCACAAGCAACGCCACACCCGGCGCGGCCGCCACACCATCCGCCCCCGGCACGATCGCGATCGATGTCGGCGCCCCGTCGTTGACCGTCACCGACGCGGAACGCGGGCTGTGGGTCGGCGTCGAGGTCCTGCCCAGCGGCGACAAAGCGCCCGGCGGGCAGATCCACGACGGCACAACCCTGCTGACACTGAATCAGACACGCGCGCAAGACATCGGATTATCCAAGGGAACCGTTGCCTCGGATCAGGCAATCAAGCAGCACTACCAGGCGGCCAACATCGCCGCCATCCCGGTGACCTGGAGCGAGGGCGTCGCCGCGGTCCTGACATCGTGGTGGATGCGTGCGATCCTGGTCGTCGTCTTCCTGCTGGGGGCGTACATCGAGCTTCAGGCCCCCGGCCTGAGTCTTCCCGGCGCGGTCGCGGGGATCGCGTTGCTCGCGCTGGTCGGCGCGCCGTTTATGATCGGCCTCGCGGAGGTCTGGCACATCCTGATGTTCCTGATCGGGTTTATCCTGGTCATTGTCGAGATCGTGTTCCTGCCGTCGTTCGGGCTGCTGGGCATCGGCGGCTTGATGATGATGTTCCTTGGGGTCGTGCTGGCCGTGGTCCCGACGGGCTCGGGCTTCAACGGCCAGGGCCCCGGCTGGCTGCCTCCGCCGGAGATGCAGGGCCGACTCGTCGCCTCAATGTTCACGACCTTGTTAGCACTGCTGGCAAGCGGCGTGGGCTTCTACTACATCACCAAACACTTCGGGAAGATCCCGGGGCTGAACCGCCTGATCCTGGATACCGAGCAGCCCTCAGGCGCAGCGGTGGGCGTCGATGTAACCGGCCGAAAGATCCACGTCAGCGGCGACGAGGTCCTGGGCGCGGCCACCGTTGGGCTCACCGGCACCACCACCTGCGACCTTCGACCCTCGGGCACTGCGAAATTCGGCGAACAGATCATCGACGTCGTCAGCGTCGGCCCGTTCATCGGCGCGGGGCAGCCCGTCAAGATCATCGAGGTCCACGGCAACCGGATCGTGGTGGATGAGGGGTCATAGCCCGACGACCTTCGATCGACCGCTAAACCGTCACCGGATTCTGTCCGCCTATTCCGATTGTGGTTTAACCCGGTAATCCAATAACACATCTTCACCAAGCTGTTCAACTGAGATCAGTTTGAGTGGCTGCGCTTCGGCGATGGTCTCGTGTGACAGGCCGATGGCTGCGCCAAGGGCGTTGGCGTCTCCCGTCAATATAGGGGCGACGAACGCCAGGACCTGATCGGCGAGGCCTTGCTTGATGAGTTG
>JAJDCW010000025.1 GCA_029260635.1 Phycisphaeraceae bacterium | reverse complement strand
TAGCGGGGGCAGGATTCGAACCTGCGACCTCCGGGTTATGAGCCCGACGAGCTACCAAGCTGCTCTACCCCGCAATCTATATAGATGTTGTAGCAGGGCCTGGGAGGGGGGTCAAGCTCCATCGGCAGCCGCGATACGCATGGTCGGCTCGGCATCTTTATCTGGCTCCGATTGCATAATACCGGCATCGCTCAACCCGCGCTGCTGCGTTTGCCCGCCGACGGATTAGGGGCATTGGATGGCTCGGCCCTGTTGGGTGAAGACATGAGCATGGATCCGGCGGGGCGGGTACGCGTAGGCGGGGCCGGCGTCCCGCTTGGCAAAATCGTCGATGCCTTGCTGCACCTGGGCCCGGACGACCGTATGACGCTGGAACAGCCGGTTTTCTCCCCAACCTACCGCACGAATTGCAACGCCGACGCCGAGTCTTTATCGAGGCCGGTCAGCAGGGGAAAGGGGGATTCCAGATCAAGGAATAAACGCTCTTAACCGACGGGTATAGCGGCAAATGCCTGTTGCATCTGGTTTAATAAATAATACGCATGCCCAGCATTTTCCGCGTCGCAACGGTATAATCAGCAATAATACCCGGGTATCAGCGTTAGACGTGATACGTTGGATACTAGCCCGGGACACCCTAATTCTGCGCCTATGGCCGTATGACTCCTCTATATAAACACCCAATATGGCGAGGGGGTCTGATCTTTGTTTGCCTGGCTTGGATGACCCTGCTCGCACCCGGCTGTAAGCCCGGCGATTACCGCCGGGAAGCGGATGACAAGGCTTCAGCGATTATCCGTCAAAAGCAACTCGAAGCGTTGGGACACGATGAGCCCTTCAGCATCGAAAAACCCGAGCAGACCCTCCGCCGTCGGCTCATGGAAGCCCAGGGCCTGCCCCAATCACACGCCGCTTCGCTGGGCGTCACCAACCTCGATCCCATCCCGCACTGGCCCAACGACGATTACCTTAACCAAGGCGTCGCAGAGACAGACGGGATCATGACCATCGAGCCCAACACCCCCGTCAGGCTCACACTCATCGACGCACTCCGCGCCGCCGCCGCCAACAGCCGCGATTACCAATCACAAAAAGAAACCGTCTACCGCACCGCACTGGCGCTGGACCTGGAACGCGACGCCTTCCGCACCACCTTCTCCGGGGTCAGCAGCGCCGACGTCAGCTACGACTCCGGCTCAGATCCCCAGGTCGCCGGCATCGACTCCAGCACCGAGCTTGGACTGACCCAACGCTTTACCAACGGCCTGACACTTTCCGGCGCCATCGCCCTGGATGTCGCCAAACTGCTCACACAAGACCGCTCGGCGAGTAACGCGCTCTCGGCCGACTTCTCCGTCGAGCTGCCGTTGTTGCGCGGTTCGGGCAGGCACATCGTCGCCGAGCCCCTGGTGCAGTCCGAGCGCGACGCGCTTTACGCGATCTATAACTTCGAGCGATTCAAGCGCACCTTCGCGGTAAGCATCGCCAGCGAATACCTCTCCGTCCTCCAGCAGCTTGACCGCATCCAGAACGAGGAAGACAACTACCGCGGGCTGGTTCTCACCGTGCGTAAGGTCAAGGCTGATGAGCAGGCCGGCCTGCAACCGCCGATCGAAGTCGACCGTGCGCTTCAGGACGAGTTGCGTGCCCGGCAGCGATGGATCTCGGCGCAGCAGTCGTACGAGCGGGCTCTGGACCGCTTCAAGCTCACCCTCGGCCTGCCGGTCGATGCTGACATCGAACTGGAACGCGACGAGTTGCAACGCCTGGCCCAGGTCGTGCGTGATACGCTGCCCCCTCGGAAAGATCCGCTTTCTCAGACACAGACCGACGAGCTGATACCCGCCGACGCACCCGTCACACTCGTCGCCCCCGGCCGAGAGGGTGCAGGACCGATGGAACTTGAGGAGTCGACCGCCACGGACCTGGCACTGAAAAACCGCCTGGACCTGCGCATCGCGCAGGGCGATGTCTACGACGCCCAGCGACAGGTCGTGATCGCCGCCGATGCGTTGGGCGCAGAACTGACCCTACTTGGCCGGGCACGCGCCGGGGAAGGGCGGTCGCTTTCTTCGACCGGCGAACCCGACGCGTTCGACCCACGATTCGACCAGGGCTTCTACGACACGCTGCTGACGCTGGACTTACCGCTGGAGCGGACCCGCGAACGCAACAGCTACCGCAACCGGCTGATCGACCTGCAGCGCACGGTGCGGGATTTTCAGGAAACCGAAGACCGCGTCAAGCTCGATGTGCGTAACATACTCCGTGACCTGCTGGAGTTCCGCGAGTCGCTGCACATCCAGGCCGGCGCAGTCGAGTTGGCCCAGGAGCGCGTCCGCAGCACCGACATGCTGCTCCAAGCCGGACGGGGCAGCATCCGCAACGCCCTGGACGCCAAAGACGACCTGGTCCAAAGCCAGAACAGCCTCACCGCCGCCCTGGTGAATTATCTGATCGCCGAACTCGAGATCCAACGCGACATGGGCGTATTACAAGTGAACGAGCAGGGGCTCTGGCAAACATACGACCCCAAGGAGGTCCCCGATGACGACCATCACAACAACGGGTAGCGTGAACAGCACAAACGGTCGTGCCGCGCCCTGGTGGCGCACCTGGCCCGCGATCACCGGTGCCGCGCTGGTCGTGCTGCTGGGCGGCATCTTCTTCTTCGCCGGCCCCCCCGGCGCGGATAGCGCCGACAACAACGGCCCCGTCTTCGTCGCCGAAAAAGGACCACTGACCATCCACGTCACCGAGTCCGGCACGATCCAGGCACGCGAACAGGTAGTCCTCAAAAGCGAAGTCGAAGGCCAGACCACCATCATCTGGATCATCGAGGAAGGCAAGCACGTCAACGCAGGCGAACTGCTCGTCGAGCTCGACGCCAGCCAGCTCGAAGACAACCTCGTCGATCAGCAGATACGCGTGCAGAACGCCGACGCCGCCTTTATCCGCGCCCGTGAAAACCTGGAGATCACCCGAAGCAAAGGCGAGAGCGATGTCGCCCAGGCCGAGCTCGACGCCGAGTTCGCCAAGCAGGACCTCAAGAAATATGTCGAGGGTGAACACCCCAAGGAACTCGACGAGCTGGACGCCAAGATCAAACTCGCCGAGGGAGATCTTGAAGACGCCGAGAACACCGCCGAGTGGTCACAGAAACTGTTCGACGAAAAATACATCGCACAGACCGACCTGACCCGCGACAAGCTTCGCTTGGAACGCGCCAAGCTCGACCTCAAAACCGCCAAGGCCAACCGCGCTCTGCTGGTGGACTTCACCTACAAACGCCGGGTCCGTGAACTCGAAAGTGACGTCGAGCAACGCGGCA
>JAJDCW010000024.1 GCA_029260635.1 Phycisphaeraceae bacterium | reverse complement strand
CGGCCCAACCGCCGGCCCGGGCTTTCAAGACCAAGATTAATACGCACACAATTTAAGCGGAGTACGTCATGCCCTCACCCACAGACATCAAGCCCCCGTTCGACCGCAATACAGCACTCGCCAAGGTCCAGGCCGCAGAAGACGCATGGAACAGCCGAGACCCCGAACGAGTCGCCAAGGCATACTCAGTAGATAGCCGGTGGCGCAACCGTGACGAGTTCTTCCAGGGCCGGCGTGCCATCGAGAAATTCCTTGCCGATAAATGGCAGATCGAAAACGGCTACCGTCTGATGAAAGAGCTGTGGGCCTTCACCGACAACCGCATCAGCGTCCGCTTCGAGTACGAATGGCACAACGAGCAGGGCCAATGGTTCCGATCTCACGGCAATGAGCATTGGGAGTTCGACAATAACGGGCTTATGAGTCGCCGGGACATGAGCGCCAATGATGTACCCATTGAAGCCTCCGACCTACGCTACGCTAACGCGTCATGAGTTAGATCGTAAGACCGCCCAATATCTTTATACCAGCCCTAGCCCGACTGACCACCCGGGAACTCAACCATGAGCAACCAACCTCTACGACCACCAGCATCACCGTACATTAGATTATTAATTAATATTTAGGCTAAATGCTAATTACAGACGGGTGTCATAGATAGGCACATGTCATCAGTTCACTGCTGTCGCAAAGAAGCCAAGACATGCAAGAAGACCCATCAAATTCCGAAACGACCGGCCAAGAAGCGAACAATGACGTTGCGCAGACATGGGACCACCTCTGCGGCCCCGATCCCTACTGGCGTGACGTACTGGAGGGCGACGATGAGTAGCCCCTTCCACGAAGGCGAACTTGCGGTCCAGGAGCGCGCAGGCGTTTCTGAACAGGCTCAGAAGGTTGGTCGAATCATCCATGCCCACCTCCCCGACGGTGCGGGGGGCTTCCTCGCCAACCTGCCGATCCTCTTTCGGGGCGGGCTCGATCACGATGGCGACGTGTGGGCCTCCGCGCTGACCGGCAACCCGGGCTTCATCTCGGCGCAGGACGCACGCACCGTCACCGTCGATGCCAACCCCCTGCCCGACGACCCGCTGGCCGTTTCATCCCCAGCCGAAGCCCCGGCCGGCTTCCTGGCGATCAACCTCGCCAACCGCCAGCGTTTCCGGTTTAACGGCCGGGCGTCTCGCCGGGATGAAACCCTGTACATCCAAATAGATCAGGCCTACGGCAACTGCCCGAAGTACATCCAACGCCGGGAGGTTGTCGTACACGACCGCTTCCCGGATGTTGCGCCCGCCAGTACCGATACCGCACTCTCCAACGCCGACATCCAATTGATCCGCCGAGCCGACACCTTCTTCATCGCCACCCACGCTAAGGACCGCGGCGTCGATGTCTCCCACCGCGGCGGGGTCCCCGGATTCGTCCGTGTAGCCCGGGGTGGCAGCCTCACGTTCAACGATTACCCCGGCAACAACATGTTCCAGACGCTGGGCAACCTTGCCACCGACCCCCGGGCCGGGCTGCTGTTTATCGATTTCGACACGGGCGACACGCTTCAACTCACGGGCCGGGCCGAGACCCATTGGACCAGCGGATCCACGGCCGAGTTCAACCAGACCGGCCGGTCCGTCACGTTCGCGCCGCAGAAGATCATCCGAACCCCACACGCGGTGCCGCTTCGATGGGTCCTGAAGGAGTACTCGCCCTACAACCCGGAAGAAAAATCGGCATAAATCTAAAACGGCTTCGATCAACGCCAATCCGGTATCAAACGTAGAGTTACATGATCCGCCCATGTTTTTAGCGGGTTTTCGCCTATCGACACCTCGATGGGGAACGGGTATTTTGGTTGCATGGACGCGACTGACTCGGTCACGCCCACCCGTTTGCCAGATTGCACACCGTCTATATAGAGGGCCGGCCAGGGATGGCGTCTACGAAAGAAAATAAACCCTTTGTCCACCTGCACGTACACAGCCAGTACTCGCTGCTGGACGGGGCCTGCAAGACCGCCGACCTGGTCAAACGCGCCAAGGAGCTGAACCAGGGCTCGATCGCGATCACCGACCACGGCTGTCTGTTCGGTGTGGTCGATTTCTATTCCAAGGCCGTCGCCGCCGGCGTGAAGCCCATCATCGGGATCGAGGCCTACATGGCCGCCGAGTCCCGCAAGAACCGCACGGCGACCGGGGTGAAGGACGGCGGGTACCACCTGTTGCTGCTGGCGCAGAACCGGCAGGGCTATCAGAACCTCCTGAAGCTAGGCTCGATCGCCTACACCGAGGGCTTCTACTACAAGCCGCGGATCGACAAGGAGGTCCTCCGCCAATACAGCGACGGGCTGGTCTGCACCAGCGCCTGCCTCGGCGGCGAGATCCCCTCGGCGTTGATGAAGGACGACCGCAAGCGTGCCAAGGAGATCGCGGAGACCTACCTCGAGCTGTTCGGCCCGGACCACTTCTTCATCGAGCTACAGAAACACATCCCCGAGCAGGACGAGGTCAACCCGGCGCTGATGGACCTGGCCGACCGCTTGGGGATCGGCACGGTCGCCACCAACGACGTCCACTTCCTGCTGGAGAACGACCACGGCCCGCACGATGCGCTGTGCTGCATCTCCACCGGCAAGCTCGTCAGCGACGAGAGCCGGATGAAGTACCCCACGCAGCTCTACCTCAAGAGCGGCGATGAGATGCACGCCGCGATGGATCACCCCAAGTGGTCAGAGGCCTGCGAGAACACCGTCCGCATCGCCGAGATGTGCGAGCTGGAGCTGGACTTCAACGCCAACTACGCCCCGGTCGTCAAGATCGAGCAGGTTAAAGATTTGCAATCGACGATCGGCAATGTTCAATCTGAGATTGAAGATCGCCGATCGAACATCGAACATCCCGTAGGTTCCACCGAATGGCATCAGGCGTTCTGCGCAGGCTTCGACCTGGAACCGTTCGATGAACTCAACGACAAGAATACGACCGGCGAAGACCTCAAAGACCAGTGCGACAACGCGCTGCGCAAGCTCTGCGAGGCCGGGCTGATCTGGCGCTACGGCGAGGACGGCATCACCGACGCAATCCGCGCACGGCTCGACCGCGAATTGAAGATCCTCGCTGACAAACTTATCTCCGCTTACTTCCTGATCGTCTGGGACTTCGTCAACGAGGCCCGCCGACGCGGCATCCCGGTGAACGCGCGTGGCTCCGCGGTCGGGACGATGGTCGGATTCGTCCTTGGCATGTCCAATGCCTGCCCGGTGAAGTACGGCCTGCTGTTCGAGCGGTTCACCGACCCTGACCGCTCGGAATATCCTGATATCGATATCGATATCTGCCAGAACGGCCGGCAGGAGATCATCGACTACGTCCGGCAGAAGTACGGGCACGTCGCACAGATTATCACGTTCGGGACGCTCAAAGCCCGCGCTTCGATCCGCGATGTCGGGCGGGTCATGGATATCCCGCTTGCCGAAGTCAACAAGGTCTGCGAACTCATCGGCGACGGGTTGGGCACCACCCTTGAGAAGGCGCTCGCGCAGGAACCGGACCTCCGCAAGCTCTACGACGACAACCCCACACATAAGCGGATGATCGATACGGCCATGCGCCTGGAAGGGCTTGCCCGTCACGCGGGTGTCCACGCCGCCGGCGTCGTCCTGGCGACGCAGCCGCTTGATAACATCGTCCCGCTCTATCAGCCGCCCGGCACCGAACAGCTGGTCACCCAGTGGGACGGCCCCACCGTCGAGAAGATGGGTCTCTTGAAGATGGACTTCCTGGGCCTGCGAACGCTTTCCATCATCGAGCGTGGGAAGAAACTGATTCGGCAGTCCTTAGACAGTGAGACGATTAAGAAATCTGTGGCATCGGGTATCGGCAAAACTGAATCAGCCCCCCAAACACCCGACGACGCCTCTCCGAAACCCCAAACCCGAAACCCGATACCCGACCACGACCCCTTGGACCTCGACCGCCTCGCCTACGACGACCCCAACGTCCTGGCCCTGTTCCAGCGCGGCGAGACGGCCGGCGTGTTCCAGTTCGAATCAGGCGGCATGCGCAACCTGCTGATGGCTATGCGCCCCGACCGCCTGGAAGACCTGATCGCCGCCAACGCGCTGTACCGCCCGGGACCGATGGAGCTGATCCCCAACTACAACGACCGCAAGCACGGCCGCGAGGCTGTCCCCAAGCTCAACGAGATCGTCGACCGGCTTACCGATGAGACCTACGGCATCATGGTCTATCAGGAACAGGTCATGCAGGTCGTCAACGAGCTGGGCGACATCCCGCTCCGCAGCGCGTACTCGCTGATCAAGGCGATCAGTAAGAAAAAAGAAAAGGTCATCAACGCCAACCGCGCCCAGTTCATCAAGGGTTCGGCGGAGAAAGACGTTTCAGAGAAGCAGGCCAACGAACTCTTTGACCTCATCCTCAAGTTCGCGGGTTACGGCTTCAACAAGTCGCACGCCACCGGCTACTCGATCGTCGCCTACCAGACCGCGTACCTCAAGACCTACTTCCCCATCCAGTACATGGCCGCCCTGCTGACATTCGAATCCGTCAGCACCGACAAGGTCGTTGAGTACATCGACGTCTGCAAGCGCGTCATGCTGCCCAACGGCAGCCGGGGCATCGTCGTCGGCCAGCCCGACATCAACCTCTCCGACACCGCTTTCACCGTTGTCTTCGGCGAAGACGAACCGCGCGACCCGAACCACGGCCACATCCGCTTCGGGCTCTCCGCCGTCAAGGGCGTCGGCGAAAAAGCGATGAACGCCATCATCGAAGTACGCAAAAAAGACGGACCATTCACCAGCCTCTACGACTTCTGCGAACGCGTCCCGCTGGGCACCGTCAACAAGGCCACCATCGAGGCGTTGATCAAGTGCGGCGCGTTCGACGAAGTCCACGGCATCGAGAACCGCGCCGCGATGGTCGCC
>JAJDCW010000023.1 GCA_029260635.1 Phycisphaeraceae bacterium | reverse complement strand
GGGACCAGCACGCTGTCGATCACCTTAACCAGACCCGGGAGCAGAGGCTGCTGGTTGCTGTCGAGGACCTGCGAGAATACGGACTGAAAAGTACCGTCGAGCACGAAGTGTAGGCTGCCGGAGGCCTCTTCGAGGCCTTCGAATGCCGCTTCGTGGTCGGTGACGGCCTGGCCCTCATAATGGTAGTCAACGCGCATCAGGTAGTTCTGGCCGTGGTTCAGCCCGGTGAGCGTCGCCGTAATATGGCTGCCTGCGTCCGCGGTCGCGACGGCTAAGAACCCGTCGTTGGGCAGTTCCGAGTCGTTGAGCGTGTTGGCGGACCAGCGGACCTGTAACGCGTTGCTGAGTTGGCCGTCGGCGGTGACGAACGCGTTGGCCGAGCTGGTCACCATCCCGTCGTGCGCGACGCTGGTGACGGCGTTGCCGAAGTTGAACGTCTCGGCGGGCGCGACGAAGCCGGGGTTCAACGCCACGACCTGGCCAATATCATCGACATAGCCCGGGGTGGCGATATCGTCGGCAAACCCTAACGTTATGATCTGGATCGTCGAAGTGTTCAGGTCGATGTCCCAGAGCTGCGCCTCGCCCGGCAAAACTACAAGACACCCGACGGAAAGGAGCACAATCTAGACCACATATTGATGCTTAGCCTTCATCTCTCGCCTCCATTTTGTCGATCGCTGGAGATGTTTAACTGCCCGCTTTGAGTCTACGGCGTTCGGCTGAGCTTGGATAGGTCCTTATTGAGTGAAGACCGATTATTTTAGAACCCCCTACACAGCGAACAGGACACAATGGTGTGTGGGTAGATCCGGGTTATGCCCACGTACTCATGTGATGCATCTCACTATCCAGCAGGTAATTAGGACGAATCTATCAATATCGAGGCCCGTCTTATTTGACACTGAGTCTCAATAACTATAATCTTGAGCCTGGAAAGCCATATTAATAAGGAGCTAATCACGATGCCATGCTTCAAGCGCGTTGGTGCTTTATTTACAATTGTTGCGGTCGCGATTCACATCGGTGTGTTAGGGGCGTTCGCACCACTTCAGGCAGAGGAACTGGTGCTCTACTCTGGACGGAGCAAGTCGCTGGTCGAGCCGATCGTTCAGCGGTTCACCGAGGAGACCGGGATCGATGTCCAGGTGAAGTACGGGAATACAGCGCAGCTTTCGGTGGCGTTGCTTGAGGAGGGTGACCGCAGCCCGGCGGACGTGTTCTGGTCGCAGGACGCAGGGGCCTTGGGTGCGTTGGTGAGCGCGGCGATGTTTTCGCCGATCGATGAGCCAACGCTTGATCGTGTGCCGGGAGTTTACCGGGGGACCGGTGGGCAGTGGGTCGCGACTTCGGGACGCGCACGAGTCCTGGCATACTCCTCGACACGGGTGTCCGGCGAAGACCTGCCCGGCAGCGTGTTCGACCTGACCGACTCGAAGTACCACGGCAAGGTGGGCTGGGCGCCGGCGAACGCGTCTTTCCAGGCGTTTGTCACGGCGATGCGCAAGTCGCACGGCGATGATAAGGCTAAGGCCTGGCTGGAGTCGATGATCGAAAATCAGGCACAGGTCTATCCTAAGAACACCGCCATCATCCAGGGGATCGCGGCCGGCGAGATCGATTACGGCCTGCCGAACCACTACTACCTTCTGCGTTTCAAGACAGCGGACAGCCAATACCCCGTCGAGCAGACGGGCTTTAGCGCGGGCGACATCGGTAACCTGGTGAACGTGGCCGGCGCGGGCGTCTTGAAGACCAGCCAGAAACAGGCGGCGGCGCAGAAATTTGTGTCGTACCTGTTGTCTGCCAAGGCTCAGCAGTTCTTCGCGAGTGACACGTTTGAGTACCCGGTCGTCGCGGACGTGACCCCCAGCCCGGAGCTTCAACCGTTGGCTGAGTTGCGTGATGGGGCGCCCCGGGTTGACCTGGACTCACTGGAAGACCTTCAGGGGACGCTGGACCTGCTTGCCGAGGTTGGCCTGCGATAGCTGCGAATAGTCATTCAAATCGGCGACCGCCCTGGTACCTGATCGCCCCGGCGATGGTGTGTGCGGTCGCGGTGTTGCTGCCTCTGGGATATCTGGTCGTCCGGTCGCTTGGCGCGGATGCGGGTGAGGTCGGCCGGGTGATATTTCGTCGACAGAGCCTGACTCAGCTGACCAATACGCTTTTGTTGTGTGTGGCGGTGGTGGGGGTGACGACGTTGACGGCGTTGCCCGCGGCGTGGCTGACCAGCCGGACCGACCTGCCAATGAAGCGGGTATTTGCCTTGGCGCTAGTGATGCCTTTGGCGATCCCGGGGTACCTGATGGCCTACGCGCTTTTATCACTGGGGGGTGACTACGGGTCGGCTTTTCATCTAACGGGCGTCAGCATACCCCGGCTCAACGGCTTTACCGGTTCGCTGGTCGCGTTGAGTATTTATAACTTTCCCTACATGCTGCTGAACCTGCGTTCCGGTTTGGCGTCATACGACACGTCTTTGGAGGAGGTGGCGCGTTCACTCGGGCATCGACCGGCGCGGGTGTTTTTCTCGGTGGTGATGCCGCAGCTTTGGCCCTCGATCCTGGCGGGGGGGTTGCTGGTGAGCCTGCACGTCGTTAGCGACTTCGGCGTGGTGAGCCTGATGCGGTACGAGACATTCAGCTATGCGTTGTATCAGGCATATCAGGGGGCGCATGGGACACGCGGCGCGGCGCCGATCGCCCTGCTGATGATGGCGCTGGCGGGGGTCTTCATCGTGGCGGAGTTGTTGTTGCTTCGGCGGGTGATCCTGACACGGGCCGGCGCGGGGCAGGCCCGGGTCCGCCGGCCGCTAAGGCTTCGCGCGTGGAAGATGCCCTCGATGTTGTTCGTGGGGTTATTATTGTTGATCGGTCTGGCCGTCCCGATCTTCACGATTATGTATGGGGCGTGGGGCACGGCGTTGGGTTCGCAGTGGCGGTCGGTGCGGACGGCGGTGCTGGACTCGTTGTCGGTCAGTGCGGCGGCGGCGGTGGCGGCGACACTGTTGGCCTTGCCGATCGCGTACATGGCCAGGCGTTACCCGTCACGGCTTTCGCTGAGTCTGGAGCGGCTGGGATTTCTGGGCTACGCCACGCCGCCATTAGCCTTCGCGTTGGGGCTGCTGGTGGTGACGCTGGGCGTGGTGCCGGGGCTCTATCAGACGACGTTCGTGCTGATTTACGCCTACAGCCTGCACTTCCTGGCCGAGGCGGTGGGGCCGATCCGCGCGGGGCTGTTCTCGGCGAACCCGAAGCTGGAGGAGGCGTCACGGGCGCTCGGGGTGGGGCCTGTATCTACCTTCTTGCGTGTGACGCTGCCGCTGATCAGGCCGGGTATGATTGTGAGTCTGTCGCTGGTCTTTCTGTCGGTGATGAAGGAATTGCCGTTGACGATGTTGCTGGCACCGCCGGGGTTTGAGACGCTTTCGATGAATATCTGGCAATACACCGAAGAAGCGATGTACGCCAGCGCCGCTCCCTATGCGCTGGTCGTGCTGGGTGTCTCAGCAATGTTCGTGGGCGTGCTTGTCTTCAACGAGCGGGGTGCGGCATGAAAGCCCCGTTGCTGTGTGTACACAACCTTACAAAGACATTTGCCGGCTACGACTCGCCTGTAATCCGGGACATCTCTTTCTGCGTGTATCCCGGCGAGGTGCTGACGCTGGTGGGGCCTTCGGGTTGCGGTAAGACGACGACGCTGCGCACGGTGATGGGTTTCGAGCAGGCCGATATCGGTGAAGTGAAGCGAGGTGAAGAGGTCCTTCAGGGCGGGGTCGTGTTTGTTGCCCCCGAGCGGCGGAAGATCGGTTTCGTGTTTCAGGATTACGCGCTGTTCCCGCACCTATCGGTGTTGGGCAACGTGATGTTCGGGATACGCGGGGTGCCCAAAGCCAGGAAACGCGCGATCGCGACCGAGGTGTTGTGGATGTTGGGGCTTGCGGGGTTGGAGGAGCGTCGGCCGCATGACCTATCCGGCGGGCAGCAGCAGCGCGTGGCGCTGGCCCGGGCCATCGCGCCTGGCTCGCGGATCGTCTTGCTGGATGAGCCTTTCAGCAGCCTGGACCCCGACACCCGGCACACGATCCGTGGCGAGGTCCGGATGCTGGCCGAGCGGGCGAAGATGGCGGTCGTGCTGGTGACACATGACCAGGAAGAAGCGCTCTCGACCGCGGACCGGTTGGCGGTGATGCGCGACGGGGTGATCGAACAGTTAGGCCCGCCTGAGTTTGTCTACAACCACCCGGCCAACCGGTTCGTGGCACAGTTCCTTGGCCGGACGAATCTGATCGACTGCCAGGCATCGGGCACGATGGGTGAGTCGCCACTGGGTAAGGTTGAGCTTGAACGTGCGGCGACGGGTGCGGTGACGCTGTCGCTGCGTCCGGAACACCTCGAATTACACAAGCCGATCGGGGGCAGGCCAAGCGGCAAAGTCATTGCACGCGAGTTCAAGGGGCACGACATGACCTACCACATCAGGATCGGCATCGGGGAGTACCTGGTGCAGACCGATGCGGCTTGTCGATTCAATGTCGGGGACCCGGCGTCGATCAGCCTCCGCACCAAAGCGGCGATCGTGGATGACACCGAAGCCGAACCGACCAAACGCGTGCGGCTTCCGTTGGCGTGACATGCTCGATACATCTATTTAAAGCTTGTATTTCCAGAAGCGGTGGGGGTGGCCGTGGTCATTGAAGCCGTAGTCCAGGTAGAGCCTGCACGCGGCGGGGTTGTCGTCGCGGACCTCGAGCGTGACGGCGCAGCAACCCATTGACCTCGCCTTGTCGGCTACAGCATCCAGCAGCTTCCGCCCGACCCCCAGGCGTCGGGCATCCGGCGCGACAGCGAGGTCGTGGATATTGACCAGCGTTTTCGCCGCGAAGGTGGAGAAGCCCGTGAAGCAGTTGGCGACACCCGCGACCCGGCCGTCGGTGTCGGGGTCGCCACGGTACGCCAGGAAGGTCATCGCGGTGGGGTGGGCCTTAAGCCCCGGAACGAGTCGTGCCTTGATGTCCTCGGACAATGGTCTGCCGCCACCCATCGGGTCCCGGGCGTAGGCGTCGAGCATGGCGATAAGGTCGGCCCGGTGGCGGGGGTTGTCTAGGTCGGCCTGGATTACGTGGATCATGTCGTGAGCCCGAATAATTAAATTTGCGGCATGTTTATTTGAGGGTGATACGCAGGTACCATTTTAACGTAGTTCCTATTGTTACGCGGAGTGACACGCATGTGTGGACGATTCCTCATGAAGATGACCGAGGCGAAGCTGGCGCGTCTGACCGGCGCCGCGTGGGAGGCGTGGGGTTTTAAGGCCCGCTACAACATCGCGCCCTCGCAGCCCGTATTTACGGTGCGTGTCGAGCGGGAAGAACGGGTGGGGCGGATGCTGCACTGGGGTCTGGTACCGCCGTGGGCGAAGGATGTCAGCATCGGTTACAGGATGATCAACGCGCGTTCGGAGACGGCACACGAGAAGCCCTCGTTCAAGCACGCGTTTCGACGTCGGCGCTGCCTGATCCCCGCGGATGGTTTTTACGAGTGGCGTAAGACGCCGGACGTCAATGGTGACGGATCATCGAGACGGCCGAAGAAGCCCAGACAGCCTTACCTGATCACGATGGCCGACGAGCAGCCGTTCTGTATGGCGGGCCTGTGGGAGCACTGGCAGGACGCTGAGGGCAACGAGCTTGAGAGCGGCACAATCTTGACGACCGCGGCCAACGAACTCGTCGGCGAACTGCACGACCGGATGCCCGTGATTATGGAGCAGGATCGGTATCGTCATTGGCTCGACCCCGCCAACGAAGACGCGGCTGATCTTCGCGGATTGTGTGTGCCCTATCCCGCGGAGCTGATGATGTACCGGCCGGTGAGTACCATCGTGAACAGCCCCGGGAACGAGGGGCCGGCATGTATGGAACCTGTTGATGCGGACCCCATTCAGGGGGACGAGTCCCAGGGAAACGGACAGGATTCACTGTTTTAGCTCGGAAATGACCGATAACAGCCACACGACTTAACCGCTGCATATTAACGCCCGATTAATACCAAAGGCGCTCTGAAATCAGGTCCAGGTTTCAGCCATGTCCAGGAGGTTACGGCTATCGATGGTTCCGCCCGCCAGCTTTGGATAAGTCTGCTCATCCTCGTGGGGCTCACCCTCCTGGGGGCGGTCGGGCTGATGATCACAGGGGACGACAGCTTTTTCCGCTCACTGTACCTGAGTGTCATCATTCTCACGACCGTGGGAATGGAGGCACCGACGTCGGACAGCCAACGCGTCTGGGCGTTGCTCTTGATGATCGGGGGCGTGGGGACGGTGTTGTACGCGACGGGGCACATGGTGTCGTTCGTAGTTGAGGGCAACCTCAAACAGATGATTGGGAGGCGTAAAGTGACCGCATACATCCATAAACTCAACGGGCATTTCATCGTGGTTGGCTTCGGCCGGATGGGCCGGGCGTTGTGCGCAACGCTGGCATACCGTGAGCAGCCGTTTGTCCTGATCGAGACGTGTGAACGAGACATCCGTGACGCAGAGGAACTGGGCTACCTGTGCATTGAGGGAAGCGCGATGCAGGACAGAATCCTGCTCGAGGCCGGCATCGACCGTGCACGGGGGCTTGTGACCTGCCTTTCCGATGACGCGGACAATGTACTGATCTCTCTGAGCGCGCGTGGCCTGAAGCCTGACCTGAGCATCACCGCACGGTGTGACGAGGCCCAGACCGAACCCAAACTGAGGCGTGCCGGCGCGAACCGTGTGATCTGTCCGGCGGTGATCGGTGCGGCGCGGGCCACAGACCAGATGTTGAATCCATTGGTCGATGACATGCTCGAACTGGACGGGTTGTGGCCGGACCTTGAGCTGTCTCGGATCTCGCTTAGCCGGTTCCCGGGTTTTACCGAGCGGACGCTGGCCGAGGTTAAGCAGATGATCTGTGAGCGCACCATGATCGCGGCGTTGGTCCGCTGCGACGGCACTCGTGTCATCAATCCTGGCCCGGATGAGCGGGTTTGTCCGGAGGACCAGATCGTGTTCCTGGGCGGTTCCGGCAGTGTTGGGCGGATGGTGGATGTCCTGAATACGTCGATCGCGGCCTGACCGAATCTAACGTGGGAGTGCCGGCCTCTTCCCAGGAGGGGACCCGGCGGCTAATATGGTTATGCTCAGCCTGTTGGGCATGATTACTCGCCGTCCGGAGCCGAAACTTGTCATTTATTGTTGCCGCGATTTACAAGTTCGCCGAGCTTGATGATTACGTGCAACTGCGTAAGCCGCTGTTGTCGGTGATGCGTACGCAGTCGGTGCGTGGCACGGTCCTGCTGGCCAGTGAGGGCATCAACGGAACAATCGCCGGGCCGCGTGACGGGGTGGACGCGGTGCTGGCTCATATCGAATCAGACCCACGGCTGAAGGGATTAAACCTGAAGGAATCGTGCAGCGATGACCAGCCATTCAAGCGCACGAAGGTCAGGCTCAAGAAAGAGATCGTCACGATGGGGGTGGACGGTATTGATCCCAATCATCTGGTCGGGACGTACGTGAAACCCGCGGATTGGAACGACCTGATCGCGGACCCTAACGTCACGGTGGTCGATACACGTAACAGCTACGAGGTCGAGTTGGGCACGTTTCAGCGGGCGGTTGATCCGCATACCGAGAGCTTCCGTGAGTTCCCCGAGTATGTGGACAAGGCGATGGACCCCGGCAAGCAGAAACGTGTGGCGATGTTCTGCACCGGCGGGATCCGTTGTGAGAAGGCGACCGCCTATCTCAAGGCTAAGGGATATAAGGAGGTGTACCACCTTGAGGGCGGGATACTCAAGTATCTGGAAGAAGTCCCCGAATCCGAATCGCTCTGGCGTGGCGATTGTTTTGTCTTCGATGACCGCGTCACGGTCACGCACGACCTTGAGCCAGGGGATTACAGCCTGTGTTACGCCTGCCGTCAGCCGATCAGCGAAGCAGACAAACAGACAGATACATTTGAGAAGGGTGTGAGTTGCCCGCGGTGCCACGGGAAGATATCGGATGAGCAACGCGAGCGGTTTCGAGATCGCCAGAGGCAGGTAGATCTTGCCGCGGAGCGCGGCGAGG
>JAJDCW010000022.1 GCA_029260635.1 Phycisphaeraceae bacterium | reverse complement strand
CGCCAACGGCGGGAACCCGGTACCGCTGTATTCGCCGACGTCATGGGAAGAAGGCAGCTCCGGTTCGCACATGGACACTGATTTCTTCACGGGCGCGAACGAACAACTCTTGAATAGCGAGCCATCGGTCTTTGATGGACTGGACCTCCGCACGCTTAGCCCTATCGAAATAGGGATCCTGAAAGACATCGGCTACACACTGCTGACCACCGCGTTGGATGGCGATCTGGATGGTGATGGTTTTGTGGGCATCAACGACCTGAACATCGTGCTCGCTAACTGGAATCAGAATGTCCCGCCGGGCGACCCGTTGGCGGATCCAAGCGGGGATGGGTTTGTGGGTATCGATGACCTGAATGAAGTCCTCGGCAACTGGAACGCGGGCACACCGCCGAATACCACTAGCCATATCCCTGAGCCGGGGACGGCCGGGGTTCTTTGTGCGGGTGCTGTTTCCCTGCTGCATCGAAGGCGTAACCTCTCAGCCGCGTGCTAAGGACGCTCCCCAGAGATCGGGGGGAAGGTGTGGTCGGAGAAACCATATGCGAGGTCAGACAAACAGGTCCACGAATGCATCCACGGCCATCGCGTCGAGTTTGTCTTCATCTGCAAACGCACTCTGGATGCGCTCGCACTGACCCGCATCGAACCGCGTGGCAAGGTTGTGATCAAATTTTTCGATCAGAAGCGGCCAGCCCTCGTCCCGGCGGCGGCGGTGGCCGACGGGGTACTCGACGGCGACCTTGTCGGTGGATGTGCCATCGGTGAAGAAGACCTGGATGGCGTTGCCGATGGAGCGTTTGGCGGGGTCAAGGTAGTCGCGGGTGTAGGCGGGGTCTTCGATGACCTGCATCTTGGCGCGGAGCTCGTCGATACGCGGGTCGGCGGCGGCGGAATCTTCGTAATCGTCGGCGGTGAGTCGGCCGTGGATAAGGGGGATGGCCACCATGTACTGGATACAGTGGTCCCGGTCGGCGGGGTTACTCAGGGGCCCCTGCTTGTCGATGATGCGCACCGCGGATTCCTGCGTGTGGATCTCGATGCGTTCGATCTCATCAAGCCGGTCCTTCACCTGCGGATGCAGGGTCACGGCGGCCTCGACGGCGGTCTGTGCGTGGAACTCGGCGGGGAAGGAGATCTTGAAGAGCACGTTCTCCATGACGTAGCTTCCGAAAGGCTGGGCGAGCGTGATGGGATTGCCCTTCATGACGACGTCGTGGAAGCCCCAGCCTTTGGCGGAGAGCGCGGTGGCGTAGCCCATCTCGCCGGCGAGAGCCATGAAGGCGTGGCGGACGGCCCGGCTGGTCGCGTCGCCGGCGGCCCAGCTCTTACGTGAACCGGTGTTGGGGGCGTGGCGGTAGGTGCGCAATGCGCCGCCATCGAGGAAGGCGTTGGAGACGGCGTTGATGATCTGGTCACGTGTGCCGCCAAGCATGTGCGTAGCGACGGCGGTGGTGGCGATGCGGACGAGGATGACATGGTCCAGCCCGACGCGGTTGAAGGCGTTATCCAAAGCGATGACGCCCTGGATCTCGTGGGCCTTGATGGCTGCGGTGAGGACGTCGCGGATCGTCATGCGTTGGCCGCTTCCGTTCGCCGCGTGTTGCCGACACAAATAGTCGGCGAGCGTGAGGATGCCGCCGAGGTTATCAGACGGGTGCCCCCACTCAGCAGCGAGCCAGGTGTCGTTGTAGTCGAGCCAGCGGATCATGGCCCCAAGCGTAAACGCGGCCTGAACCGGTTCGAGCTGGTAGTCCGTGCCGGGGACGCGTGCGCCTCCGGGCATCGACGCACCGGGCACGGTTGGGCCAAGCAGTTTTGTACAGGCCGGGTAATTCAGTGCGAGCAGCGCACAGCCGAGGCTGTCCATCAGGCAGTAACGCGCGGTTCGACAGGCCTCGTCGCTGTCGATGGTGGAATCAACGATATATTCGGCGATGTCGGCGAGGAGTTGGTCGGGCTGGCGGGATGGAGTCATGAGGTAAACCAAGGCATGAAGAGGTATCCACAGATTGCGCAGATTTCACAGATTCGATGCAAACCAAACTGTATTTTAATCTGCGTAATCTGTGTAATCTGCGGATTACTTCTTTTCGGTGTGTGTTTTGTAATAGTGAATAAACGCTAAGCCGCGAGCGGCCGGGGGTTATCGTTGATCAATCGGCGTGAAAGCGCGAGGCTCGGGGCCGATGTAGTTGGCGCTAGGGCGGATCAGCTTGTTGTCGGCCCGCTGCTCGACGATATGCGCCGCCCAGCCCGCGGTCCGGGAGAACACGAAGATCGGCGTGAACATCCCGGTGGGGATGCCCATCTGGTGGTACGCACTCGCACTAAAGAAGTCGAGGTTCGGGAACAGCTTCTTCTCGCGCATCATGACTTCTTCGATGCGTTCGGAGATGCGGTAGAGCTTGTCGTCGCCGAGACTGTCCGCGAGCTTTTTGGACCAGCCCTTGATGACATCCGACCGCGGGTCGCAGATTTTGTAGACCCGGTGGCCAAAACCCATGATCTTTTCCTTGGTTTCGAGTGCCTTGAGGATGCCGGCCTCTGCGTCGTCGGGGCTGTCGAATCGTTGAATCAGTTCCATAGCGGCTTCGTTCGCCCCGCCGTGCAGCGGGCCGGACAGCGTGCCGATGGCGGCGGTGATGCCGGAGTAGAAGTCGGCGAGCGTGGCCACCGCGACACGGGACGCAAAGGTCGACGCGTTAAACCCGTGTTCGGCGTAAAGCGTCAGCGAAGCATCGCATGCCCGTTGCTGAAGCTCACTGGCCGGCTTGCCGTGCAGCAGGTGCAGGAAGTGGCCGGCGATCGAGTCTTCGGGGGTGTTCGTGTCGATACGCTGGCCCGAGTCGTGGAAGTGGTGCCAGTACAGCAGAACCGATGGGAAGATGCCCAGCAACCGGTCGGTGATCTTGTCCTGGTTGTTCTGATTCGTCTCAGGCTCGATACAACCCAACGCCGAGCATGCGGTTCGCATCACGTCCATCGGGTGCGCGTGGCCGGGGAGTTGCTCGAGGATGTCTTTGATCGCGCCGGGGATGCCGCGTTGTGCTTTCAAGCGGGCACGGTAGTCGGCGAGCTGGCTCGTGTTAGGCAGTTCACCATTTAGCAACAGGTACGCGGTTTCCTCAAAGCATGCGTTGGCCGCGAGTTCTTCCACCGCAAACCCGCGGTAGTGCAGGCCGTGCCCCCCCTTCCCGACCGTGCAGACGCTTGTATTCCCCACGACCATCCCGGCCATCCCTGTTGAACCCGTCGCGGGCTTCGCCTTATCGCTCATCGTCTTGTTGCTCCTTGCCGAACAGTTCGTCCAACTTAATTTCGTAATCGTGATAGCCCAGCACGTCATACAATTCGCCGCGTGTCTGCATCTGATCCAGCAAGCTCTGCTGCGTGCCTTGTTTCCTGATGGTTTCAAAGACGTGCAGCGCCGCGGCATTCATCGCGCGGAAGGCGGACAGCGGGTACAGCGCCATCGCGACGCCGGCGTCTCGCAACTGGTCGGTCGTGAACATCGGGGTCTTGCCGAACTCGGTCACGTTCGCCAGAACGGGGACGGAGACCGCCTGCGTGAACTGTTGATACTCATCCAGCGTCGTCATCGCCTCGGCGAAAATCATGCCGGCCCCGGCCTCCACGTAAGCCTGTGCACGCTCGATCGCTCGATCAAGCCCCTCGACCGAGTACGCATCCGTTCGGGCCATGACGACGAACCGATCATCGGTGCGGGCGTCCAGCGCGGCTTTGACCCGGTCGACCATCTCGGCATCGCTGACCAGCTTCTTGCCCGGGCGGTGGCCACAACGCTTGGTGCCGACCTGGTCTTCCATATGGACCGCAGCGACGCCCACCCGGCCAAGCTCTCGGACGGTCCGGGCGATGTTAAACGCCCCGCCGAAACCGGTATCGATATCCACAAGCAGCGGCAGGTCGGTCGCGGCGGTGATCCGTTTGGCATCCTCCACAACGTCTCCCAGGCCGGTCAAGCCGAGGTCCGGCAGGCCGTGGGAGGCATTGGCGACGCCCGCGCCGGAGAGGTAGAGAGCCTTGTAGCCGGCACGCTCAGCCAAGAGGGCGCAGTAGGCGTTGATCACGCCCATTATTTGTAAGGGTTGCTCGGCCGATACGGCGGTTCTGAAGCAATTGCCGGGGCTATTTGAGGGGGCCGGGAGCGTATCCGGTGGGGTGTCTGATGGGGTCATGGCGTCTCGCGATGGGGGCAAGCCGTCATTGTATCAGGGAGGACCAAATCGGCCTCGCCTGACCTTCTGATTTTGCTCGATCAAGCACCCCGAAGACGCGGCGTGAAGCAGTCCCATATATGTGAATTTTCATTTTTTTATGGGTCCACAGGTCCAAGCCGAGAGCCGCACACAAAGTCTCTCCGCAGTACGAGTTACGATTTAATCCGAGCAAAATCACCCAAGTGATATCATGTGTAAATTATTTGTTTTCATGCACTTATAAAATGTCTCCGTCTTGTGTAACCTTCGTTGACATGGCCCGATTCCAACCGATACGATAGGTGACGGAAGCAGAATTCTGACGGTCTGACGGATATCTCTCGTTAGCCGTGGCGCGCCTCTGCCACAGGATCGGAGCCCTGTGGCGGAGGTTTTTTTCTGCGCTTTATTGAGCCCCAGATCAGCCCCACATCCCACCCAGATCAACCCGTTTTTCGCCCCTCCTACAACATATAGAGCCGTTCTCACGAGCCACTACCACAGGCTGTTTGGGTCTTGAGGTCCTCACCATCGACTACGCCCAAACAGATACCCGAACATTTACTGGACAAAATACTTGACTTGGCCGATTGTTTGGTTTATGATTGGTCCTAACAGATACCGTATTTTACACGGAGGTTCCCATGCTTAGCGACAACCTGATTCAGAAACTCTTCGACACCCAGGACCACAGCCGGATGATCGGCTGCCTGGCCGACAACGGGACGACCCTGCCATTGGCACTCCAGTCGAGGCTCACCCTGCCCATAGCCGCGGCGGGCCTGGGCCTGCGACGCCTGGTCGAGCTGACCTACGGCCCAACCCCACTTAGCCGGGACATGACCGCCGCCCTGCTGGATGGCCAGCTAGGTGACGGGTCATTCACAGGCAGCAGCGACCGCGATCCGCTGGCAACCGCAGCAGCCGTAGCGGGTTTGGCGGCCGTTCTGCGGGAACATCACGGGATAAGCGACAGCCCGCCGGACCTGACAGATGCCCTGGACAGGGCGATAGCGGCGCTCAGCACGATGCAGATGGAGGACGGGCTGTTCTGCCACAGCGATGACCGGACCATCGAAGACCGTGCCCTGACCAGTGTTTTCGTGCTGTTTATGCTGGCTCGGCTGCCGATCTTCCGCGAGGCGGTCCGGTTTGCCGACCTGATGACCTGGTTCGATGAGCGGGCCGACCGGCTGGACAACGTCACGCTGGAACTTTACCACATGGCCCGTCTGGACGATCCGGCCAGGCAGCCGGTGATGTCTAGCCCGACCCTGGCGGGTATGGCGGCGTGATGACACCGCATCGATATAGGCAGAATTCACTTACTTCTTAGACCTTCTTCTTCGCCTCAGAGGCATGGCACGGACTCCTTGTTCGGCCACGTCGGCGCGGATTCCACACCCATGCCGGAATCTTCCGGGCCTACATACCGGGGAGGACCTCCCCGGTTCAACAGGAAATGTTCCGGGGGGCTTCTCGGATCAAATCCGGGGAGCATCCGGGTTAGCCGGCGGTAACCGGAGCTTTCCGGGGCCTATTCCGGGGATAAATCCCGGGGCCGGGACTGGGTGTGCCGCGCCGACGTGTGCCTTTGATTTTGGGACAAGGCCCGGGAAAGCCTGCGAATAAGGGTTACTTGCATTCGGCTGTGAGGTTCATCACACTCAGGGGGTGAACTTTCTCGCCCATCTCTATCTGGCTGAGCCGACGCCCGCGTCGATGGTGGGGAACCTGCTGCCGGACCTGGTACCCGGGCCTGTGAGTCCGACGCTGCACCCGGAAGTGTTGGCGGGCGCGGAAAACCACCAACGGGTCGATGCGTTCACGGATACGCATCCGATCTTCGCCCGCAGCCGGGCACGGCTGCGTGAGAGGCACGGCCGATACAGCGCGATCCTGACCGACATGGCTTACGACCACGTGCTTGCACGGCGGTGGGACCGTTACCACGACCAGCCATTGGGCGACTTTATCGATCAGGCCTATCTGCGACTGACCGATGGGATCGAACACATGCCGGAACCCATGCCCGCGATCACGGGCCGGATGATCGAGCAGGACTGGCTGGGGGCCTACGCGACTCCGGAAGGGATGCGGAGAGTTTTGAAGATGATGTCCATACGTTTCACCGAACGCCTAGGAAGACCGGTTCGGCTGGACCATGCCGTAGATGACCTGCTGGCGCACGACGGGGACCTTGAAGACGATTTTCACGCGTTCTTCATCGAGCTGACCGTATACATGCAAAAGGCTACGGGTACACCGATTTGCCCGCAGCGGTTACAGTGACCAGAACACCGAAGTTAAACCGATCTAGCACCCCGTGCCCGCAAGGCATCAACCAAAAAGGCGGGCCGTTAATGACAAGCAAGACATGGATGTACACGGCAGCGGTTTGTTGTTGCGTGGCTGTGTGTCACGCGGACACCGGAGCGGATAACACGGATGACAAGTATTCATACGACTCATTGATAATTTGGGCGGAAGAGCACAAACCGTTCACGGTTACGTTTTACTGGGAGAACGACGGCGCGATCCTGAAGCGAAACAATGGTGAGGACCGGTACTACACCAACGGCAACGCGATGACCTATGCGCATCAGCCGGAGTGGGTCGAGGGTTTTGCTGATACGGCCACGCTTGGCGAGACGTTTGAACAGACCGCGGCGGGCTACATCGTCGGGCAACTGATCTTCACACCCGAAAACACGTCGGCGACGCGTTTGCTGCGGAAGGATAGGCCGTACGCGGGTTACCTGTTTGGTGGGGTGTACCTGCAGCGCGCCAACGACACGACATTCGACCATGCACAGCTCGATATCGGCGTGGTTGGGCCATCATCGCAGGCGGACCACATACAGAACGATATCCACGACTGGCTGGACCTGGACAAGTCACAGGGCTGGGACAATCAACTCGGCGATGAGGTCACGGCGCAGCTGTTTTTAAGGCGAAAATGGCGGACCGAACCCGGCGTCATCGAACACGGCGATTGGGCTTTGTCGCATCAGTTAATCCCACAGGTCGAGCTGGCGGCGGGCAGCGTTTACCGTCACGTCGGCGCGGGTGTGACCTGGCGGATCGGGCACAATCTGCCGGACGATTTCGGCCCGGGCCGGCTTGGGGATGTCACGTCGGCAACAGGGGAGGCCTCCACGGGCGCAGGGGGATATGGGTATGTACGTGTCGCGGGTCGCGCCATTCAACACAACCTGTTTCTTGACGGTAGCAGCTACAAGGACAGCCACGGCGTCGATACGGAGACGCTGGTGGGCGAGATCCAGGCCGGTATCGACGCGTTCTGTTATTACGACGGGTGGAAGCTGCAGGCGGGGTATTCACAGACGTTCGTCAGCGATCAATTCGACGGACAGAATGGGTCCGCCAGCTTCGGAGCACTGATGTTGTCCGCGTCGCGCGGGTTTTAAGCACGATGCGACAGCCCCCACGCTTTGATATTGGTCAGTGATTATGCTCTTGCGTGTGCGCTTCACCGAAGTTCAGTTCGGTGCCCGTCGGCAGCTTCTTGAACCCGTCGGCCTGCATCTGTACAGAGGGGGACCAGTGCATGTGGAACTCGAACTCGACGGCGTCACCGACCGCGAGCCCGTCCAGGGACGTGTCGCTGGCCGGGGAGAATGACATCGTCATCGCGCGCATCGGGTCCGCCTTGCCCTCGCCATCCTTGAAATCATTGATGGCTTCGTGATGGATCTTTAGCTCGCTGGCCGGGTCGGCCGGATCGGGCAGGGAGACGATCTCCCCCCGGAGGTTGTAGGTGTGGACCACCGGGTCGCCGGCCGCGGCGGGCTCTGATTCTTCCGTGCAGGCGGGAACCAGAAGGCAGAGCACGGCCAAAAGCAGCCCAAAGCCCTTCATCGATGACCGATTCTGACGGGGGTGCACCTCAAAACTGGCTGAAATCATCACGAACCCTTCCTATACAATTGGGGATAAGCTGTGCAGAGCGATCGATTCCGTACACGCAGCGCTCCGGCTGGAAGTGTCCAGCCGGGCCGTCCATCTTACTCATCCAAGCCAATTGAGACGAGTTGAGAGCCCCTGAATAGGGCGGGCCCAGGGCATCATCCTTCGTGGGCTTATCCCATTCAGACAAGGGTTTTGTGGCTGATTGGAGGTGGTTATCAACATCTCGGGAGGGGGCCGGGCGGCCGACGTCCTGCCCGGCTTGACATGAGGGGTGAGCGCTGTTCTAATGTTTCTCCTGCGTTGAGGACGCCGACCACGGGGTCGGGGTCGATGACGCTCTGCCGATAGTTGCCGTCTGGCGACGATCTGGCCTTGACAGCTTGCAAAAGATGTCTACCATACGCGGCCCTTCAGTCGTCAGACAAGGGCCAGCCGTTGCTACGGCGGCGGATCGATCTTTGACAAGTGAACAGTTGGGAATGCCATAAGAATGTGGCCGCATGGCCTGGTGCTCACATGCCAGGAGGTGCGGTTAAAAGAACCCAATGTCCGTCGTCTTCACACGGCGGGCATGCCCTTTCCCTTGTGACAACCAACCCGCTTGCGGGGGACGTTGATGAGGATTGGGCGACTCCCATCGGTTTGCCGCCGATGGAAAGTACGGCTGACATCTTTATAGATATGAGCCGTGCTGGACCGGTCTCGATTTATCGAGATTTTATGGACCAACCTTCTTTTCGAAGACACCCCCACCATCTCGGTGGGACGTCAGAGATATTAAATTGAAGAGTTTGATCCTGGCTCAGATTGAACGCTGGCGGCATGGCTAAAACATGCAAGTCGAACGAGAAACAGACTTCGGTCTGTGGACAGTGGCGAAAGGGCGAGTAATGCGTATCTAACGTGCCCAGAGGTCAGGGATAGCCCAGGGAAACTTGGAATAATACCTGATGACCCCGCGAAATCGTATGGTTTTGCGTGCAAAGGTTTACTGCCTCTGGATCGGGATACGTCCTATCAGCTTGTTGGTGAGGTAAAGGCTCACCAAGGCTAAGACGGGTAGCGGGTGTGAGAGCACGACCCGCCGCATCGGGACTGAGACACTGCCCGGACTCCTACGGGAGGCTGCAGTAACGAATATTCCGCAATGCGCGAAAGCGTGACGGAGCAATGCCGCGTGAAGGATGAAGCACCTCGGTGTGTAAACTTCTGTCAGGGTTT
>JAJDCW010000021.1 GCA_029260635.1 Phycisphaeraceae bacterium | reverse complement strand
GTACCTGCTGATCGCGGGGATCGTGTTGGGGGTCCTGCTCGGCCCGGCGGTGCTTGGCCGACTCGCGCCGGCGGTCTATGAAGACGCGTTCGTGGGCGGCGCTGAGCAGCGCCAATTGCTGGACGACAACCAGGCCGTCCTCGAGGAACAGGCGCAGACCCTCGAAGAGATCGGCGTGACCGACGCGGCCATCCCCGAACACCTGTTGCAGATCAAGCAGCAGCAGATCGCCTGGCAGGTGGCCCGGCAGCAGCGTCTCACCACGCTCGCCGGCTGGACCACGTCACTCATGCTCGCGGTGATCGCGGTGATGATGATCGAGTCATTGATGAGCCCGGACACGTCGGACACATCCTCCGGCGGTCGGCTGGTCGTGTCGCCGGCGATGGGTCGGCTAATTACCGCTCGCTACGCGCTGTGCGCCCTGTGGATCGCGATCATGCTCGCGCAACCCAGGCTGTTGTCGCAGCTGCCGATCGTGTTCGCGGGGTTATTAGTTGTGGTGTCGATCGCGGCGGCGCTGGTCCCGCTTGGGCCGGGCAGAAAAACCTCCTGAAGAAGTGGCCACGAAGAGGCACAAAAGGGCACAAAAAATAGCGTTGACTTACGCGCGTCAGGCATCGGCCGGATGTAACGACCCGACGCCTCACACTGCACACCACGCGCTTGTGTTTGATTCCTTTTGTGACTTTCTGTGCCTCTTTGTGGCGAAGTGCATCTGCCTGAAGCACTGTGTGCGTCCTGACCCACCTCGCCGCGTGGCCGCGGCGGCTAAACAGCAATACGAGGCTTACAATGCCGAATCATCCCCGATTGATCTTTCGCATGTGTCGGCGCATCACCCAGGCGGCCAGGCGTGGGCTGGCGGTGGTGAACGCGGCGGCGTAGCGGGCGAGGGTTGAAGGCCATACCTCCGGGCGCGGGCGGCGCAGGGCGGCGACGATCTTGTTGGCGACGCGTTCCGGGGTCTGCTCGAAGGCTTTGGGTGTATTGGATTCGCGTTTGCTCGCGGCGTTGTCGGCCGAGTGTTCCCTGGCCTGCTTACCGAACTCAGTGGACGTCCCGACGGGGTGGACGCTGGTGACGTGGATGCCCTCGTCGGCAAGCTCGGCCCGCATCGCACCGGCGACGGAGTCCTGCGCCGCCTTGGTCGCGCAGTAGGCACCGAACATCGGGATGCCGACCTCGCTGACGACCGACGAGCAGATCAATAGATGTTTGAGCCCGCCGCCTGCCCCCGGGTGCGCGGCATCGGTTTTCTTCAGATAGGGGACCGCCGCACGGAGCGTGCGCAGTGTGCCGTAGTAGTTGGTCTCGAAGATGTCGCGGTGGGCTTGCAGGTCGGTGTCCATGACCGTACCGAAGAGGCCGTAGCCCGCGTTGGCAAATACGACATCGACCCGCCCGAACTCGTCCCACGCCTTCTTGAACAGATTGGCGACGTCCTCGTCCCGGTTCACATCACACGCCACGGCCAGCGCCCGCCGGCCTAACGCTCTGATCTGCTCCGCCACCGCATCGAGTTTATCGACCCGCCGCGCGGCCAGGACCACATCCATCCCGGATCGCGCACAAGCCACCGCCGTCGCCGCCCCGATCCCGGAGCTTGCGCCGGTGATGATGATGAGTTTGTTGGTGAGGTCGTGGGGCATGGTCCTACTTTACACCAGAAGACGTCCGGACCGCATCAAGGACCCGCCGATGCAAAAATAGTGGCGGATTCATGTCCATCGGCAGTATGATCGCGTCATACGCCCGCCGGGCTTCCATGTATTCCAATCAAAGGGGCATCTACATATGACACATTCAACCAATAAGGCTCGTTGCCTTCTCTGCATGATCCTGTTGGTGCTGATGGCTGGCGGGTGTGTTTCTACAAGCAACCTGATCGATGCAAGAGTAGGTGAGCCACCGCCAGATGAACTTGTAGCACTTTTAGATAACCCTAAGCGGATGGTCCGAATCTTTAGCTACGAGCACAATATCGACCCAGAAGAAGCTGATGACGCCGCATCTGAAATCATTAGGACATGGAACGTTACGCCGAGTTGGTATTGGCCCGACGTGTCATACTACCGCATGAAGGGCACAAGATACACCTACAAGGACGTTTATTTATATCAAATATACTCCCCCATGCGAGTGCTACCAATGGCTATTCTGGTACCCAAAATTCAGGGGATTGTAGTTATCGTGAATCCATATGAACGTGAATCACATAAGAATTCGCAACCTTTCCCTGGCATCCCTTGGGATTTCGATCATTTAGAAACAGAATGAACTGGGGTATAACCACTAGCCAGTCATATGCGAATAAAAAAACGCCGCACTTCCGCGCAGCGTTTTTCGTTGCTTGGCTGTATGTGTAACCTTACCCCGCCTCCGCCAGGTCCTTCGCCTTCTGGATGATCTCCCGGCTGAGCTCGGGCATCGGGTAATGCTGCTGGAGGAACTCGCGGAGCTGGTCCTGTTCGGCGATGCGGAAGTAGACGGCCCGGTCGATGCGGTTGGCGGCGAAGGTGACGGCCCGGGCCAGGCGGTTGGCGCTGGCGGCCATCAGCAGTTCTCCGTCCGGCTCGGTGCGGATCGGCAGCAATTCGAACTGCCAGGCCTGCCGGCGGTTCAGCACGCGGAGCGCCTCGTTGTCGAATTTTTCGCCAGTGAGGTCGATGGTCCCGGTGAAGCGGTGGTACTGCTCGACCCAGGCGTTCTCGATGCTGTGGAGGGTGACATCGAACATGCGTTCGGCGAGGACGCCGAAGGGCATGCGGTGCTGCTTCTGGGCCTGGAGGACCTCGAAGACCTGCTGCTCGCTGAGCACGCCCTGCTCGATAAGGATCTCGCCGATCTTGATCGTGTTCCTGGTCAAACTGAATCTCCTGTGTGGGCCAAAAAAACGTGTGCCCATGAACCCATCGGCGGAGATTGTGTGGCGTGTTAGCTGCGGTATTCAGGTTTATAGACAGGTTTTTTTTACGGGGTGTCGTGGCAGAACCAGCCGCGCCAGACGTAACCGATGCGGTGTTTTTGTGAGGGAAAAAATGGAGGGAGGATTAAGTCTGTCGGGCGCGCGTTGTGTTAAAAAGCCCACGTTATGAAAACGTGGGCTTCGTGGGGGAGATATAGGTGTTATTAGCTTGCCTGTGTTGCCTTGGTTACGCAGGTGTTACAGGCGGCACACGCGGATCATTCGGCGGCCTGGAGGGCGTCGATGCGGGTGACGGCGATGACCTTGAGCTTCAGCGCGGGGTCGTAGGCCTGTTCGCCCTGGACGCCGACGAGCCGGCCCAGGTGGCCGGTGGTGTCAACGGGTCCGCCGGGGCGGATGTAGGCGACGGCGCGGCCTGTGGCGGGGTCTGCCAGGCGGTACATGCGGGGCAGGGTCCTGCCGTCGTACACGCTGGAGGCCAGCAGGCGGCCCACGGCGTCGTAGGTGACGGCCTTGGCGGGCTCTTGCTTCTCGGTCCGGGGCTGGCGGGCCTTGGCGATCACGGCCAGACCCTCGACGATCTGCTTGTCGTGACGCAGGGACGCCAGCCGGCTGGCGACACGGTAGGCCTGCTGCTGGTTCAGGCCGCCCTCGGCCTTGAGCAGTTCGTACTGGGCGATCAACTCGTCCAGCGGGCGGTCTTCGATCGGCGTGTCACTGAAAGACTCCATCTTCGCTTCCAGGTCGGCGAAGCTCAGCCGTTCGACCTCGATGACCGGCTCCTCGGCGACGGGCTCGTCGAGCATGTTGTCCAAGGCCTCGACCGAGGGGTCTTCGGTGGGCTCGGGTTCAGCCACTACGACGGGTTCGGGCTCGACGACAGGCTCGGGTGTTTCAATAACCGGCTCTTCCACGACGGGGGCTTCAACCACGGGCTCGGGCTCGACCACCACCGGGGCCGGGGCGACCACGACCGGTTCGGGCTCCGGGGCAGGTTCGGGCTCAACGGGGGCGGGCTCGGGTTCGGGGGTCGGTTCAGGTTCTACGGCTTCGGGCTGGGCCACCTCGGGCTCATCGGCTTCCAGTTCCATCGCCAGGGCCCGGCGGACCGAGCCCGGGGGCAGGTAGACGTAGGCGTCTGATGGCGCGACGATGCGGTAGTGGCTGCCCTCTTCGTCGACGATCTGGACGCCGTCGCCCTCGTTGAGGATCGCCTGGACGCGGTAGCTGCCGGCCGGGCCGTTGACGTCGGCTGCGTAGGCCTTGCTGCGGTCGGTATTGACCTCACCGACCGACCCGTCGCCCTTGGCGTCGACGAAGGCCTTGGAGATATAGCTGTGGATCCCGTCGGGGGGGACGATCTTGTACCAGCCGACGATGACCTCATCGACCTGGACGAGTTGGCCCTTGTTCAGTTCACCGACGCGGTAGTACCGGTCGGCGGCGCCGGCGCGGACGTCGGTCTGGTTCTGATTGACCACGCCGGTAAAGGGCACTTCCTGCGCCTGGGCCGAGCCTGATAGACAGGCGGGGTAAACAATTGCCAGCACAGCGATAAACCAAGCCGGGACCGACAATAGGGTGTGGTGTCTCATGGTGACGCCTCCTGATCAGATTGGCCGCACAGCCTGTGCGTGCCAAAGACGCACCGACGGTATCGCGGCGTAATCAGAGCGTCAAGATACGCCGGTCCCCGGGGGTGCATTATCTGCCCGTAAAAGACGTGGTCCGGCATCAGCCTGACGGCGGGTAGTTCGGGCCGCTGGGCGGCGGGGGCTTGCTGGGTGAGGCGGTCGCACGCCGACAGACATCCGCCAACTCATCGATCGCTTCGACCAGTTCCCGGGCATCTAATTTCTTAGATCCTTCCAACTCGTGCTGTGCGGAGACCGCGGAGGCGCGGATCTCCAAGTAGCCGTGGCTGGTCGCGTTGCGCTTGACCCGGTCAAGCTCCTCACGCAGACGGGCCAGGTCATGCTCGCGCTGAGCGGACAGGACCGACTCGACCGAATCGGGGAGGGTGCTGACGAATCGGCGGAGCATCATGAGCAGTTCGGGGTAGGCCGACAGCTCGCTGGTCACTTCGCCCGGGCTGGCCAGGCCGAACCGGCGTGCCTTCTCACGGTTCACCAGCGTCGTCGTCGTCGCGATCAGTTCTGCGGCGTCTTCCCGCTTGGCGATCAATTCGTCACAGCCGGCCTCGAAGTATTGAGTCACCTCTTCGCGGGAGGCGTCGAGGCTCATCGCAAGGATGGGGCCGGCGAATTGGATGTCACGGAGCTGACCTACCGCTTCAAGCGCATCAGGCCCTAGCGAGGACACGTCGATCAGCACCAGGTCGAATGGCGAAAGGTCGTCCTGGGCCTCGATCACACACGTCACCGCTTCCCTGGCGTTGCCGGCAAACTCCATCGCCGCGCCGGCCTGCTTGAGGTCCGACGCCACCCGGAAGCGCGTGCCGTCCTCGCCGCCGACCAGCAGCAGCCGCGACTCGGCCAGCGGCGCGGTGATACCCGTGCTCATCACGGAATCGAAAAGATTGTCATCAAACCGGTCAGACATCGCAGATTACTCCACGCCTCCTCCCCCGGCCCTGGAGCTTCCCCCATTGACCCAGGCATTCCCCCGGTTCCCCCCGGTATCCCTGCCCTGCGCGGAAACGTCCACGCCCGTTATCCATCGGCGAGCTTTACCACAAACAACAGGTGATCGGACCCGTCATCCGAGCTTGATGACCGGTTGTATCGGTTGTGAATCCTATGCGGGGCAAGACGGACTGATGCCCTTGAATGGCTGGCATACCCCCGGTTTCAGATCGGCGAAAAAATGACTTCAAACGCAACCACCAAAATCAGGCTCGCGGTAACGGCACAGGCCGCGGCACGACTGACACGACCATTCGCAGCACCTAATCCAAACTTCGGCCCTAAACCGTGCCACAGCCAAAAAACCGCCGGAATCGTGAGGAAGCCAAACACCCACAACATCCAAGGGCTGGCCCCCAACTCGATCAGATCGCCCGCATCCGCCACGCCCGCAAATGAACCCACCCCCAGGTAAGCGCCGTTGGTGATAAGGCAGAACCCCGTATAGAAGCGGACAAGATAAAAGCCCGGCGCTTTGGCGAGGGTCGAAACCACCAGCAACACAATAGGAATCAGGACACCCAGAACAGGCCCGCACCAGACCACGAACAGCGGGTGTGGGTTGTGCGACAGCACCGTTTGTGAAAACACCAGCGGGTGCAGCACGACTTTCGATACGCTGCCGCCGGACATCCACGCGCCGAACACATGACCCAGCTCATGCACAATCATCATCCCCAGCCAGGTCAGCCCGAGCGTGGAAGCGATCAACAGAAATTGAAAGACCCGTTTCATACCCGGCCTCAGCTATACATGATCGGACACCCATCACCTGAAACCATGATGATATGTCGCCCTCACTCGGCGGGTGTTTGCAACAGCTCAACGCGCCAGGCCAGCGCGTAGTCCCAGGGTTCGTCGTGGACGTGATCGACTCGGGAGACCTCCATGCGGTATCGGCCGGAGTCCAGGTTTTTTAGATAGATGTGTTCGACGTTGTTGATCCGGCTCTTGCTGACGGCCAGCTCGCGTTCGTCGCCGGCGTCGTCGGTGTGGATCAGGCGCAGGTTCAGGTTGGCCGTGCGCGGGGCGCCGTACCAGCTGCTGGACCCACCGCGAGATTCACTGTCGGCCAAAGACCCCGTGATCCGGCGGTGCCAGTTCAAAATGATCGACGCCTCGCCCATCGGTGCCTGGGTCTGAAACTCGTAGGTATAAGTCTGATCGGGTTGGACCTCCTGAAAGTCCCAGCCCATGCGTTTGGGCAGGCGGCCGGGGCCTGTCGGGCCGGACTGCAGGACCTGCAGGCTGTTGTCGAAGTGTACGACACCGGCACCCAGGTGTTCATCCAGAGGTCTGCCGGCCGGCTGCTGCCAGCCCTCGGGCTTGACCGCGCCGCAAAGCAGCACCGCCTTGATGACCTCGGCCCGGCCCGCGCGGTGGGCGTGCTCGGTCATCTCATCCGCCGCTTGCAACAGGCGCGCCGCGCAGGCGGCGACCGCAGGAGTCGTGAAGCTGGTCAACCCTCGCGGCCCAACGATGTCGGGCTTGCTTCGGCCACGGGTCTCGATGCGTGTGTACCCGCCGCTGGACCCGTTGGGCTGCGCCGTGCCGACCGCGATGACGTTGTACGCGGTACCCAAGAGGTAAGGCACGGGCGTCTGGCTGCCGTTATTCACCCCGGCGCAGACGATCGTGTCGTGCATGTCCACCTGCCAGTCGATCCGCCGCAATACGTCGATCGCGTTAGGCGCGTCGCTGACCCAGGAGTGAGTCAGCACGCGCATCGGTCCGCCCGTGGGTGGTTGCGCGGAACCGGCGTTGAGATAACCAAGCGACATCCAGTCGCGCGAGCCGTAGCAGTGCACGACGCTGATGCCCGGTGCAAGCCCGGTCAGGCCGTAGATCACGCGCGCTGTGGAATTGGCGTGGCCGGAGACTTTCGATGGTCCGGAGCGTTCGACGAAGGTGACGCCATTGAACTGTGGCGAGCGGGTGTCGGGAAGGTATCCGCCGAGGTTAAGCTCGACGTGGCCGACCGTGATGCCCTCGCCGGTCGGGATCGTTTTGCCAAGCCGGGCGCGGGCGTCATTGATACCGAGCAGGAAATGCAGCGAGGGCGGTCGAGCCTCGGCGACGGTTGGCGGTATCGAGGGCGGTGCGGGCCTGTCCTCGGCATCCGGGTCCTCTGTCTCCGGCTGCACCGGGGCGTCACGGCCATCCACCGGCAGCTGCGCCTCAGATAGCTGCGGGTCCAACCACCAGGCGGCGGTGCCCAGTAGAAGCACCGTCAGGCCGATAAGAAGCGTGTTTCGCAGTTCATTCACCACCATGAAAATATCGGCCTAATCGACCCGCACACTTGGGGGCAACATGAAACAACCAGGCCCCGGCCACACAGCCAATACCCTCATAAACCGCCCGCCTTGTGACGATGGTCTTACTACACCCCCACACGCCCGAAGGTTCACCGGTTTTTCCCTATGATGTGATGTCTACAGACTCACGGATGATTACCAAGGCGGAACGTGCTCAGACCAGACTACCTTATCGTTGGCTCGGGACTCACAGGCAGCGTCATCGCGCGGGCGTTACAAGACGCCGGCCGGGACGTCCTGATCGTGGACCGCCGGGACCACGTCGGCGGGAACGTCCACGACCACAAACACGCCTCGGGCATACGCGTGCACACCTACGGCCCGCACTACTTCCGCACAAACTCCGACCGCATCTGGGAATTCGTCACACGCTTCGCCGAGTTCTACACCTATCGCGCCGCACTGAAGACACTCGTCAACGGCGAGCACGAGAACTGGCCCATCGCCGCCAGCTACATCGCAAAACACATCGGCAACGACTGGAAGCCCGAGTTCACCGGCACGCCGAGCAACTTCGAAGAGGCCGCGCTCTCGCTGATGCCGCGCCCGATCTACGAGAAGTTCATCAAGGAATACAACGAGAAGCAATGGGGCGTCCCGGCACACACACTGACCGCCGACCTCTGCAAGCGTTTCGACGTCCGGGCCGACGACGAACCGGTGCTCAAGCCCGACTGCAAGCACCAGGGCATCCCCAGGCTCGGGTACGCGCACCTGATGCGGCAGATGACCAAAGGCATCCCCATCGAATTGGGTTTTGATTACTTCGAACGCAAGTCTGAGGTTCAAGCGCAGACGCTGACCATCTTCACCGGCCCGATCGACGCCGTCTTCGATTACAAGCTGGGCAAGCTCAAGTACCGCGGCCAGCAACGCGCCCACACCTACCATGCGGACACCCAAGAAGCGCAGCCCTGCGGGCAGGTCAATACCCCGATGCACGATCAGGGTCCCGCGATCCGTACGCTCGAATGGAAGCACATGATGCACCCCGACGAGGCCAAGCCCATCGAAGGCACGCTGCTAACCACCGAGACCCCGTTCACCCCCACCGACTCCGGGCAGTACGAGTACCCCTTCCCCGACAACGAAAACGCCCAGCTCTACCGTGAGTACCGCGAACTCGCCGACAACACCCCGGGCCTGCTGGTCTGCGGCCGACTAGGCGAGTACCGCTACTTCGACATGGACCAGGCGATAGGCCGGGCCATGCTGCTGGCCGAACGCATCTTAAAAGACGACCCCGACGCGGACCGCCTGCCCAACGGATAACGGGTTCAACCGCGAAGGCGCGAAGAAGACTCGGATTTTTTACCCACAGATTTTCACAGATTGACACAGATGAAGAGTGAATACCGAAAAACTCTTCCTAATCTGCCTTTTTAATCTGTGTAAATCTGTGGGCCCCTCCCCCTCCGCTCGGGACTTAGCGCTCATCGCGCCTTGGCGGTTATACTAATCCCCGTCATGAGTCAGTCTGCCAGCAAAGCCCCTGCCCTCAGCATCGTTATGCCGACGTACAAGCGCCCGGACATGATCCGGCGTGCCGTGCAGAGCGTGATGATGCAGACCGTCACCGACTGGGAGCTGGTCATCTCGGATGATGAAGACCCGCCCGGCCAGACATGGCAGTACCTCCAGCAGATCGCGAAGAAAGACCGCCGCATCCGCATCATCCGAAACCCCGACGACCACGGCCAGATCCCCAACAACAACTACGTCCTGCAACAGGCCCGCGCCGCGTGGATCAAACCCCTTTACGACGACGATGCACTGAAGCCCGGCTGCCTGCAACGCATGCTCCTGGCGACCCTCAAGAAACCCGAAGCCTCCGTCCTGATCTGCCTGGCGGACAACTACCTGCACAACGAGCTAAGCAAGCCCGGCCTGGGCGGCGCCGCATCGACCCTCGAATACCTCGCCCCCGACGACGCCCTGCTCGCCGCATACCTGCAGGACCTGGAAGTCGGCACGCCCGTACAGTGCCTGGTCCGCCGAGACGACATCCAGTCTGGTGTGCTCTGGGAGAACCCCGGCGACATGAACTCCGCCTACGACACCTGGTGGCTCTACCGCCTGATCGCACGCGGCGGCGTCCTCCTATTAAATGAACCCCTTATCGACCAGCACTGGGGACATGAGACCGGCACGACCCTCATGCAGGACAACCCCGAGCTGATGGACCACGACATCCTTCGGCTCAAGGAACTGCTACGCCCGATGATCCAGTCAGGCACCCGCCCCCCGGCGCTCGCCACCATCGAACAACAGACCCGCCTGATGCGCGCCGCGCTCCGCTTCCGAGACAAGCAATACTTCCAAGCACTAAAACTCGCCGCCACCTGCTGGAACCTAAAGTCCTGGCGCTACGCCCTGAACTGGGCGAAGAATAAAAAACACCCTGGGCGGAGTCCGCTGGTCGAGCGGGAAGAGTTGTGGCCGTAAGAATGTTAACCGGATCGGGTTACAAGAATTTTGGATTGATACCCGCAAACGTAAGGACTGAGGCTGTCAGTTAAAGGTAGGCACCCAGCTTATGTCTAGTACCGCTGTTCATTCATATGGTGAGCTGACATACGTTAAACTTATATTTAGAGGACGGTGCATGATGAAGCATGTATACAGGGTCGAAGGGATGCATTGCGAGTCTTGTGTTGCCAAGATCGCTGACGCGATTGATCAGATCGAGGACGTCTCAAGTGTGAGTATCACACTAGACCCGCCACGCGCAGATGTCGCGATGAAACAGCATGTGCCACTCGAACGACTCAACGAGGCCGTCGGCAAGCACGGCAACTACAAGCTGATTGAACAGCCGCAGGAACAACCCCACCCAATGCAAGAAGCAGGCGGGTCCCAATCAACCCCCGAAAGCCTGTTCCCATTATTCTTGATCGTCGGGTATATCCTTGGGGGCGTCATCTTGATCGCATTTGCTACAGGCCAATGGGAGGTGCGGCCCATGATGCGTCACTTCATGGCGGCCTTCTTTCTGGTATTTTCGTTTTTCAAGCTTCTGGATCTACCCGGTTTCGTCTCGGCCTATCGCGGATACGATCTATTAGGCAAGCGGTCGGCTGCATATGCTTACAGCTACCCCTTCATCGAACTAGGCCTGGGCGTTGCGTATCTATTAAATGTATACCCGGTCGTCGTCAACACCGTCACGCTTGCCCTGATGCTGCTTGGTGCAGCCGGCGTGCTCCGCGCTTTACTGAGAAAACAGACCATCCGATGCGCTTGCCTAGGGACCGCACTGAACCTGCCCATGACCAAGGTAACACTTGTGGAAGACCTCACAATGGCGGCTATGGCGGCATTGATGCTTATAATGTACGCGGCGTGACGAACTGACGGGGCGGGATTATAAAAAACGGGTGGGCCACCCGACAGGACGGCCCACCCCAATCATGCCGGTGCGTAACCGGTAAAACGAATTAGTTAGATTTGGCCTTGGCCGCGTCGCGGAGGTCGCGGATGTGGTCGTGGCCCTGCTTGACCAGGGCGTACTGGTGGTGCAGGACGTCGTTCATCGAGCTGCCGGAGGTCTCCTTGATGACCTCTTCGTACATGGCCTTGATGCTGTCCTCACCGCGTTCGACTTCGGCGAGCACGGCGTACTTATCGCCGGTGCTCACGGTGCCGCGGAGTTCCAGCCACCAGCGGTGGAACGTGCCCTTCCACGAGCCGTTGATCTCGTCGCCGACCCGGGTGTCTTCATCGTTGATCAGGACGTAGGTCCTGAGTTCTTCAGCAAAAGCCTGGCGTTCGCTGGACATGCGGCTGAACAACCCCTTCAACTCCGGGTCTGAAACGACCTCCGCCGCCAGTTGGAACCCCTCGGCGCTGTCCTTGTTGATGCAGACCAGGTCCTTGATGCGATCGACTGTTTCTTCATTGAGGTTTGTAATCGATTCTATGGGTGTCATTGTTGTGACCTTTCGTTGTTGTATGTCTTATGCGCCCACCCGCCTCGGACGGGGCGGTGAAACGACGCATCGTATTGATAGTTTGAGTCCGGGATACATACCCTCGCATACTTTACGAGGCGCCGACCCCATTGAACCTCGCCTGTTACAGTTTCTTGCCGCGTACCAGGTTCATTATCAGGGAAGCCAGGAACAGGATCAGGAAGATAACGAACAGGACCTTCGCGATACCCGCTGCGCTGGCGGCGATGCCACTGAAGCTAAAAAACCCTGCGATAATGGCGATAATAAAAAATGCAAGAGCGTAACCAAGCATGATGTTTCCTTTCAAAAGAAACGGTTGATACGTATTGAGTTTCAGCCTGCAAGCCGGTCCCGCAGGTGGTGTATGTGATAGTTGCAATCGCCATGCCAAACGCGGGGCACTTCGATTAAACATGCTATAAATACAGTGACAGGCACGGCATAAGCCCTATCTGGCTCTAACGCCAAGCCTGAATAGCGCAGATGTTGACCGTGTACCGATTACATTTTTTGTAATCCGTTCAATACAGTCGCAAGCGATCCCGCCAATTTTTCAAAACTAATGACACCTGAGGACATCGATGCAGATAGCAAGTCATCGAAATATCAGGCGACCAGATCACTACGATCTGCATAAGTGTTGAAGATGGCTTGTGTTAATACTTTGTCGACAGTAAATTTATTGGCAAAGGTTAGTACTGGCATAGCGATTGCATTAAACACTTAAGTCATGATACGCCAACCAGAAGATAAAACCGACCCGGCTTCACAAGATAATAACGGTCGATCTCAGCACCATTATCTGAATAAACAAGGACGCCCCATTATCTCTGCCGCGTCGCTGCGTAAGCTGCCGGTCCAAAATAGAGACGGGCGAGACCTTGGCGTGTTGAAAGACCTGATGATCGAAACCGAGCGCGGAACCGCGGCTTATGCTATTTTATTATTCGAAAATGATAAATCATTCGCACTGCCATTTACCGCATTAGATATCGACCTTGAGGCCAAGAAGATCTACATCGACATCCAGCACGAGGTTTTTTCACAGGGCACCGGCATGGAGGTCCCCGAAGAGGTTTAAACCCGACTTAAAACGATCACCCCCACACGGCCGGGCCTGACGACAGAGTGCCGTTCGCTTGTAGCCCGTGTATGCATTGCTGTAACAGTTCTCTTGAAAGGAGATACAACATGAAGAAGTTTACCCATTGGTCGATCATTATGGTAGGGATCATGGCGTTCGCGCTGACCGGCTGCAACACCATGGAAGGTGCCGGTGAAGACATCGAGAGCGCCGGCGACTCAATCCAAGACGCCGCCGACTAAGTTAACAAAAGGCCATTCAACCCCTCCGCTGCCCGTGCAAGCCGGCGCGTCATGGTTTGAAGAGCCAATAGCATCAGAAAGGAAACATCATGAAATCAGCTCAAATATTTGGTCTCGCCGTGGCACTGGGCCTGGGGACCGCCGGCCTGGCTCTGACCGGCTGCGAGGACGATTCGGCGATAGAAGACACGGGCGAAGACATCAACGACGCGGTCGATGACGCCGGGGACGCCGCGGGGGACGCGCTGGATGACGCCGGGGACGCGGTGGACGACGCCGTTGACAACCTCGACGGGTAAACGTGCCCGTCAATCTGTTATTAAACACCCCGGACAACACCTCTGGGCCTGAATCCCAGGTGAAGCATTTATTACACCCCCCGGTCGATTACAGCCGGGGGGTGTTTTCATTCAAACAATCATGGATGCCACCGGCAGCCCCCGGGTCGTGTACGCGCGAAACTAATACTATAATGCCACAGCGGTTTAGATAGTCGTATTACGCCTCACCGGTGTGGGGCCCAAGGTGGATGCGTCGCCGAACAAGAGGATCAACAATGCACAACGTGTTGATCGTTGGGCTTGATCGTAAGGCAAGGCACCGCCTGGCCGCGGCCATCGAGCAGTACGGCTTGGATGCGCGCACCGCCGGAACCGTTTCGCAAGCGTGCGACGAGATGGACCGCCACGCCATGGCCGCGGTGATGATCGATTGCGGCGTGGATGACGCGTCGGGCCTACAGGCCTTGGCGACCTTGCCGCTGCAACCGCACCAGACCGTTGTCTTTTTATCCGACGACAAGGGCGATGCGTTGGCCGACGCCATCACCACGTCCGACTCTACGATGTTCGAGCTGCTGCCGCGTGATGCGGGTGAAGCCGATCTCGATCGTGTCCTTAAATCAATCAAACGATCGCGTGGCGACGCCGACGGCTCGGCCAAAAGGAAAAGCAAGTCGTTCGAGTCCATGCTCGGCAACAGCCCGGAGATGCTCGAGGTCTACAACATGATCGCCAAGGTCGCGCCGACCGACGCGTCGGTACTGATCTGTGGCGAGAGTGGGACGGGCAAGGAGTTGGTCGCCAGCGCGATCCACGACCGCAGCGAGTGCTCGTCAAAACCGTTTGTCGCCGTCAACTGCGGCGCGATCGCCGAGAATCTGATCGAGAGCGAGTTGTTCGGCCACAAGAAGGGCGCATTTACCGGGGCCGACAAAGACCGTACCGGCGTATTCGAGCTGGCCCACAACGGGACGCTTTTCCTGGACGAGATCACCGAGATGCCCGTGGATGTGCAGGCCCGTTTCCTCCGGGTCCTAGAAACCGGCACACTCCGCAAACTGGGCGCGGAGAAAGAAACAACCGTCAACGTCCGGGTGGTGGCCGCGACTAACCGAGGGACCAAAGAAGCCGTCGAGCAAGGCCGGTTCCGCGAGGACCTCATGTACCGGCTGGCTGTGTTCCCTATCACACTGCCGCCCCTGCGCGAACGCGATGACGATGTCATCCTCCTGGCCAGCCACTTCTTGTCTCTGCACAACAAGAAACAAAAAACCGAGAAGCGCCTGACCGATCAAGCTAAGGAAAGGATTCGGAGGTACGACTGGCCGGGCAACGTTCGGCAGTTGCGTAACATGATTCATCGTGGATACATTCTCGAGGGCTCGGAGGTCTCACTTGATTGCCTGGACGATCTGTTGGACGACGACGAGACGGGCTCCTGTGGTGATGCCGTCAATGCACACGCGGACAAAGACGATTCCGACTCAACCGAGAAATCGGCTTCGATTAGAGCCGTTGACGAAACTACAGACAACTCCGGCGTTGATTCTGATACCGTCCTTGAAGTCGAGGTCGGAACCACGATCGATGAGGCCGAGAAGCAGTTGATCCTCAAGACACTCGATGAATTCGAGGGCAACAAAACCGAAGCCGCCAAGGTGCTGGGGATCAGCGTCAAGACGCTCTACAACCGGCTGAATGACTACGAGAAGTGACGCGGCATTACTGTAACGGCCGCTATCAAACAAATGCTTCGCTTAGCTGTCGTCTACGGCCGCCTCGATCTTCCGGAACACGAACCGCAACGCCTGAAGCGTAAACAACGTGAACACGACCAGGAGCCCCGCCAGGCCGTAGTACCCCGCCCCCGCGGCCACACC